>UQMU01000066.1 GCA_900542305.1 uncultured Collinsella sp. | reverse complement strand
CGAGACGGTCCCGGGCTGACAATTTCGACTGTAATGGACGTTCTTAAATGACTAGGTTTATTCCACGGTGCCGTAGACGGCGCCCCAGCCGTGGGCGGCCAAGGCGGAGTTGAGCTGGTCGCAAAGCGATTGGCGGTCGTAGTAGCCGGGCGGCAAAAGGTTGACGATTTCCATGAGGTCGGGCGCGAGGTCCAAGATCTCGGCCTGCACGATGAGATCCAGGCGGTCGATGGCGCGGCGGTCATAAAACAGTCCGTCGACCAGGCGCTGCAGGTCGCCGAATTCCTCGGCCTGGAACGATCCGTACTCCATAGTGCCTCCTTGGGCGCCCCACGCCGGCATGCGCGGCGATGTCGTAATTCATTGCGATGGACTTAATCTATCACGGCTTCATACCGTTGCGGCAGTGGCGGTCTATACTTAGACGAACTGCAACGTCCCGCTTCGCGAAAGGTCGCACCCATGCAGACGATCTACCAGAAGATGGAAACCACCGAACTCGATGCCGCCATCGAGGCGCTCAAAGCCGAGGTCGCCGAGGTCAAGGCCAAGGGCCTGGCGCTCGACATGGCCCGCGGCAAGCCGTCGCCCTCCCAGGTGGGCATCTCTCGCCCCATGCTCGATATCCTCAATGCCGATGCCGATCTGCACGACGGCAACGTCGACTGCTCCAACTACGGTTGCTTTGAGGGCATTCCCTCGGCACGCAAGCTGGCGGGGGAGTTCCTGGGTTGCCCCGCCGAGCAGACGCTCGTACTGGGTTCGTCGAGCCTGCTGATCGAGCACGATATCGCCGGCATGTTCTGGCGCTGCGGCTCGTGCGGTAGCGAGCCTTGGGAGGCTTATGAGGCCGCGCATGACGGCAAGAAGGTCAAGTTCCTGTGCCCTGTTCCCGGCTACGACCGCCACTTTGGCATCACTGCCGACTTGGGTATCGAGAATGTCCCCGTCGCGATGACCGACAACGGCCCCGACATGGACGAGATCGAGCGCTTGGTTGCCGCCGACGACTCCATCAAGGGCATCTGGTGCGTGCCCAAGTATTCCAACCCCACGGGCATCACCTTTAGCGAGGACACCGTGCGTCGCCTGGTCGAGATGCCCACGGCCGCGCCCGATTTCCGCATCTTCTGGGACAACGCCTACTGCGTGCACGACCTGTACGACGAGACCGACGAGCTCGCCAACATCTTTGACCTCGCTCGCGCGGCGGGCACCGAGGACCGCGTGGTGGCCTTTGCATCGACGTCCAAGATCACCTTCCCGGGCGCCGGCATCGGCTTTATCGGTGCGAGCCCCGCGGTTATCGCGGAGTTCTCCAAGCGCCTGAAGGCCGGCCTCATCAGCGCCGACAAGCTCAACCAGCTGCGCCACGTGCGCTTCCTTCCCACCATCGAGGCGGTCAAGGAGCACATGAAAAAGCATGCCGAGTTCCTGCGTCCGCGCTTTGAGGCCGTTGAGCGCAAGCTCACCGAGGGCCTGGGCGATACGGGCTGTGCCACCTGGACGCACCCCCGCGGCGGCTACTTTGTAAGCTTCGATGGTCCCGAGGGCTCGGCCCAGAAGGTCGCCGCGCTTTGCGCCGACCTGGGCGTCAAGCTCACGCCGGCCGGTGCCACCTGGCCCTATGGCAAGGATCCGCGCGATACCAACATCCGCATCGCGCCGAGCTATCCCACGGTCGAGGACCTGGAGGCAGCACTCGACGTACTGGTGCTGGCCGTCAAGCTCGTCGCTGCCGAGCTTGCTCGTGCCGAGCGCGCCTAACGCCTAGGGCCCCGCAAGTCCGCGCCCAGTACTATCCGCACTTTCGATACGTAAAGGAGCGTATACATGGATTTGGGTATTTCCACCAACCCCACACCGGAGATCTACACCATTAAGGTGACCGGCGAGATCGATATCTCTAACGCCGATAGCCTGCGCAATGCCATTGACCTGGCGCTCGAGCAGCCCACTGAGGCCGTTGAGCTCGATTTTGCCCAGGTGAGCTACATCGATTCGACGGGCATTGGCGTGCTCGTGGGCGCCGCGCACCACGCGGTCGACCACGGTAAGCGCTTTAGCTGCACTAATGTGCAGCCCCAGGTGATGCGCGTGGTTCAGCTGCTGGGCGTCGACCAGGAGATTTCGATCACGGCGGCATAATCTTTGCCCCCAAAAAGGGCGTGCCGTTTGGCATATGTTTGTGATGCGCTCGGACGTTTTGGCGTCCGGGCGCTATACTTGACCGAATGAATAGACGAGTTCCGGCCGAATGGCGCGGTGCGGGCTCGACTCACATCGAGCCTTGGAGGTATGTGTGTTTGGTATTGGAGAGGGTGAGCTCGCGATCATCGTGGTCTTCGGCTTTTTGCTGTTTGGCCCGGATAAGCTCCCACAGATGGGCCGCACGATCGGCCGTGCCATTCGTCAGTTCCGCGAGACGCAGGAAAAGATGACGGCCGTTGTTCAGTCCGAGATTATCGATCCGGTAAGTGAGGCCGCTTCGGCACCGGTCAAGCCCAAGAAGACTGCCGTCGATGACGATTCCGATGCAGACGAGGATGCCGTCGAGACGGCTGCGCCCGCAAAGAAGGAGACCTTTGCCGAGCGCCGTGCCCGCCTTGCCGCCGAGAAGGCCGCGAGCGAGGCTGCCGCCGAGGGCGAGGGTGCTGCTGAGGAGTCCGAGGCCGAGGGCGCCGAGCC
>UQMU01000065.1 GCA_900542305.1 uncultured Collinsella sp. | reverse complement strand
TGTGCTCTTCCGATCTGCCGGCAAGCCGCTGCCCCCGCTCGCGGGCGTGCCGCTGGCCATCAAGGACAACATGAACCTCGTGGGCACGCGCACCACCTGTGCTTCCCGCATGCTCGAGAACTATCAGAGCGTCTACACCGCCACCTGCGTCCAGCGCATGCTCGACGCCGGCTGCCTGCCCATGGGCAAGGCCAATATGGATGAGTTCGCCTTTGGTAGCTCTACCGAGAGCTCGGCCTTCCACCGCACCAACAACCCCTGGGATACCGAGCGCGTGCCCGGCGGCTCCTCGGGCGGCTCTGCTGCCGCCGTCGCCGCGGGCGAGGTCGCGCTCTCGCTGGGCTCGGACACCGGCGGCTCCATTCGCCAGCCGGCGTCGCTGTGCGGCGTGGTGGGCTTTAAGCCCACGTATGGCGCCGTGAGCCGTTACGGCGTGGTCGCCTTTGGCTCGTCGCTCGACCAGGTGGGGCCCTTTGGCCGCACGGTCGAGGATGTTGCGCTGGCCATGAACGCGCTTACCGGCGCGGGTCACGATCCGTACGACTGCACCAGCCAGGATTGCGCCGTCGACTTTACCGAGCATCTCAACGACAGCATCGAGGGCAAGCGCGTGGGCATCATCCCCGCGTTTATGGAGGCCGAGGGCCTGACGCCCGAGGTCAAGACCGCTGTTCAGCGCGCCGCCCAGGAGCTGCAGAACCAGGGCGCCGAGCTGGTCGAGGTCGACCTACCGCACCTGGACGCCGCCATCGCCGCCTACTACGTCATCGGCCCGGCCGAGGCGTTCTCCAACCTGGCACGTTTCGACGGCATTCGCTACGGCTATCAGGAGGAGGGCTGCGCCAACCTGTCCGACCAGAGCTCGCTTTCGCGCGCCCACGGCTTTGGCGCCGAGGCCAAGCGCCGTCAGATGCTCGGCGCCTACCTGCTGAGCTCGGGCGTGTACGACAAGTACTACTACGCTGCGCAAAAGGCTCGCACGCTCATCACGCAGGACTACGATGCCGCGTATGCCAAGGTGGACACCATCCTTATGCCCGCCTCGCCGCGCACGGCCTTTAAGTTTGGCGAGATCAGCGACCCCACGCAGATGTACCTCTCCGACCTGTACACCATCTCGCTCAACATTTGCGGCAACGGTGGTATCTCGGTGCCGCTGGGTCTGGGCGAGGACAGCAAGCTGCCCGTTTCTGCCCAGCTGGTGGGTCCGGCCTTTAAGGACCGTCAGCTGCTCACGTTTGCCCGCGCCCTGGAGCGCGGCTTTGCCGATGCCGCCACGGGGGCGCCCGCGCTTTCCGTCGCGCCCGATTTTGCCGGGAAGGGAGGTGAGCTGTAATGAAGGAGCTTTCCGAGGTCCTGCAGGATTGGGAGGCCGTGATCGGCCTGGAGATCCATACCGAGCTCACCGCGCTCGATACCAAGATGTTCTGCAACTGCAAGCTCAGCCACGATGACGAGCCCAACGCCAACGTGTGCCCGGTGTGCCTGGGCCTGCCCGGCGCCCTGCCGGTGCCCAACAAGCGCGCCATCGAGAGCATCGTCAAGGCCGGTCTTGCCACCAACTGCGAGATCCAGCGCCATTCGATGTTCTACCGCAAGCACTACTTTTATCCCGATATGGCCAAGAACTTCCAGACCACGCAGGGTCCGGTCGCCTTTGCCATGTACGGCCACCTGGACCTGGACGTGACCGGTCGCGGTGCCGCCGAGCGCCCCGACTGCGCGTTTGGCGAGGCCGAGGCCCAGAGCCTGGCGAGCGCCTCGGCCAACGCCGAGGGCCTGTCCACGTCCATGACGTCGACCATGCGCGAGGGCAATCAGCGCGCCGGCCATCTGGCCAGCTACGACGCGTCCAACCTGCAGATGCCCGAGCGTCGCGAGGACGGTTCCTACACGGTGCCCATCCGCATTTTGCGCATCCACATGGAGGAGGACGCCGCCAAGATGGTCCACGTGGGCGGTGCCGAGGGCCGCATTACCGCCGCGGCCGAGTCGCTCGTCGACTACAACCGCTGCGGCACGCCGCTCATTGAGCTTGTCACCGAGCCCGACTTACGTACGCCCAAGGAGGCTCGCCTGTTTATGGAAAAGCTCCGCCGCATCTTTGTGACGCTGGGCATTTCGGACTGCTCCATGGAGAAGGGTTCCATGCGCTGCGACGGCAACGTGTCGCTGCGCCGCCGTGGCGAGACCAAGCTGGGCACCAAGACCGAGCTCAAGAACCTCAACTCGTTTAAGAGTCTGCATGACGGCCTTGCCTACGAGATCTGCCGCCAGGCCGAGGTGCTCGAGGAGGGCGGCATTATCTACCAGGAGACCCGCCACTGGGAGCCTAGCCGCAAGCGCACCGTGGTCATGCGTGTGAAGGAGACGGCCGACGACTATCGCCTGTTCCCCGATCCCGATCTGGCGCCGTTCGACCTGGACGACGAGTTCATCGACCGCTGCCGTGGCGAGATCCCCGAGCTGCCCGATGCCAAGCGCGCCCGTTTTGAGGCCGACTTTGGCATTAAGACGGCCGATGCCGAGCAGATCGCCGGCGACCCGGAGTTTGCCGAGTTCTTTGAGGCCGCCGCTGCCGGTATGGCTGGCAAGGAGGCCCAGACGGTCGCAAACCTGCTGGTGAACGAGATGATCGCCTACCTTAAGGGCGCGGGCGTCTCGCTGGCCGAGTCCGGCATCGCGCCGGCTCAGGTGGCAGCTCTTGCCAAGTTGCTCGCGACCGATGCCATCAGCTCCAACCAGGCGCACGAGGTCTTTGAGGCCATGGCCCAGACCGGCGACGACCCCAACAAGATCGTTGACGAGCGCGGTATGCGTCAGGTGAGCGATGCCGGCGCGCTGCAGCCGATCGTGGACGAGGTTCTGGCAAACTGTGCCGATCAGGCGCAGCAATATCGTGACGGCAACCAGAAGGTCATCGGCTTTTTGGTGGGCCAGTGCATGAAGGCGAGCCGCGGCAAGGGCAATCCGAAGCTCTTCAACGAGTTGCTGAGAACGTCGCTCTCGTAAGCGGGAACCCGGGAGCCCCGGCAGGGCGGGTGCTTCCTCAAAATTTCAAACAGTCCTGCGCAAGACGAAGGCCACATTAAGTGGCCTTCTTTGCGTGCGGAACT
>UQMU01000064.1 GCA_900542305.1 uncultured Collinsella sp. | reverse complement strand
GCCGGCGCGGGCAGCGGCCTGGGTCGCGGCCTCGACGCCAACGACGGCACCGGCCCGGTGGCCGCGGCACTCATGCTGCTGCAGCAGCTGGGCGCTAGTGATGATGACTAGCGAGTCGACGCTGCAAACACCCTATTTGGGCACTCTGGTTCCATCGAAAGGAAAGCATGTTCGGATACATCTATAAGAAAGATGTCGCCATTATCGCGGTTGTCCTGTGTCTTTGTCTGGGCGTGGGCAGTTTCTTCGATTATCAGATCTCGAGCGCGTTGTTCAACATCGGCAGCATGTACGGTCGCTTTATCGAGGCCGCCGGCGAGCTGCCGTTTGAGCTGACGGCGAGCGTCGCGGGCATTATGCTCGTGCGCGCGGCGCGCCCCGATTCCAAGGCAAGCAAATGGCTCGCCGTGCTCGGCATCCTCGTCAACGTAGGTCTGGCCGGCTACGAGATCATCGGATCGCTGCGCGTCGGCGGCAAGCTCATCGCGGCCCAATTGGTTCTGACGTTTGCGCTGGTTATTGTGGCTAACGTCATCGCCTACCGCCTTACGCGCGACACCGATCCCGACGAGCTCACGCGCTGGGCGCTGATGGTGCTCGCCGTTTGGGTTGCCCAGGCCACTATCCTCAACGTCATCGTTAAACCGTTATGGTCGCGCCCGCGCATGCGCGTGATCGAGGTGACGCCGGGGCTCGATTTTCAGCCGTGGTGGGTGATCGGCAACCCCGACAAGTGGAGCTATATTGCCGCCGGCGTGATCAAGGACGGCTTTAAGTCGTTCGCGAGCGGCCACACGGCGCACGCGGCGATCGGCCTGATGCTCGCCGGGCTTCCCGCGGCGGCCTTTACGGAAAAGCCGTCGCGCCGCCGCGTGGTCTTTTGGGCCGCGGCTGTCGTCGCGGCGCTCGTCGCCTTTGGTCGCATCGTGATCGGCGCGCATTTTTTGACCGATGTGAGCTGCGGTTTTGCCCTGGTGTTAGCACTTGAGTGCCTCGCCGCGCGCATTGCCTATCCGGACGGCGTACAATAGCCCCGTTTGAATCATCTGGCCGAAACCCGGTAAGAGAGGATTGCCATGCTCGCGTTCAACAACGACTATTCCCACGGCGCGCACCCCGCGGTGCTGCAGGCGCTCGTCGATACCAACATGGAGCCGCAGCCCGGCTATGGTACCGACGCGCATACCGAGCATGCCAAGCAGCTCATCCGTGAGGCTTGCCAGGCCCCCGATGCGGATGTGTTCTTGCTAGTGGGGGGCACGCAGACCAACGCCACGGTAATCGACATGTTGCTCGCGCCGTACGAGGGCGTCGTTGCCGCCGAGACTGGCCACGTTGCCTGCCACGAGGCGGGCGCTATCGAGTTTGGCGGCCACAAGGTACTCACCATCCCCGGCTACGAGGGCAAGATGCACGCCGAGGACCTCGAGAACTATATCCAGGTGTTTTACGAGAACGAGAGCTACGAGCATACGGTGTTCCCGGGTGCCGTGTACGTGAGTCTGTCGACCGAGTACGGCACGCTGTATTCCAAGGCCGAGCTTGCGGCGATTCATGCGGTGTGCCAGAAGCGCGAGATTCCGCTGTTTGTGGACGGCGCCCGCCTGGCCTATGCGCTGGCGTCCGACGAGTGCGACATTACCCTGCCCGAGCTGGCGCAGCTGTGCGATGTGTTCTACATCGGCGGCACCAAGTGCGGCGCACTCTGTGGCGAGGCCGTGGTGTTCTGCGGCATGCATGCCCCGGCGCATCCCATCCCGCGCATTAAACAGCATGGCGCGCTGCTGGCCAAGGGCCGCCTGACGGGCGTGCAGTTTGAGGCGCTCTTTACCGACGGCTTGTATTTTGAGATCGGCCGCCAGGCGATTGAGACCGCGCAGGCGCTGCGTCGCGTGCTACACGAGCGCGGCTACCAGTTCTTCTTGGTGACGCCCACCAACCAGCAGTTCGTGATTCTGCCCAATGAGGACATGGCGCGCATTCGCGAACATGCGGCGATCGAGTACTGGGAAAAGTACGACGAGACCCACACCGTGGTGCGCTTTTGTACCAGCTGGGCCACAACGCAGGAGGACATCGACGCGTTGGCGGCTGTCCTGTAGGTTGATGCGATGATGAGGGGCCGCCCCGCGCCTGAGATTGACGCGGGGCGGCCCTAACTTCTGAGGAGGAGCGGTTTATGTCCGAGAAGTCCGAGATGTCCGAGCCGACGATTCGTCTGGCGACGCCCGATGACGCGCCGGCCTTGCTTGCCATCTACGAGCCGTACGTGCTCGAGACGGCAATCACCTGCGAATACAAGGTGCCGAGCGTTGAGGAGTTTGCTGGGCGCATCGCTAAGACACTTGAGCGCTATCCGTATCTGGTGATGGAGTTGGACGGGCGTCCGGTAGGCTATGCCTACGTGAGTCCGCTTAACAGCCGCGAGGCATACGACTGGTCGGTCGAGACGTCGATCTACCTGGCACGCGATGTGCGCCATGGCGGGCTGGGTCGCAAGCTGCACGACGCGCTCAAGCAATGCCTGGTCGCGATGGGCATCACCAACATGTGCGCGCTCATTGCCGTGCCGCACGATAAGGACGACGAGTATCTGACGCACAACAGTCAGGATTTCCATGCCCATATGGGGTATCGCCTGGTGGGCGCCTTCGACCGCTGCGCCCAAAAGTTCGGCCGCTGGTACGACATGTGCTGGATGGAGTTGGTCCTAGCCGAGCGCACACCCAACCAACCCAAACCAACCTGGTTCCCCGACCTCCCCAAACCTGCCATTTAGGGACAGGTATATTTTGGCCGCTTTGTAGCGTCAATCCACCGCGAGAAGTACGGATTCACGCGTCTTTTGATGCGGATGGGCTTAATTTGGCTTCGATTTGGGTCCGTTTGGCTTCGATTCGAACTAAGTGAGTAGACTTTTTAGCGCAGGTCGAGCACAAGGCGTATCTGCCTTAGTAAAACCGCAGGTCACAGAGGTGACAGTTTTTGGTGTGCTCGACAGGTCACGAAAAGTCTACTCACTTAGATTTGCGGTACTGGATATTCTGAGCAGGAACAGTTGAGCTTGGACGGCGCGTATTGCCAGGCGATGTTGGCATTTGTGCCATGCTGGCTTGAGATTTAATAAAACCGACGCTCCTATAAGTTGTCAATAGGCAGTTTGCGGGAGCGCTCCCTTCAATTCGCACAGGAGCTCGTAATACCTCCTCTCCAGTTTCGTCGACCGCCGTCTCCCATGTTCCAGGTGAC
>UQMU01000063.1 GCA_900542305.1 uncultured Collinsella sp. | reverse complement strand
TAGCGGGTGGTTTAAAGCTGGCCGCTGCGCGGCCAGCGGACTAAAGTCTTGAATGCAAAAAGGGACCCGTCCATTACGGACGGATCCCTTAAAACAAGTGATCGTCAAACCGATTTACTCGGCGTCGGTCTCCTCGTCCTTCTTCTCGGAAGGCAGCGGGGTAACCTCGATCTCGACGCCCAGAGTCTCAGCAGCGGACTTCATGGACAGGGAGATACGACGACGGTCGAGGTCGATCTCCATGACCTTGACCTGAACCTTGTCGCCCACGTGGGTGACCTGAGAAGGCTGATCGACGTGCTTGTTGGCCATCTCGGAGATGTGCACCAGGCCCTCGATGCCCTCGCCCAGGTCGACGAAAGCGCCAAACGGGACAAGCTTGGTCACCGTGCCCTCGACGATAGCGCCGACGGGGTACTTCTTGACCAGTGCGCGCCACGGATCCTCGGTGGTCTGCTTGAGACCCAGGGAGATGCGCTCGCGGTTGAGATCGACGTCGAGAACCTCGACCTCGACCTCCTGGCCGACCTTGACAACCTCGGAAGGATGGTTGACGTGGTTCCAGGAGAGCTCGGAGATGTGGATGAGGCCGTCGATACCGCCGAGGTCGACGAAGGCGCCGAAGTCGACGATGGAGGAAACGGTGCCCTGGAGACGCATGCCAGACTTGAGCTTGGACAGGATCTCGGAGCGCTCGGCCTTACGGGACTCCTCGAGCACGACGCGACGGGAGAGGACGACGTTGTTGCGGTTGCGGTCCATCTCGATGACGCGGGCCTCGATGCGGGTGCCCATGTAGGAGGTGAGGTCCTTGACGCGACGGAGGTCGACGAGGGAAGCGGGCAGGAAGCCGCGCAGGCCGATGTCGAGGATCAGGCCGCCCTTGACAACCTCGATAACCTCGCCCTCGACGTTCTCGCCGGAGTTGAACTTCTCCTCGATGCGGTTCCAAGCACGCTCGTACTCGGCACGCTTCTTGGACAGGACCAGACGACCGTCCTTGTCCTCCTTCTGGAGAACCAGGGCCTCGATGGGATCACCGAGTGCAACGATGTCTGCAGGGTTAGCGTCCTTGCGGATGGACAGCTCGCGGACCGGGATAACGCCCTCGGACTTGAATCCGATGTCAACGAGCACCTCGTCATGCTCGATCTTAACGACAGTGCCGTTAACGAGATCGCCCTCATCAAAGTCGGTAATCGTACCGTCGATGAGGTTGTTCATCTCCTCCTCGTTGACATCGTCAAGAGAGAAAATGGACGAGTTCTGAATCTCACTCAAAGGTGGACCCCTTTCGAACTACGGGGCCCCGATTGCTAGGACCTACAGATGGGTGCGACAAGCACACAACGTTTAGGAACACTCGGGAGCCGACAGATACTGATGTGACGCTTATGCAATCACGTTCGTATAGATTACGGGGAAATCGCTTCGATTTCAAGCGTGAACTGCGATTTTTTACTCGTATGGAGACTTTTTCGCAATCTTGTGAACGACTGTCTCCACAAGTTGACGATGAGCAGCTAGGCACACTGCTTTGGGGTAAAGTATCCCAGACATACGATTCTGGAACGATTTTTCGAGAAAGGTGCCCGCGTGCTCAAAGCAGTCGTTTTCGATATGGACGAGACGCTTCTTAGCATCAACCTCAACGCGTTCATCCTTCGCTATTTTAAGGATGTCTCGTCGATGCTCGCGGATATCGGACGTCGCAGCCGCGGGGGCACGATGGCGCGCCTCGGCACCATCCTGGTCGACCTCAACGCCAATCGCCGCAGCAGCACGGACAATCGCACCAATCTTGAGTTTTACCAGACCGAGGTCGAGCGCCGGTGCGGCATTTGCCTCTCGGACCCACTTATCTACGAGGCGTTTACCTACTACGATCACGAAGTTCTGCCGTACAAGAACGATGACATGATCAACGCAAAAGCCATGCCGGGTGCGCACGCCGCGCTTCAAGCCGTACAGGACGCGGGGCTGCGCTGTGCGCTCTTCACCAACCCCAGCTTTCCCCAAGGGGCCATCGAGTGCCGCATGGGCTGGGGCGAGCTGACAGACGCGCCCTTCGAGCTCGTAACGCACATGGGCAACGCCACGCGCTGCAAGCCCGATGCCACATATTATCTAGAGCAGCTGCAGGTCATGGGGCTCGAGCCACATGAGGTTCTCATGGTGGGCAACGACCCCAAGCGCGATTTCCCCAGCCCCGCCTGCGGCATTCAAACCGCCTATGTGGGCCAAGGAAAGCCCGGCCGAGCCACCTGGCGTGGAACCATGGAAGACTTCGCCCGCGACTTTAACGCCGTAGTAGAAGCCTTCTACGAGCACCAAATAGCCGACGAACTAAGCTAGTCCCCAAATCAGGAATGGGGCGCACGTTTGCCCCACGCTTCGTTACGTGGGCAACGGCTTGAGGGCAAGATGCGATGCCCCAGTGTCCTAGGCCGTGATCATTTTGACGCGTTCGCCGATTTTGGAGTCGCGCCTGTCGGAAATAACAGTAAAGCCCTCCAGGTCGCACACCTTTACATTTGAAAACACGTGGAACTTGGAGCTATCGGCGAGTACGTAACTCGCCTGGGAATTCTGCATCACGATACGTTTTTTGATAGCCTCGGGATAACCTGGCGTCATGATACCGCGGTCCTCGTCCACCGCGTTGACACCTATAAACGCCCGGTCAAAGTACAGCTCGCGCAGCGCGCTCTCAACCATAGGACCGGTGAGCGAGCAGGTAACGGGGTTGAAGTCGCCGCCAATTACCACCACCTTAGCAGCAAGCTCGCCCGTAAACCGACATGCATAGCCGTTGGTGGTGTAGATAGTCACCGGCTTGTCGACGAGCAGGCTCAGGAGCGCCGTCGCGGTGGTACCGGAGTCGACAGCGAGATGAGACCGTCACGCCCGAAGACCCCGCTTTCGCCGCCGAGGAGCGCGCGGCGCACGTGGCCCATGAGGAGCGGCTCGAGCATATCGAGGGGCTCCTTCCCAAGAAGGGAAACGGCCCTGCGGGACGACACGGCGAAAACCATCGTTGATTCCGGCAAGAGACGCCGTTTCTCTGGTAGCTTCATCTTCAACCAAGACCGACAATGCCGGCCAGGCACTCAACCCAAAAGGAGACAGCATGCCCAACGAGCTCAGCTATGAGGTCAGCCTCGAGCGCAGCAACCAGATCCGCGCCGACCTGCCGCAGCACCCCGAGAAGTTCACCATGCTCACCGGCGACCGCCCCACCGGCCGTCTGCACCTGG
>UQMU01000062.1 GCA_900542305.1 uncultured Collinsella sp. | reverse complement strand
GGCTATTATACCACGGTGGCATCACCTATATGTCAATGTTGGTCTAACAGAGCCATATGTTTTGCACCAAGTGTGGCTCCGAGATGCCTGACGGAACCGAATTTTGCACGAACTGCGGGGCGCGCATGGGCGCCGCTTCTCCGGCGGCTGCGCCTGCTGAGCCTGCGCCGATGTCGACGGCAGGGATGCCTCCCGTGCAGAAGAAGTCACATAAGCGCGCGGTGATTGTCGGCATGTGCGTGGTGGGCGTGCTCGTTGCCGGCGGTGCCGCTCTGGCGCTGACCGGCGTGCTGGGTCCGCTTGGGCAGGGCAACTCATCGCAGATTACGGTACTGGGGTCCGACGAGGGTTCAGCCGAGCACAAGGACAAGGGAAGCGCCAAGGAGAAGCCTGCCGATGAGCAAGAAGAGCCGGAAGAGACCGAGCAGACGGGCAGCAGCGTAAAGGTCGACCTCAATGACCAGGCAACCTATGCCGCCGCGAATCTGTTCCTGTCGAACTTTACGGAGGAGCACTTCGATCGGGACTGGTATCAGACGGGCGGCTTCGATTCGACTGACGGCCTTTCTGATGACGAGAAATACAAGCTGGTTAAGTTTATCTGGTGCCATTTTATTGACAACGCGCCGTATCGAATCGAGAAAGGCGACTATGACAACGGTAATAGCCAGCGTGTGGCGACTGATGTGATCAATAGGGAACTCAACCGCTTGACGGGTCTGACGCTTTCCGATGCCGATATGACTTATGACAGAACGCCGGAGGGGCAGGCGATTCCTGATTCGGCCGAAGCGCATGGTGGGTACTTGTATCTGAAACAGGAATATGGCCAGGGAAATTACAACCCACCGTGTGCCATCGTTACGGGCGCGACTGACCTTGGCGACAACATCTACGAGCTCACCTATGAGGTCTACAGTGCTGGCGGCATGTTACTTCCTTCCGACATCCCCGAGAGCACTTACGGCCTGCCAAAGAACCAGTTCATCGCCGCAATTCAAGCGGACGCATCCATGGGCCGTACCGAGACTTGCACGGTCCGCGTCGCGCAGGGCGACGGCGCTCCGACCTTCACACTGCTTAAAATGGGCGTCTACGATTAGACTCGGCGTATAGCTCACTCTGATAACGCCAGGCGACTCGTCCGTCTGGCGTTTTTGTTGCGGGGCTGGGCATGCGCTTGAGCTGGAGTATTTGTCGCCTCCTGCCGCCTCATGCAAAAATGTGTTGCTAATTTAGAAGCCTATTCAGGCGCGCCGAAGTCGTGCGTGCTGGCGTAGCATGAGCAAAAAATCAAGCAATGGAGGGTAACGTGGCAACATTGAAGACGCGAGAGCTCGAAGATTATTTTGAACGCATCGTACGCACGCGCGAAGGTGACCTACCTGGTCGGCGTAAAGGCGACGAATACTTGTCTCAAACCCATGCGCTCTACCATGGCGACCCTGCGCCCTGGGCTCTGACGCCAAAGATATTCGACAAGGATATGACGGCGATTCTTAAGGAGGCCGCCGAGCGCATGTACGGCATTATGGACAAGGTGACGCGGGCGTTTTGTTCCGATACCTCCGTGCGTGCGTGGTTTCGCATGGATCCGGCTTTTGCTGACCTGTGTGCTATGGATGCCGGCTATGATTGCCAGATTCCCCTTGCGCGCGTTGATATCTTTCTTGACGAGGATACCGGTTCGTATACGTTTTGCGAGCTCAATACCGACGGCAGTGCCGGAATGGTAGTGACCGATGCGGTCTGCCAGGCAGTGCGAATGACGCCTTCCTTTGAGGAGTTTGCATCAGACCATCCCGGCTTTCGGCAGTACGATTTGTGCGGTAGCTGGATAGATGCATTGTTTGAGACCTATGCAGAGTGGGAACTGGCCCATCCTCGCCGCACCGAGGATAGTGCGCGATCGGACGATGGGGCCCACGTTGACGAGGGGTTTTATGCACCGCAATCAAAGATATATCCCGCTTCGGTGGCAATCGTCGACTATTCGGAAAGCATCGACTTGGAAGATGCGGCTCATTTTGTCGACCTTATGAGACGGCGGGGTGTAGTCGCACGCTTTGCGGATGTGCGCGACCTGCGGATTGGCGAAGGCGAGGGCGGTGCTAGGCGGCTGTGCGATGCCGTCGGCCCTATTGATTGCGTTTGGCGGCGCGCGGTGACTGGCGAGTTGTGGGATAAGCCGTGCGATGGACGCTCGGCCTTAATTGAGGCGGCTCAAGAAGGGATCGCGTGCATCGTCGGGGGATTTAGAACGTGGCCGTGTGCGACTAAGACCGTATTTGCATTTCTGTGGTCTCGAGCCGGGCAGTCCTTGTTGAGCCCGGAGGAGCAATCGTTTGTACGGGAGCATGTGCCCTATACCGAGATTTTGGACGAAAGCACCCAGTTGTCGAGATTTGCCGAAAAGGACCGATGGATCGTCAAGCCGTGCGGCGGCTACAATGCGGTTGGCGTTGTCGCTGGTTTGGATGCCACGGAACAGGAATGGTCCCAGGTGCTTGCTCGTGCTGCGGCCGCTGGGGCGATTGTGCAGGAGTATGCTCAGCAGTATCAGACTCCCTGCTTGCGCGGAACGCTTGTCGATGGGCCGCATCGAGGAGAGGCGCCCAAAGGACTTGTGGATGATCTTGGTTTTGCGCCCGCTTCTAATATGGAAGGCCTGTACCTGTATCGCGGCCGTTTTGCGGGCGTGTACACACGCGTCGGCTTTGCCAACACCATAGGAGAGTGGACGAGCCGTTTGAACGTTGCGAGCTTTTTTGAGGAATAGCCGTTTCTTGGGGAGCTTTCCGTGGTTGCGGCGTTCGACGTGACGGGGAGATTTTGGCGAAGCCGGCGAGTCCAGTTCTGTCTGGCGTTTTTTGCGGGGCTGGGCGTACGCTTGAGCTGGAGTCCTCTCCATGCGCTACCATGACAGGCAACGAATTTGACGAACGACCCGCCGAGCTTGCCTCGGCGGGCTTTTGGCGTTGCAATGCCGGAGGAACAGCATGCTCATTCACCGTATAGCCGCGCAGCTCTACACTGCCGAGGCGCTGCAGACCGTCGAGGCCGGGCTCGATTCTGGCGAGGACGTGACGCTGGCCGTATCTCAGTCGGGTCGAACGCTTATGGCCGCCGCCCAGTTTGCGCGCCGCCCGCGCCCTACGGTCTACATCGTGAGTGGCGAGGATGCAGCCGATCGCGCCGCGCGTAGCCTTGCCGCCTATGTGGGCCTGGCGCACGTGTGCCGCTTTCCCGAGCGCAAGGACTATCCTTGGCGCGAGCAGGCGCCCGACGACGCCGTGGTGGCCCAGCGCTGCGAGGCGCTCGGGCGTATCGTGCGCGGGGACAACTGCATCATGGTCGCCTCGGCTCGCGCGCTGCTGCGCTGCGTGCCGCCGGTCGAGAGCCGCTACTGGGAGTCCACTACTTTTGCGGTGGGCGAGGAGATTCCTTTTGACGAGGTGCCGCAGCGCCTGGTGGGCATGGGCTACACCAATGCCGGCGCCGCCGACGCGCCCGGCCTGTTCCGTGTGCACGGCGACACCGTCGAGGTGTTTCCGGCGCAGGAAAAGGCGCCCGTGCGTATTGAGTTCTTTGGCGACGAGATCGACCGCATCCGCCGCATGGTGAGTTCAACGGGCCAGACCATCGGCAACGAGGACAGCATCGAGATCTTCCCGTGCCGTGAGCTGGCGCTTACCGACGAGGCCGTCCACAACATGCATGTGGCGCTCTACCGCGCCAGCCAGGACGACAGCAAGTTGGCGGCGCTGCTCGAGATGGTGGATGCGCGCATCGTCACGCCTGAGCTCGACCGCTTTTTGCCGGTGATGTACGGCCAGACCGTGAGCCCGCTATCGCATGTGAGCGGCAAGGCGCTCGTGGTGCTGTCCGAGCCGCGCTCGCTGTTCGACGATTGCCTGCACGCCTACGAGGATATCGAGGCACGTGCCGGCGAGGCGGGTGTCGACCGCCTGGACGGTCTGTACGTGCGTGCCCAGCAACTCGACTTTGGTTCCCAGCAGCGCCTGAACTACGTGAGCCTCATCCGTGCCGGCGGTGCGGTGACGGCCGAGCTCAAGATTGAGCAGCCTGCCATCGCAGGCTCGGACAACCGTTTTATGACGCGCATCCAGGAGGTCGTGGGCAAGCGCTATGCCTGCGTGTTTGCCATTCCCGACCGCGGTGCGCGCGAGTCGATGGAACTCACCTTTGGCGACGAGGGCATTACCTTTGAGGAATCGCTGACCGCGGCGCCCGAAAATGCCGGCGCTATCGGCGACCGCGTGCGCGTGGCAGCGGCGGATTCCGCCGACCGTGCCGCACGCCAGGAGGCCCATGCTTCCATTCGCGAGCGTAAGGCCGATGCGCTCAACGCCCGCTCGCTCGAGGCGGGTGCCGCCCAGGC
>UQMU01000061.1 GCA_900542305.1 uncultured Collinsella sp. | reverse complement strand
AATCCAAGGGTTATACCCTAAGAGCAAACCACCCCTTTTAGGGGTGGTTTTGATTTCGGACTTGTGCAGCCAGGCTTATGCAAAGCGGGCGACGAGCTCCTGGAGCACATCGGTCATCTTGACGAGCGAACTGACCGGGACGAACTCGTTGACGCCGTGGTAGCAATAGCCGCCGGTGGAAAGGTTGGGGCAGGGCAGACCGCGGAACGACAGCTGCGCGCCGTCGGTGCCGCCACGAATCGGCAGCACTTGGGGATCAACGCCGCAGGCAAGGTAGGCTTCCTTGGCAACATCAATAAGCTCGGGATAGTCACGAACGATCTCGGCCATATTTCGATACTGCTGCTTAATCTCGACCGTCACGCGCTCCTCACCCAGACGCTGGTTGAGCATCGAGGCGGCTGCATCAATAAGGTCGAGTTTCTGCTGGAACTTGGCGGCGTCATGGTCGCGGACGATATAGCGCGCTGTGGCGTGATCGACGGTCGCAGATACACCCTCAAGGTGATAAAAGCCCTCGTAGCCTTCCGTATACTCCGGGCGCTGCACGTAGGGGAGCAACGCGTTGAAGTCGCAGAACAGATTGCCTGCGTTGATCATACGGCCCTTGGCGTCGCCCGGGTGGATGGACTGGCCCTCAAAGCGGACGGTCGCCTCGGCGGCGTTAAAGCACTCCCACTCCAGCTCGCCGATGGGGCCGCCGTCGACCGTGTAGGCGTACTTGCAGCCAAAGGTATCGATATCCAACAGCTCGGCTCCGTGGCCGATCTCCTCGTCAGGGCAGAAGCAAATGCCGAGTGCGGGATGGGGCAGAGAAGGGTCCTGAGCGATACGCGCGACAAGCGACATGATCTCGGCGACGCCTGCCTTGTCATCCGCGCCCAGCAGCGTGGTGCCATCGCTGCAGACCAGGTCCTCACCCGCGAGGTCATTCAGGACGGGAAGCTTGGCGGTGCTCATGGCAACGGGCTTACCGTCAACCGTGCCGCAGACCAGGTCGCCACCTTCGTAGTGTACGATGTGCGGCTTCACGCCGGCGCCCGGTGCAACTTCGGTGGTGTCGAGGTGGGCGATCAGGCCCAGGGCGGGCCTGTCCTCAGCGCCCGCACTTGCGGGGATATGCGCGCAGACATAGGCGTGCTCGGTCACGTGGGCATCTTCCGCACCAAGCTCGCGCAGCTCTTCAGCCAGCACGTTGGCAAGGTCAAACTGAACGGCGCTCGAGGGTACCTGGTCGCAGTTTGCATCCTCGGACTGCGTGTTGATCTGGACGTAGCGCAAAAAGCGTTCGAGGACATCGGGGCTCGTGGTGGTGTTTTCCATAAAGACCGCTCCAATCTTGGTCGTCGTGTGCAACAAGAACTCTAGCACGGTATGCCACGGCATACCACGACGCTTGGATGGGGTAGAATCAGCCATTGAATGCAGAAGGGACGGAAGATCATGGATACGACAAATAGCTCGCGCGAACTACATCTGACGGTGGCGAACGAAGACTACTTGGAGTGCATGGTTCGCATTGAAAGCGAAGAGGGGGAAACCAACGGCGTGCGATCGGTCGACATCGCGCAGCGCCTTGGCGTCTCCAAGGCATCGGTCAATAAAGCGGTTTCGGCGCTCAAGGCATCCGAGCTTGTCGAGCAATCGCACTACGGCAAGGTAGTCCTGACCGATCGCGGCCGCGAGGTTGGTACGGCTATCTGGTACCGTCATCGCCTCATCCGCACGTTTTTGGTTCAGGAGCTCGGTGTCGAATTTGAGCGAGCCGATTCCGAGGCCTGCATGATGGAGCATGCGCTTTCCGAGGACACGATGAACCGCTGGCTCGCCTATCTCGAAAAGCAGGGAATCAGCGTCGAGGAATAGCGGGATATATATGGATACGAGTTATTACAACCGCTTTGGTGCCGAGGAACTTACGCGCCGCTTGTCGAGCGAGACCTTGTTGGCGCAGGGTCCCATGGGCAGTGTTCTGTTGAGTGAGTACGATGCCGCCGACATTCCACCGGCGTTTTGGAATCTGGCAGAGCCGCAGACCGTTTCTCGTATCCATCGCTTGTATGTCGCCGCCGGCGCGCAGGTGCTCATTACCAACACCTTTCAGGCATCGAGCTATGCCCTCAAGCACGACCAGATTGCGCCGTCCGTGGCGGAGGTCAATCGCGGGGCCGTCGACGATGCCCGCCAGGCGCACCCTCAGCTGCTGGTGGGCTCGATGGGCCCGATCGGTATTGAGTGGTTTGCCGAGGACTCTGCCGAGTATCGTGAAATCCGAGGTATTGCGCGCGAACAGGCGCACGCCTTGCTCAACGCCGGCGTTGACGGTCTGCTGATCGAGACGGTGACGTCTATCCGTAATTTGCAGCCCATGCTTGCCGGCGCCCTAGATGCCGCCGACGGCATGCCTGTTCTGGTGAGTTTTGTCGTTGACGATAAAGGCGACCTGTTGGGCGATGGCCTCAACATCGAGGCAGCCGTTTTGTACGCCGAAAAACACGGCGCAAACTCGGTTGGTGTTAATTGCTGTTCGCTTGCGGCCGCGAACGCGGCGGTGCCCAGGATGGTTGCATCGGCGACTACTCCCGTCACGGTGCGTCCCAACGTGGGCGATCCGGTTCAGACTCAGGATGGCCCCGTATGGCACGAGAACCCCGAAGCTTTCGCGCGCGCATGCATCGAATGGAGGCATGCCGGTGCCGCAATGGTGGGCAGTTGCTGTGGAACCACGGCAATCACTACGGCCGCGATGGCCGAGGCGCTCGATATATAAAGGGCAAAACCGCTCCATACGAGGCGTTTTTTTATTGCTTGCATGTCCTCGGCAGCATTTGCCCAAATGGTGAATGCTGGTG
This sequence comes from uncultured Collinsella sp., assembly GCA_900542305.1. GTDB lineage: Bacteria > Actinomycetota > Coriobacteriia > Coriobacteriales > Coriobacteriaceae > Collinsella. The sequence continues at coordinate 1,597 of UQMU01000061.1, read as the reverse complement.
CCGGCAGGTTGCCGAGTGCATGTTGCGGGTATACCCCATGCGTACCATGATCCAAACACTGTGAGGTGTCTGCGCGTGTGCGCGATAATTCATTTTGGAACTGACGGTTGGCGCGCTCGCGTCGATGAGGACTTCACTGCCGATAACGTTGCCCGTATCGCCGATGCCGTCGGCGAGTTGTGGCAAAAGACCAATCCGGGCAAAACGGTATATATAGGGTTCGACACCCGGCCCCTGGCGCGCGAGTTCGCTGAGCTTGCGGCGGGCGTGCTAGCAGCGCACGGGCTAGACGCCGTGCTCGCTTCGCGACCTGTCCCGACCCCTGCCCTTACGTGGGCGGCGGCTTATGACGGTGAAGCGTGCGGCGCGCTCATGGTGACGGGGTCCCATCATCCGCAGGGCTATCTGTGCCTCAAGATTCGCATGGGTGACGGCTCGACCGCCAACCAGGATGTCATCGAAGAGCTCGAAGAGACTATGGCTCCCGAGCCAATGGGGATCGAGGGGCAATATCGCACCGCGGATATCATTCCTGACTATATGCAGGCGGTGGCATCGTTTGTCGATGCCGAAGCCATTCGCGCCGCGCACCTGCGCGTGGTTGTCGATCCCATGTGTGGCGCAGCCCAGGGCTATCTAGCCGACTTGCTGCGCGAGCTTGGCGTTGAGGCGCACGAGATTCACGCCGGGCAGGCGTCTGACCAAGAAGATATCTGCCCCGACCCCGTTGAACCTTGGGTGGACACTTGCGAGCGCACGGTTATCGAGGACGGAGCTTGCGCTGGCCTGGTGACCGACGGCGACGCCGACCGTATCGGCGCGGTTGACGAGCGCGGCAGATATATACATCCGCATCAGATCATGGCGCTCGTTTTGGGCGACTTGGTTCAATTTCGTAATTTGGAGGGGCGCGTCGTCGTCAATCTTTCATGCTCGACGCTCGTGCGTCGCATTGCCGAGGCGCTTGGCTGCCGCGTGACCGTCAAACCAGTCGGTTTCAAATATATAGCGGCGGAGATGAAGAAGGGCGGCGTCCTCATGGGCGGCGAAGAAGCCGGTGGTATCGGCATCGCCGCGCATATGCCCGAGCGCGATGGAATCCTCGCCTGTCTGATTCTGTGTGAGCTTATGGCAAAGACGGACGCGCCTTTGGGCGTTCTGGTCGACCAACTCGAGGACAGTTTTGGTAAGACGAGTTACGGTCGACGCGACTTGCGCCTTGAGGCCGAAGATGCCGAAACGTTACGAACCCTGCTGCCGGGCGTAAACCCCAAGTCGATTTGTGGCAAGGTGCCGCAAAACGTTAGTCATATGGACGGCTTGCGTCTGTCATTCGAGGATGACACGTGGCTGCTGGTCCGTCCTAGCGGGACCGAACCAGTGGTGCGCGTCTACGCCGAGGGGTTCTCGGTGGAAGAACGTGATGAGTTGCTCGATGCTGGCTGTGCTTTAGCTAGGGGGACGTATCCGCTTTAACCATGAGACTGCCTTATATAAAGAGATGCTCGGCGAGCGGTAGTTAACGGCTGGCAAACGTTAGTCGGATCACAAGATGTGTAGGAAATGTGTACGCCCAGATTCCCGCCCCCGGGGCCCC
>UQMU01000060.1 GCA_900542305.1 uncultured Collinsella sp. | reverse complement strand
AAATCCAAGGGTTATACCCTAAGAGCAAACCACCCCTTTTAGGGGTGGTTTTGATGCCAACTTGTTCGCTTTGGGCGGCGCTCGCTGGCATTGCCAAAACATCGACGTTCCCAATGACTACCGCGTGTCTATTAATTTTTCGCGCACATGCCGCGCTGCTGGTTGCGGGCGTATATCCTGTTAAGTCGTCAGCATACGATTCAACAGGGAAGGCAGATTATGCATTCTCCCCAACAGCGCGATGCGCAGCGCCAACCGGTGTGCAGCCGCCGCATCTTTTTGGGTAGCGCCCTCGCCGCGAGCGCTACCGTCGTCGCCGGCGCGCTCGCCGGCTGCCAGCGCCCCTCTACGCTGGAAGTGGTCCAGCCTACGACGGGCGGCGGTCGCGACGACCTGTCCGATTCCGTCATCGGCAAGGACAAGATCCGCATTGGCATGGAGGCGGCCTACGCCCCGTACAACTGGCAGGTCTCCGAGGCCAGCGAGTTCACCATCCCCATCGATAACGTGCAGGGCGCCTATGCCGACGGCTACGACGTGCAGATCGCCAAGATCGTCTGCAAGGCCCTCGGCGGCGAGCCCGTTGCCGTCAAGCAGAGCTTCTCGGGCCTTATCGATTCGCTCAACAACGGCCAGATCGACCTCATCATTGCCGGCATGAGCGCCACGCCCGAGCGCGAGGAGTCCGTCGGCTTTTCCGACCCGTACTTTATCGGGTACTTTGGTCTGTTCGTAAAAGAGGGCTCACCCTACCAAAACGCGACCAAGCTCAGCGACTTCAGCGGCGCCACGGTGCTCGGTCAAAAGGACACCATGCTCGATACCGTCATCGACGAGATCCCGGGCGTCGTCCACAAGAATCCGGTCGATTCGGTCCCCACGGTGTTCTCGAACCTGCTGCAGGGCACGTGCGACGCCGTGACCTACAACACCGAGAACGAGAAGGGCTATATGGCCCAAAATCCGGGCATCGTGCCGATTCAATTTGCCGAGGGCGAGGGCTTTAAGCAGGAGGTCACGGCAAACGTCGGCTGCCGCAAGGGCTCGGACAAGCTGCTCAAACTCATCGATAAGACGCTCAAGGGCGTCAGCCAGGAGGAGCGCGACCAAATGTGGGACGCGTGCCTCGACCGTCAGCCGGCATAGGGAGGCAGCATGAAAACTATCAATCGCCTGGTCTCCTTTATCGAGGCCGATCATCGTTACGTATACCTGGGCACGAGCGTCATCGCGGCGCTCGGTCTGGCGTTTAGCCAGCGCAACCCCACCCCGCTGAGCTTTTTGGCACCCACCGGCATCTTCCAGGATTGCCTCTGGGCGATCCTTTGGGCCTGGCTCGTCGTGTCTGCGGCGGCGCTCGTCACCAAGCTCATGCACTGGAACGACTATCGCGAAAAGTCGCCGTTCGCATCCGAGCGCTTCCGTCGCGGCGCGCGCCTGGGCAGCTATGTCGTGGTCGCCATCGCGGCGATCTTTTTCGTGGACCGCTGCGTCATGTCGTTTATCGACCTGGTGCAGGTGAGCATTGTCTCGGATTCCAACCCCAGCGACTTTTTGTCGAGCCTGGTCTACATGACCTACAAGAGCGGCGACTTCTTCATTCGCGGTATCGAGATCACCATCGCGCTTGCCACCTTCGGCACCGTCATCGCATTCTTCCTGGCGCTGCTCTTCGTGTTCCTGCGCATTCAGACCTTCGATCGCGTGGACAACGACCTGGTGCGCTTCTTTAAGAGCATCGGCCGCGGCTTTGCGACCGTCTACTCCACCATCGTGCGCGGCACGCCCATGATGGTCCAGGGTCTGCTCATCTATTACGCGGGCTTCACCGTTTTGCGCGGCATGGGCTTCGAGACCGCCCAGGCCAACCAGATCTGGAGCACCTTCATCGCCGGCCTCGTCACCATCTCGCTCAACTCCACCGCCTACATGATGGAGGTCCTGCGCGGCGGCATCGAGTCCATCGATCCCGGCCAGGCCGAGGCAGCACGCTCGCTGGGCCTGTCGCAGTGGCAAGCTATGCGCAAAGTCGTGTTCCCCCAGGGCATTAAAAACGCGATTCCGGCGCTCACCAACGAGCTCATCATCAACATCAAGGATTCGTCGGTGCTCTCGGTCATCGGCGTGTTTGACCTCATGTACGCCACCACCACCGTCGCCGGCGTGTACTACCGCCAGATGGAGGTCTACTGCGTGGCGCTCGTGGTCTACCTGATCCTGACGCTCGTGGCGAGCCGCCTGCTCGAGGCCTTTGGCAAAAAGCTCGGCGCCGAGGCTCCGGTCACGCTGCCCAGCTCCAACTAGGCTCAAGACGAGGAGAATCATCATGGCAGATACCGCCACTACCGGCACCGCGGCCGCCGCACAGACCAATGAGCCGCTCATCCGCGTCGAGGGCCTGCGCAAGAGCTTTGGCTCGCTCGAGGTGCTCAAGGGCATCGACCTGTCCGTTAACCCCGGCGAGGTCGTCACCATTATCGGCGCCTCAGGCTCGGGCAAATCGACCTTTCTGCGCTGCCTCAACCTGCTCGAGACTCCGGACGCGGGCCATATCTGGTTCCACGGCCAGGACCTTACGGCCGAGCGCTGCAACATTAACAAGCTGCGTGAGGACATCGGCATGGTGTTCCAGGGCTTTAACCTGTTCAACAACATGGATGTGCTCGACAACTGCACGCTTGCGCCCGTCACGCTCAAAAAAATGAGCAAGGCCGAGGCCGAGAAGGTCGCGATGGAGCATTTGACGAGTGTGGGGCTCGAAAAGTTCGCGCACGCCGCCGTGGGTCGCCTGTCCGGCGGCCAAAAGCAGCGCGTGGCCATCGCCCGCGCCCTATGCATGAATCCGCAGATCATGCTGTTCGACGAGCCGACCTCCGCGCTCGACCCCGAGATCGTGGGCGAGGTGCTCGAGGTCATGCGCAAGCTCGCGGCCGACGGCATGACCATGGTCGTCGTCACGCACGAGATGGCCTTTGCCCGAACCGTGTCCGACCGCGTGGTCTTTATGGATAAGGGCGTGGTGCTCGAGGACGCCGCGCCGGCCGAGATCTTTGGCAACCCCAAACACCAGCGCACCCGCGAGTTCCTCTCGCGTTATCTCGAGGACAAGTAACCGACCGCAAATGTTTGCATGACAGGGCCGCTCCCGTGGGGCGGCCCTCGTCATCACAATCGAAAGGATGTCATGGCCGAGGTTTGGCGCTTCTTTGCGCATGAGGATGATTTTGCCGATTTGGACGAAGCTGGTGCGTGCGAGCGCCTGGGCCGCGTGCTGTCGTTTCCGACCATCTCGAGTATGGATGCCGAGGCGGTGAACTGGCAGCCGTTCGACGACCTGCGCGCGTATATGCAGCAGGCTTGGCCGCACGTATTTACGGCGGGTAAGGTCGAGCTTATCGACCATTCGCTATTGGTGACGCTTAGCGGTTCCGACCTTGCCCTCAAGCCCATTATGCTCATGGGCCACATGGACGTGGTTCCCGTGGTACCCGGCACCGAGGCTGACTGGACGCATGCCCCCTTTAGCGGACATGTGGACGACACCTACATTTGGGGTCGCGGCGCCATCGATATGAAAGACCAGGTCGCAGGCATTCTCGAGGCGGTTGAGTATGCGCTCGCACACGGCTGGGAGCACAAGCGTACCCTGCTGCTCGCCTTTGGCCAGGACGAGGAGACTACGCAGTACGGCGCAGGCGCCATCGGCCGCGCGCTCGAGGAGCGCGGCATTGAGCTTGAGTACCTGATCGACGAGGGCGACTACCGCATCGTTTCGGCTGCCGAGTACAGCGCGGGCGAGGACTGGCTCATGCACGCCGACCTTGCCGAGAAGGGCTATGCCGATATCGTGCTCAAGACGAAGAGTGAGGGCGGGCATTCGTCCAACCCCTACGGTGGCACATCGCTCGAGGTGCTCAGCCGTGCCATCACCGCAATCTGTGATATCGAGTGGCCGACGCGCGTGACCGACTTGCTTGCCGCCCAGCTCGTCGAGTTGGGGCTCTACACGGCCGATGAAATTGCCGCCAACGGGGATGCCATTGTCCGCGATTGCCTCGCCAGCAAAAAGCTCTATCCGCTGGTGACGACCACCTGCGCGCCCACGCAGATCGAGGGTGGCAGCACCGGCGCCAACGTAATGCCGCAGAATATGTGGGCCAATATCAACTTCCGCATGCTCGAGGGCACGAGCGTGGCCGACGTTGTGGCGCGCTGCTGCGAGTCGGTTGCCGCGGCGGGCCTTGTCGGACGTGTGGAGGTCGAACTCGGCCCCGGCAGCTCTGAGCCCTCGCCGTCCCCGCGCATCGGTGGACCGGGACTCGAGGCCGTTCGCGCCATTGCCGCCCGCTACTTCCGTGATCCAAAGGGGACGGAGGAAAACGGATCATTCGAGCCAGTGGCAATTGTGCCCTCGACCGTGATCGGTGCGACCGACGCTGCCAACTACCAGCACATTTGCCCTGAGTGCATTCGCTTCTCGGCCTTTGTAGTTGATGACGACGAGTGCGATCGCGGTGTCCACGGCACCAACGAGCGCATCACCCGCCGCGCCTACCTCCAGGGCATCCGCTTCCTCGTCGCTCTACTCCAAACGCTCTAGCCAAAAAGCAAGCCCTTGGTGCAATGGGGTCAGGTTTGTTTGCACCAATCATTCCGTGCGGGTTATATGCAGGTTTGCCTGCGCACGCTATCATGTATGGGTTAGACCGCAACTATGTACCCCATACGCGAAGGGATGCGCATGTATCTGAAGATCGACATGCTCTAGCTGGGCTTACCCCCGCAGTGGCGCCTCGCGCCCCATCAATTCTGCCGATTTTCGCCTTCACGCATATAAAGGAGTCCGTCATGCGCGACAAGCTCGAAAAGATCATCAAGGCCTACGAGGAGCTCGAGAAGAAGCTTTCCGACCCGGCCGTCGCCTCCGATATCAAGGAGTTCACGCGTCTCAACAAGGAGTATGCGCACCAGTCCGACCTCATTGCCGCCTCGCGCGAGTACATCGGCGCGCTCGATGACATCGAGGCTGCCAAGGAAATGCTGCACGATACCACCGATGCCGATGAGAAGGAGATGCTCCAGATGGACATCTCCGAAAACGAGGCCAAGCTCCCCCAGCTCGAGGAAGACATCAAGTACATGCTCATCCCGAGCGACCCCAACGACGACAAGAACACCATCGTCGAGATCCGCTCCGCCGCCGGTGGCGACGAGGCGGCCATCTTCGCCGGCGACCTGTACAAGATGTATCAGCGCTTTTGCGAGTCGCGCGGCTGGAAGACTACCGTGCTCGACTCCAGCCCCAGCGAGGCCGGTGGCTTTAAGTCCATTGAGTTCAAGGTCGAGGGCGACCGCGTCTACTCCGTCATGAAGTACGAGTCCGGCGTGCACCGCGTCCAGCGCGTCCCCAAGACCGAGTCCCAGGGCCGCATTCAGACCTCCACGGCTACCGTCGCCGTGCTTCCCGAGGCCGAGGAGATCGACGTCCAGATCAACCAGTCCGACCTGCGCATCGACACCTACTGCGCCTCCGGCCCTGGCGGTCAGTGCGTTAACACCACCTACTCCGCCGTGCGCATTACCCACCTGCCCACCAACACCGTGGTGCAGTCGCAGGAGCAGCGCTCCCAGATCCAGAACCGCGAGGTCTGCATGCAGATGCTGCGCGCCCGTCTGTACGAGATGGAACTCGAGAAGCAGCAGGCTGAGCTCGGTGCCGAGCGCCAGAGCCAGATCGGCCACGGCAACCGTTCCGAGAAGATCCGTACCTACAACCAGCCCCAGGACCGCGTGACCGATCACCGCATCGGTTTCAACTCCACCTACAACGGCGTCCTTCTGGGCGATCAGCTCGGCACCGTCATCGAGGCACTCGCCGCCGCCGAGCGAGCCGAGAAGCTGGCACAGGCTGTGTAGGTTCCGCCGTTCTACCGAACGGCGGACCAGCCGACGCTGCGCGGGCCGCATTTGGACAATCTGACGTTCAACTTCAAGGGCGCGAC
>UQMU01000059.1 GCA_900542305.1 uncultured Collinsella sp. | reverse complement strand
GGAAGCTTGGATACGCCTAGGCGCGGTCCAAGAAATCGTCCGCACCCCCAAACAGGAACTATTTCACCGCAACTGCTGGGGGGATAGACTGCGGCGGCGGCAGAGGCAACGGCAGCGGCGTTGGCAGCTGTGGTAGTGGCAACGGCAGCTGGCAGGGTGTTTTCCGCCTACTTGCTACAGCAGCTCGCCGTGGCGGGCAATGTAGCGGCGCTTTGCCAGCTGGGTGAGCGCGATATAGGCGGTAACGATGCCAATGAGCAGCCCAAAAAAGCTCGTGGGCAGCGGCATGAGGCCGAGCGCATCGGCGATGGGGCTTGCCGGCAGCCAGGTGACGAGCGCCAGGCCCAGCACGGTAAGAACGCACAATGCGGGCGCGGCGTGGTCGCGCGGGCTCGGCAGATGCGGGGAGCGCAACATGTGGACCACGAGTGTCTGCGACCACATGGACTCGACAAACCAGCCGCTCTGGAAGAGCGCAGCAAAGGTCGCCATACCCGTGACGTCGCCCGCAGCGGCAAGCTCGGACCAGCTTGCGTCCACGGCGGCGGGGCACACGACAAAGAAGAGCGCGGCGAAGGTCACGATGTCAAACAGCGAGCTCACGGGGCCCAGCTCGAGCATAAAGCCCTTGATGGACGCGGCGTCCCAGGCACGCGGGCGGGCAGTCCAGGCGTCATCGACGGTGTCCCACGGCAGTGCGATGCACACGATCTCGTAGACCAGCGACAGCAGTACCAGCTGCAGGGCGCTCATGGGCAAAAACGGCAAGAACAGGCTCGCGACGGTCACGGACAGCACGTTGCCAAAGTTGGAGCTCACCGTGGTCTTGAGGTACTTGAGCAGGTTGCCGTAAGTGCGGCGGCCTTCGATGATGCCGCGCTCGAGCACGCCCAGGTCCTTCTGAAGCAAGATGATATCGGCGGATTCCTTGGCAATATCGACGGCCGAATCGACCGAGATGCCGCAATCGCTCGCACGCATGGCGGCGGCGTCGTTGATGCCGTCGCCCATAAAGCCCACGGTGCGGTCGAGCATCTCGCGCATGACACGTACCAGGCGCGCCTTCTGCAGCGGCGAGAGCTTGGCGAAGAGGTGGGTTTTCTCGGCGCGCTCGGCAAGTTCGGCGTCATCGAGCGTATCGATCTCGGAGCCGAGCAAGACGTTGCTCGCATCGATACCAATCTGCTCGCAGACGGTGGCGGCGACGCGGTCGTTGTCGCCGGTTAGGACCTTGACCGCCACGCCCTTGGCCTCGAGGGTGGCGACGGCGCCCGCGGCACTTGCTTTGGGCGGATCGAGGAAGGCCAAAAAGCCCATCAGCACCATGTCGCACTCGTCGGCGATGCCAAACTCGCCCACGCAGCGCGGATTGGTCTTCTGCGCCACGGCAATTACGCGTAGGCCCTCGGCGTTAAGTCCGGCGATCTGCTTGCGAATCTGGGCGAGCTTCTCGTCGGTGAGCGGCTGAGCGATGCCATCGATCTCGACAAAGGAGCAGATCTCGAGCATTTCCTCGGCAGCGCCCTTGGTAACCATCTGGGTTTTGCCTTGGGCGTCGGCGACAACTACGCTCAGGCGACGGCGCGAGAAATCGAAGGGAACCTCGTCGACCTTGGTATAGCGGTCGCGCAGACTCTGGCCCAGCATGGAATCGGGTGCGACGGTCGAGGGTGTCACATCGGCACGGTCGATTACGGCCAGGTCGATAAGATTTTTGAGGCCGGTCTGGAAGAAGCTGTTCAAAAACGCATGGCGCAGCACGCGCGCGTCCTCGTTGCCATCGGTGTTGAGGTAGCGCTCGAGCACGATGCGGTCTTCGGTGAGGGTGCCGGTCTTGTCGCAGCACAGGACGTCCATCGCTCCGAGGTTTTGAATCGCCGGCAGCTCCTTGACGATAACCTGGCGACGGGCGAGGTCCTTGGCGCCCTGCGACAGGCTCGTGGTCACGATGACGGGAAGCATCTGCGGCGTGATGCCCACGGCCACGCTCGTGGCGAACAGCAGCGCGTCGATGACGTTGCCCTTGGTGGCGGCGTTGATGGCAAAGACGGCCGGCGCCATAACGAGCATCAGGCGCACCAGCAGCATGGAGACGCTCGAGACGCCGCGGTCAAACGCGCTTTTTTCGCCGCGCCCGTTGAGCATCTTGGCGATGCCGCCCAGGTAGGTGTCCGAGCCGGTGGCAACGACAAGCGCCATGGCGGCGCCGTTTTGCACGGAGGTGCCGGTAAAGACGATGTTCTTGCAGGCAGAGAGTGGCAGTGCGGAGCCGTCGGCGCCCTCGACGACGGTGACGGCGGTGGTCTTCTCGACGGCCTCGCTCTCGCCGGTGAGTGCGGACTCGATCACAAACAGGTCGCGCGCGGTGATGATGCGGGCGTCTGCTGGCACCATATCGCCGGCAGAGAGGCGGATTACATCGCCGGGGACGAGCTCGTCGAAGGGGATCTCGATGCGCCCGCCGTCGCGCAGGGCGGTGCAAGTGTTGGAGACCAGGTCCTTGAGGGCCTCTGCCGCATTGCCGCTGCGGGCTTCCTGGATTAACTTCATGCCGCCCGATACCAGCAGCATGGTGCCGATGACGATGACCGTGGAGGGGTCGCGCTGCGGTTCGGGCACGGCGAGCACGTCGATGTAGAGCGAGACCAGCGCGAGCGCGGCGAGGATGCCGGCGAAGGGATCGATGAACGCGTCGGCGATGCGGCGGGCGAGCGTTTTGGTCGTTGCCTCGATGGTGTTGGGGCCGACGGCGTTCAGGCGCTCAGTTGCCTGCTCGACGGTGAGGCCGTTTGCCGTGGCGTCAAGCAGTACGAGGGCGTCCTCGGCACTATGGGTGGCGGCGAATATGGTGTTCTTGGACAGGCCGGTATGAGCGGCAGGGCGCGCCGTGCGGCGGCGCTTGGAGATGGCTTCGAGTACCGTGACGGTTTTGAGCATCAGCATAGGGTCCTCCTTGTTGAGGGGAGTTAGCGTACGTATCGTATTTGCTTCAAAAAACCTAGATGTCGCTCACGTCAAGCTCTTGAGCCCACAAAGGGTGCAGCGCGCCTTTGCGGTGGTTTTGGCGATCTGCCGGTGGCGTTTATGCGTGTGCGGAGTCCTCGCGGCGCGCCGAGGGCGACATGCAGGTTTTTCGACTAGGACTGCCTTCCATGGCACACCTCCTAAAGGCTGAGCGCAGCGCGCTTTGGGTATCTCGTACCCCTTTTTAATCCGCCCGTATTCTTGATGAGGGGGTTTGACATGTCAACCCCATTGTTCGGAAAACCATTCCCCCTGACAAAGCCTTTACAGAATGCCGTGGCCCCAAAGCGCGCCCGCATCTACGCCTCGCCTGCGCTAAACTGAAGAGCACGCACGCGATTACGAGAGGAGCCCGCATGGAGGCTTACAAGCAAGAGTTCATCAAGTTTATGGTCGAGTCCGACGTCCTTAAGTTCGGCAGCTTTACGCTCAAGAGCGGTCGTCAGTCCCCGTTCTTTATGAACGCCGGCGCTTACGTGACGGGCTATCAGCTCAAGAAGCTGGGCGAGTATTACGCCCAGGCCATCCACGATAACTTTGGCGACGACTTTGATGTGCTGTTCGGGCCTGCCTACAAGGGTATTCCCCTGGCCGTCGTGACCGCAATTGCCTACCACGAGCTGTACGGCAAGGAGGTCAAGTACTGCTGCGACCGCAAGGAGGCCAAGGACCACGGTGCCGATAAGGGCAACCTGCTGGGCTACGAGCCCCAGGACGGCGACCGTGTGGTCATGGTCGAGGACGTTACCACCAGCGGCAAGTCCATCGACGAGACCTATCCCAAGGTCAAGGCTGCTGCCGATGTCGAGCTCAAGGGCCTGATCGTGTCCCTCAACCGCATGGAGGTCGGCAAGGGCGGTGTGACCACCGCGCAGAAGGAGATCGAGGCCAAGTACGGTTTCCCCGTCGCGAGCATCGTCTCCATGGCCGAGGTCGTCGAGACCCTCTACAACCACGAGATCGACGGCAAGGTCGTCATCGATGACGAGCTCAAGACCGCCATCGACGCCTACTACGAGAAGTACGGAGCTCAGGAGTAGTTACGGCGTTTTACCAAACGCCGTAACCGGTCGACGCTGCGCGCCGCCCAGAGCGACAATTTGTCATTCAAAAGGCGAGGCATGACCAGAAGGTCAATGCCTCGCCTTTTTCATGCCAACTTGTTCGCTCTGGACGTCGCTCGCTGTCCGTCCTCTACTTGCGGCGTTGTTTTGCTCCGAATTGGTGGGCATTGGGGACGTTCTTAGAGTAGTCATTGGGGACGTTCTTAAATGACTAGTCAGAAATGAGCGTGGATAATCTCCCGGTTTTGGCCTGTGTGCGGGCTCAAAGTGGGAGATTATCCACGCTCGCTTTAATTTGCCTGGGCTGCGGTGCCTATCTAATCGGCTCGGCGTCTTCCCTGAGAATCGAAAGATACTCTTCATACCCGTACTGCCGGTATCTCTGTCTTGACTCGTCGAGCGGACGGAGGATACCCAATTCTTCAAATGATTTGACGAGCGAGCTCGCGGTACTCCTGCCGATATCGAGTTGGGCAGCGATGAATGCGGTGTCGACGATGGGGTGCTCTTCAAGAATGCCCAACAGCCTTTGCCCGTTTGCAGCAGTCCTTCCGAGATTTTCGGTAATGGTTGCTGTGGAACGGTTATGGAGGTCAACAAGGTTTTTTAAAGACCCTACCGAGTCCTTCGCACTCTCGAGAAGACTGTTGCAGAAAAACTCTATCCATTCCTCGTAAGTGCCTCTCTCCCTTACGGATGTGAGTTGCCGGTAGTACTCGCTTCGGTTTTTCTTGAACTGGAACGATGGATAGAACAAGCAAGAATGAAGAACGCCATCATTGATGAGCATAAGTGTAATGAGAAGCCTGCCCAGGCGACCGTTTCCGTCTAGGAATGGATGGGCAGTTTCAAATTGGTAATGGACGAGCGCCGCCCGCACAATCGGATCCATTTCGACTTGAGGCTCATTGATAAAGCGTTCGAGGTCCTGGAGCGTGTTGCTCAAATCTTCAATGTTTGGAGGGACAAACGATGCGGTTGCAATGGTGCAGCCTGAGGGGCCAATCCAGTTTTGTGAGGAGCGCAGCTCGCCTGGGTTCTTCTCCGTTCCGCGCACTCCGTCCAGCAGGACTGCATGAACTTGCCTAAGAAGTCTCGTGCACAAGGGCATCTTTTTGAGCAGTTCTACGCCGCGGTCGACAGCACGGACGTAATTCACGACGTCTGCGACATCTTTATGATGGAGTTGTGTTTGCGATGGACTAAGTAGGTCGTCAAACGTGCACTGGGTTCCCTCAATTTGCGAAGAAAGGAGCGCTTCTTTGCGCACGTACATTGCCAGATACATGTCGGCGTTGGGAACAAAGTAGAGCATGCCTTCAAGCTCTCCAAGCTTTCGTGAGCATGCGGAAAGCGTGCGATAGGTTTCCTCGGTGAGGTTTAGCTGCCTCAATGATTGCAAGGGCGTTGGAAAAAACGAATAGTAAGCCAATTTCCCCGATAGATTATTGCGGAGCGTTCCCTGGCCGTTCTCCTCGATTTGCATCGCGCCTTCCATATCTTTAGTGCCGGAAACTCGTTATTAGGCTAATCATATCAATTCTAATAACGAGTTTAAGGATTAAATAGTTATTAGAATTGATGTAAACAATCTAATGATGAGAAGTCGTTATTACTTGACCATGGAGCTCGGCTTGGTACAGGGGGGTTATCCAAAATGAGAGCGGATAATCTCCCGTTTTTGGCTCGGTGACGGCCTCAAAGTGGGAGATTATCCACGTTCGCTAGTTAAGCGTCCAAAAATCCACACTCGCCAAACCTGCCAAAAAGGGACGGGTTTATTTTGGCACGTTTCGGTCGGTGTCAGGAAGTGTTAGGGACAAGGCGGCGGCAGGACTCGAGAGCGAAAAGAAGTATCGGGTTTGGTGCACCCGCTTCTGCCCGTCCCGTGCGCAGGCGATACTCGGCTTATCGACCAGCGATGCAAAGGAGATGCTCGTCCCACGAGCACTACCGGGAAGGGGGTTGATTTCCGATCTCAGCCGAACACATTAGGCGGACAGGCCGTTCCCGCAGC
>UQMU01000058.1 GCA_900542305.1 uncultured Collinsella sp. | reverse complement strand
TTTGCAATTACAAAAAGATGATTGGGCAAGATGTCAATCATGGTCTAACAGAGCCTTTTCTTTTAAGTCCCTTACAAGCAAATACGGCGGAGGAGGAGGGATTCGAACCCGCCAGGGCGCAAAGCGTAAAGAAAACGCGCCAGTGGCGCGTTTTTAGCGCAGCGCGGTCGGCGTAAGCCGACCGGATAAATTTTGAGCAAAGCTCAAAATTTGGACATCCCTCCTATTCGACCACGCCCCCATCGCGTTCAGCATCAACCCGGATCCCCAAACATGGAACCTATGACCGTACCCAGTCCCGACCGTTTGCCGAGCAATAGGGTCGCAATCGGCGCCGAACATGTACTATGTACGGGCATTGTCTAAACCCGTAACTCAAAGGACCCCATCTTGCCCGTTGCCGCCGCTATGATCGTTACCGCACACGCCTCGGATGCCATGGTTGCCATCCCGTTTTGGCTCGAGATGTTCGCTGTTGTCGCTGCATCGATCTCGGGCGTGCTGGTTGCGCGCGAGCATAAGCTCGACCTGGTGGGTGCAGTTGCGCTCGCCGTGGTCTGCGGACTGGGCGGCGGTCTTTTACGCGATATGACGCTGCAGGTAGGCAACGTCTACATCCTCAACCAGCCGATGGCGCTCCCGCTTTCCATTGCCACGGCAGCCATCATCTATATCTTCCCGGCTATCGTCGACAAGCCCGAAAAACTCATCCCCTTGCTCGACATCATCTCGGTCGGCATCTATGCGGCAACCGGCGCAGACAAGGCGCTGGTCTACGGCTTTGCGCCGGCGGTGTGCATCATGATGGGCTTTTTTACCGCGGTGGGCGGCGGCATGCTGCGCGACGGCTTTATGGGCGTGGTTCCGGGCATTTTCCAACGTACTAACTTTTATGCCATCGCCGCCATCGCCGGATCGACAAGCTATGTGTGTCTCGTTATGAGCGGCATCATGAGCAATGTCGCCGCGCTGGTCGTATGCGTTGTCGTGACCATGGGTCTGCGCTGGCTCTCGCTGCGCTTTGACATCAAAAGCCCCACCGAAGAAGATATCGCGCGCTTTTTGCACCGTAAAAAGTAGACAGCACGGCACGACCCTTCGAAATGCAACCGAGAGGTTCTTTTAGAGCGCCCACGCGTTGGGTACCCTGTTAGGTATATGCCGAGTATCTAACAAAGGATTCACTATGCCCTGCAATCAATTCCCGTCGAGCCAGCGCCGTAAAGCGTGGGGCCGCATCACCATCCTATTCGCGCTCATCGCGCTGGCGATCACCGTGCTTCCCACGGCGTCGTTCGCCGGCACGGACACCGCAGGCAATGTACTTGCGACCGACAATGACGCCAATCCGTCCGGCGTCGATGGTGACCTGTACTGGGCCGGCCAGGCCCTCAACTTGGACGATGCCTCCATCGGCCGCGATATTATCGCGGCGGGCGAGAGCCTATCGATTCGCGACTGCACCGTAGGCGGCGCCATTCGCCTGGCGGCGCGCACCATCGACATCGCCAAGACCACGGTTGATGGCAGCGTCACGGTGGCCGGCCAGCACGTTGTGCTCAACACCGGTAGCACCGCCAACTGTTTCTATGCGATGGGCGAGACGGTTGCCCTGCGCGGCTCCGCCAGGTCGGCAGCGCTTGCGGGCGACACGGTAACCATCGATGGCACCGTCGATGGCGATGTCGAGGTTTGGGCCGACAAGCTCATCCTGGGCAAGAACGCCCACATCACCGGCACCGTGAACGCGCACGTCTCCGAGGACCCCGAGCGCGCCGCGGGAGCCGAGGTCGGCGCGCTCAAGATCGACCGCACCGAAAACGAGGATACTTCCACCGTTAACGATGTCATCGGCGGCACCGTCGCCGTGGCGCTTTCCACCTGCTTTGTCGCCCTGCTACTCGAGCTCGTCTTTCCGCGCGCGACCGCCAGCGCCGCCGGCATGCTCCACCAGCGCCCCACGCCCCTGTGGGTGAGCGGTCTTCTGGGCACGATTGCTATCGTCCCCGCCGTCCTACTGCTGATTATCTCCATCGCTGGTCTATCGCTTGCCGGAGCCCTCATGTGCGGCGTTATCGGCATCGCATTGGTGTCGAACGCCTTTGCGGGGTGCGCGATCGCCCGCATGGTCGGACACAGCCAAAACCGCTACGCCATGGCAGCCGTGGGTGGCATCGCCGCAGGCGCCCTCACAGGGTTTCCCCTCGTAGGCGGCTTCATCAGCGGTGTGGCCTTTGTCTTTATGCTCGGCTACATCATCCAGATCATCTGGCGCAACGCCCGCCTCAAGTCGCAGCAGCCGACTAACACGCCGGGACTCCCCACCGCTTAGCAGCTAACTGCCACAAAGATGCCAAGCACCTTTGTGGCGGCGCAAACGAACCTGCCCCCTGAACCAAAAAGGGCGCCGACCATCGCGGTCGACGCCCTTTCTTGTTAGACGCTATAAAGCCCAGCGCTTATTTGTTGACCTGGCCGGCGCGGACGGCAGCCTTCTTGCGGTCGGTGGCGTTGAGCAGACGCTTGCGTAGGCGGATGTTCTTGGGAGTGATCTCGACCAGCTCGTCGTCGGCGATGTACTCCAGCGCCTCCTCCAGCGAGAAGGTGCGGGGCGGCACCAGCTGGACGGAGATATCGGAGGTCGAGGAACGCTGGTTGCCCAGGTTCTTGGTACGGGCGATGTTGACGACCATGTCGCCAGCCTTGCTGCGCTCGCCCACGATCATGCCCTCGTAGCACTCGGTGCCCGGCTCAACAAACAGCTGGCCGCGCTCCTGCAGCGTACCCAGAGCGTAGGCAACGGCCTTCTCGGTGGTCATGGAGATCATGGCGCCGTTCTGACGGTTGCCGATCTCGCCGGCGTAGGGACCATACTCCAGGAAGGTGTGGTAGAACACGCCCTCGCCGTGGGTGACATTCATGATGCGGTTCTTAAGACCCATGATGCCGCGGGTCGGGATCTTAAACTCGAGGTGCGTCACGATGCCCGAGGTGTCCATACTCGTCATGATGCCGCCGGAGGTACCGAAGACCTCAACGACCTTGCCCGAGTACTCGTCCGGGCACTCGACGACGGCCTGCTCGACAGGCTCCATCTTGTTGCCGTTCTCGTCCTTCTTAAACAGGACGCGGGGACGGCCGACCTGGAACTCAAAGCCCTCGCGGCGCATGGACTCCATCAGGACGGACAGGTGCAGGATGCCGCGGCCCGAGACCTCGACGCCGCTCTTGTCCTCGAGCTCCTCGATCTTCATGGTCACGTTGTTCTCGGCCTCGTTGAACAGGCGCTCCTTGAGCTGACGGGCGCCCACGATGTCGCCGTCGCGGCCGACGAGCGGGGAGGTCGAAGCCTCGAAGACGATGGACAGGGTCGGCGGGTCGATCTCGATGGGCTCGAGCTCGACGGGGTTCTCGGGATCGGTGTAGACATCGCCGATATCGGTGCGGTCGATGCCCACGACAGCGGCGATGTCGCCGGCGCCGACTTCCTGGCACTCGGTGCGGCCCAGGTAGTCGAAGGTAAAGAGCTGCTTGACGGTGGCGGTAGCGCTGGAGCCGTCGTTCTTGACAACCAGGATCTGGTCGCCCTGGTGGATGGTGCCGGAGTACACGCGGCCGATGCCGATACGACCAACGAAGTTGGAGTGGTCGATGGTCACGCACTGCATGGCCAGCGGGGCGTTCTCGTCAACCTCGGGCGCGGGCATGTCGTCGATGATCATATCGAGCAGCGGATACATGTCCATGTTGCCGTCGTTGGGATCAAGGCGGGCAAAGCCATTCATAGCGCTGGCGTAGACCACGTGCTCCATGGCGAACTCAAGCTGGTCGTCGGTGGCGCCCAGGTCGGCCATAAGGTCCAGGCAGTCGTTGTAGGCCTTCTCGGGGTTAGCACCCGGACGGTCAATCTTGTTGATGACGATCATGATCTTGAGGCCGGTGTCGATAGCGTGACGCAGCACGAAGCGGGTCTGGGGCATGGGGCCCTCAAAGGCGTCGACCAGCAGCAGGGCGCCGTCGGCCATACGCAGCACGCGCTCGACCTCGCCGCCAAAGTCGGCGTGGCCCGGAGTGTCGATGACGTTGATCTTAACGTCCTTGTACTCGATAGAGATGTTCTTGGCGAGAATCGTAATGCCGCGCTCGCGCTCCTGGTCGTTAGAATCCAGGACGCGGTCCTCGACCTGCTGGTTGGCACGGAAGGCGTCCGTGGCACGCAGGAGCTTGTCGACCATCGTCGTCTTGCCGTGGTCGACGTGAGCGATGATGGCGATGTTCCTCAGATTGTCTACGCGCATGTAGTTCCCCTATCTTCTATCTATATACAACCGGCACGCGTATGCGACCCGCCCAGCAACACAACGCTCAGCGGGAATATTGAGCCTTTTACCGAAAACTCGTTTATTTTAGCGATTTTAGATTAGAGGGGTTTCCTCACCTGCAGGTTCAGGGTCGCTCCACATAAAACCATCGCCGGCGCCCACACCCTCGTACAGTACGTATGCCGAAAAGCCGCTCTCGAGCGTGGTTTCGAAGAAGCTCACGAGCAGGGCGTCATGGTAGCCGCCATCGATCTCGACACAACCGGTGTAGCCGATGGCGTAACGGGCGATGCGGCCCAGGCCCTCGTCCTTAAGGCCCATCTTGTGCTCGGAGATAAAGTTGGTGGCCGCCTCCAGGCACGCCTCTTCGCCGTCCTCGTCGAGCGCCGCCAGATATCGGTTGGAAGCAGCGTCCTCGATTGCCACGACCACGCCCGGGTTCTCGCCCGCGGCCAGGTCGTCCAAGAAGGCGCCGATCAGATCGCACACCATGGCGTCGAGCTCGGCGGAGACGTTACCGGCGTCCTGCATATCCTGTGCCATCTTTAGACCTTCCCATCGAGTCCGGCGTCGTTACAGTTCCTGTGCCTCGGCGGCGATCTTAGCGGCAGCGTCGCGGGCGCGCATCATATCCATCGCGCGCTTGTCGAGCACCTTGATCTGACTAGTCAGCATTACCGCGTCGACCACACCCCAGATCACCAGGCCCGTAGAGATCGAAAACCCAAGCGCACCAACTGTACCACGAAGGCGCGAGCAGATTGCCGCGACAAGGACGGAGATGACAACCATCTTGATAAACGAGCCGCGGCGTTCACGAAGCGTGCGGGCCTGCGTCACATAGGCAATGCGAGCCGCCTCGGATGCCTCCGAGCGCATCTGGGCTTCACGCGCGATAGCCGCCGCCTCGGCAGACATGCCGCCGGCCATCAGCGAACGCTCCGCAACCTGGCCGCCCCGCATTTAGAAATCATCGGGGGAGAGCGTATGGACGAACTCGTCGAACTTCTCGAACTCCTGCTCGTCGTCAACTTCCTCGGCATGGGTAGAAACAGTGCCCAAGCGATTCATGATGTCATCCTCCACAAACATGGGAGCATTGCTGCGCACGGCAAGGGCAATGGCATCACTGGGGCGGGCGTCGATCTTGCGCTCGTCGCCATCGACCAGCACAACGATCGTCGCGTAGAACACCGGCGGCTCGGCGCGAACGATCTCGATGCGCTCGAGCTTGGCGCCCAGGGCGCTAACAGTATCGAGCAGCAGGTCATGGGTAATCGGGCGCTCGGCGCGGCCACTATCGATGCCACGGCTAATGGCAGCAGCCTCAAACGAACCAGTCTGAATGGAAAGGGAACGCAACGGCGCGGGCGAGTCCGATTTACTGCAGCGCTCGCGAAGCACGATAAGCGATGGCACGGGACCGGCGGCCATGACGATGGTCTCTATGTCGACACGAACCATGGAACACCTCCGGTACGTAGCGGTTAACACGCGGCAGGGTTGCCGCATTGAATAGCTATACTACCCAATCTTTCGCACAGCACACAAAACCAAAATGAGATTTATCGCAGACAAGAAAAAAGCCCCGAGGCAACGCCTCAGGGCTCTTCACAGTTTTGATGGTGGACCTGACAAGATTCGAACTTGTGACCTCCCGGTTATCAGCCGGACGCTCTAACCAACTGAGCTACAGGTCCATCATGGTGGAGGTTAGGGGGATCGAACCCCTGACCTCAGGCTTGCAAAGCCCGCGCTCTCCCAGCTGAGCTAAACCCCCACGGAGACAGTAATAAACACCCCAGCGGCGACTCGGCTCTCGCTGGGGTGTTTATTGCGAAAGAAAGTGGTGGACCTGACAAGATTCGAACTTGTGACCTCCCGGTTATCAGCCGGACGCTC
>UQMU01000057.1 GCA_900542305.1 uncultured Collinsella sp. | reverse complement strand
CGCAGGAAGCTTGGATACGCCTAGGCGCGGTCCAAGAAATCGTCCGCACCCCCAAACAGTTCCTATTTCACCGCAACTTATGAGGAGGCTATTCGTCGCTGCCCGGCTTGCGTCGGTTGGCTTTTTTAATCGCATTGAAGTGCTTGTCGTTGAGCCTGCGCTGGCGAGAGCGCTGAGGCACCTTGGTCTTTACGCGTCGGCGCGGTGGACGCCCGCGACGCTCAAGCTCAGCGCGCAGCTTACGCAGGCAGCTGCTACGGTTTTGGAACTGACTGCGGCTCTCGCGCGCCGTCACGGTAATCCCCGTGGGCCCATGCTTCATGCGCACAGCAGAGTCTGTCGTGTTCACGCCCTGTCCGCCCGGACCCGTCGCGCGAAACACCTGAACCTCGCAATCGCGTGCCAACTCCTCGACCGACATCTCGGCATAGTGCGCATACTCACGCCATCCCATCTTGTTCTCATCCATATCAACACCTCCCCTCATACAAAAAATGTGACAAAGGGACAGTCCCTTTGTCACATCGCATACCAATCGCTTGTGTTGCGCACTTAGGCGAAGGTGATCTCGCCGGTCTCGCAGTCCATATCGGCGATACGGGCCAGGCTCTCGACGCGGAAGCCACGCGCGCGGAGCTTATCGCCGCCGCCCTGGAAGCCCTTCTCCACGGCAATGCCAATGCCGGCAACCTCGGCGCCCGCGGCCTCGCAGATCTTGATAAGACCCTCGAGCGCGCAACCGTTGGCCAGGAAGTCGTCGATAATCAGGACCTTATCGCCCTCGGACAGGAAACGCTTACCCACGATAACCGGGTACTCCTTCTGCTTGGTAAAGGAATAGATGGTCGTGGCATACTGCTCGCCGTCGAGGTTGATGGACTGGGCCTTCTTGGCAAAGACCACCGGCACGCCGCCAAAATGCTGAGCCGCGATGCAGGCCATACCAATGCCCGAAGCCTCGATCGTCAGGATCTTGTTGATCTCGACACCCTCGAACAGACGGGCCCACTCGGCACCCATGTGGTCGAACAGCTCAACGTCGCACTGGTGGTTGAGGAAGGCATCAACCTTAAGGACGTTACCGGCCTTTACGATGCCATCATGGCGAATACGATCCTCAAGCTCCTGCATGGCGCAACCCCTTCTCGCGGCAACGATACCGCGCGATTAATAAACGTTGTTCGATAGTCTACCACGGACCGACCCCCGCCCGCCCCACAAGCCACATCGCACCATAAAGCTGCAAGACCAGTAGATAGGCCCGATTCGTGGCAGACAGCCTCCCAACACGCTAATGGCGGACGCGTATCCTCACCAAACGCACCATGGCAAGCACAAAGCCCGCGGCGGCCACAGCCATGAGCACGTAGAACACCGAACGGAAACCAAACAGGAACACATCCGGACGACCTGCAACAAAACTGGTCACGGCCTCGCCCATCGCCACGCTCATCTGCCCATACAGGATATGCGACGCCACCGTAATACCGAGTGCCATGCCGGCGTAGCGCGCCAAACTGCCCAAGCTGCCCGCAAAGCCGAGCGCTTCGCGCGGAGCCGAACCCATATACAGCGAGTTGTTGGGGCTCTGGAAGATCGACGTGCCGCACGACATAAATGCGACGCAGCACACGATCACAGGGATAGAAGAGTGCTCGTTGAGCGTGCTTACCGCAAAGAGACCGCACACATACACGCCCAGGCCGACCGCCGTGGGCGCTTCACAACCAACACGGTCGGACACCGAGCCCGAAAGCGGGCCCACAAAGGCATTCACGACCGGCATCGCCAAAAACAACAGGCCGGAGATATCGGAGCTAAAGCCGTGGGCATCCTGAAAGTAGAACGGCAGCACAAACTCGGAGGCACCGATACCCACGAACACGATAAGCATGCAAGCCAGGTTAATCGTGAAAGCCGAGCTCGCAAAGCAGCGACGCGCCGCCTCTGTCAACGGCATAGGGCGTTCGCCAGCCTCCGGCTTCACATGCGGCAGCGTATAGAGTCCCACGATAAACGAGATGACGCCAATGGGCAGGTTGATGAGGAAGATACTCTCCCAGGGAAAGCTTGCCACCAGCATGCCGCCCAGCACGGGGCCACACATCATGCCGAGGGCCACGAAGGTCGCGAGAATACCCATGGCACGACCGCGCTCGCGCGCCGGAAACGACTCGGTAATAATGCCCATGTTGTTGGCCATGGCCGCCGCGCAACCGACGCCCTGGACAATGCGAGCCAGAATAAGAACCTCGAGCGAGGCCGACAGCCCGCACAGCAACGATCCGACCGTAAAGACGATTACACCCAGCTGGAATACGCCCACCTTGCCGCGCACGTCGCCCAAGCGGCCAAACGGCAGCATAGCCACGCATGTCGCAAGCAGGTACACCGAGCTCACCAACTGGATGTGGTCGAGGCCCACGCCCAGCTCCTTTTGCATCACGGGCAACGCCACGGTCACGACGGTCGAATCCAGACACGACATAAACGTCATGATGAGCACGGTAAACAGAATCGCCCATTTGTTCTTGCCATGGGTGTCGCCTTCTAGGGCAATGTGCTCGCGGCGCAGCTGCTCTGCAGTTTTCTCCATATCCATCCTTTCGAGTGGCCCAACGCAAAAACGGGGCCCCAATCGTCTGCAAACAGTCGCGATTGGGGTCCCGCCTACGGAATCGGAACGAAAGGTCACCGAAGCTTTCTGCCAGCATCGGCGCCTTGTGCGAACGCTAGCCTAGCACTGCTCAAGCGCCTGCTCAAGGTCGGCAATCAGATCGGCCGTGTCCTCGAGGCCGCACGACAGGCGTACCATGTCGGCGGAGATGCCACAGGCGATGAGCTCCTCATCGTTCATCTGGCGATGGGTGGCGTTTGCCGGATGCAAGCAGCAGGTGCGCGCATCGGCCACGTGCGTAGCGATCTGGGCGAGCTTAAGGCTCTTCATAAAGGTCTCGGCCGCCGCACGACCACCGTTAAAGCCAAAGCTCACGACGCCACAAGTACCGTTGGGCATGTACTTCTGAGCCAGGTCATAGTACTTGTCGCCCTCCAGACCCGGATAGCTCACAAAGCGCACCTTGGGATGGCTCTGCAGGAACTTGGCAACGGCCAGGCCGTTCTCGCAATGACGCGGCATGCGCACATGCAGGCTCTCGAGCGAGCTGTTCAAGAAGAACGCCGCCTGCGGGTTCTGCATGGGGCCAAGGTCGCGCATGAGCTGAGCGGTTGCCTTGGTAATGAAGGCACCCTCGCGACCGAACTTCTCGGCATACGTCACGCCGTGATAACTCTCATCGGGCGTGGTGAGACCCGGGAACTTGTCCGCATGGGCCATCCAGTCAAACTGGCCGTGGTCGACGATCACGCCGCCCAGGTAGGCAGCGTGTCCATCCATGTACTTGGTGGTAGAGTGCGTAACGATGTCGGCGCCCCACTCAAAGGGACGGCACATCACGGGCGTCGGGAAGGTGTTGTCGACCATCAGCGGCACGCCATGGTCATGCGCGGCCTTGGCAAAGCGCTCAATATCGAGCACGGCAAGGGCGGGGTTGGCGATGGTCTCGCCAAAGACGAGCTTGGTGTTGGGGCGGAAGGCAGCCTCGAGCTCCTCATCGGTGCAGTCAGGGGCCACAAACGTGCAAGTCAGACCCATACGACCCATGGTATGGGCGAGCAGGTTGTAGGTACCGCCATAGATGGCAGAACTGGCGACCACGTGATCGCCGGCGCCGGCCACGTTAAAGATCGCAAGGAAGTTCGCAGCCATGCCCGAACTCGTGAGCATCGCAGCGGTACCACCCTCCATCTCGCAGATCTTGGCGGCAACCAGATCGCACGTGGGATTCTGCAGACGGCTGTAGAAGTAGCCCGATTCCTCCAGGTCAAAAAGCTTGCCCATGTGCTCGGACGTGTCGTACTTCCACGTGGTGGACTGGTAGATGGGCACCTGGCGCGGCTCCGCATCGCCCGGGCGATAACCGCCCTGAACACACGTGGTACCGATGGTCTGCTCGCTCATATCCAACTCCCTTACTTGGGTTTTGTTTTATTCGGTTCACGATACCGCTACCCCGCACCCCTCTCAACCCATCCCGCCGATAGGTTATGGGACAAATTAATCAGGTTTATTTGTCCCAAATCTTAAGAAAGCGTTCGATGGCGAAAAACAATAAGATATGCGCTGGGGTCTCGATGAGTGAGTGCGCCAGCAAGGGTACCATAGGCGGGTACACCGTGATCAAGGAGACAACGATGAAGCAAATCGATACTGCCCAGCTCGACGCCGCCGCCTGCCAAGCTCAGGCTGCCGAATACCACGCCCGCGGTTTTAACTGCGCACAGGCCGTCGCCTGCACGCTCGCGCCTGCCGTCGGACTCGACCCCCAGGTCGCCTTTACCCTCACCGAGGGCTTTGGCGCCGGCATGGGCGGTATGACCGAAACCTGCGGCGCCATCTCGGGCGCCGTGGCCATCATGGGCTTTGCAATGAGCGACGGCATGGAAAACCCCAAGACCAAGGGCAAGACCTACAAGCTGTCGCGCGAGATCGCCAAGCGTTTTGGCGAGAAGAACACGACGACTGTCTGCGGCACGCTCAAGGGCATCGGATCGGATAAGGGTCCGCTCCGCAGCTGCCCCGGCTGCATCGACGATGCCGTCGAGATCGCCTGCGATATGCTAAAGCAGCTCGCCGAATAAACGGCAGCAACAGAAAACGACGGCCGGCACGCTTGGGATCCATCCAAAAGCACGCCGGCCGTCGCCGTTAGAACTCAGCAAATTCGGGAGCGCCGACTTCGATCTCCTCGCGACCGGCCATAAGCTCGCGCATCTTGGCGCAAAACGACTCCTGCTCCCCCGCCTTAAACATCAAATGAATCGTCACGGCATCCGCGTAATCGGTATCCGAAACCTTGGCACCCGAATCCTGCGCCAAGCGAAGCACCTGCTCATACTGCGGATAGGCCACACGCACGTCAACAGGCACGACACTCGTCATCTCGACGATCTGCCCGGACTCCTGAGCCGCTGCCACCGCCGCCTGCGTCGCCGCGGTATAGGCGCGCACCAAGCCACCAGGCCCCAGCAGCGTGCCACCAAAATAGCGCGTTACCACGCAGCAAACATTTTTGAGCCCCGCGCCGCGCAACACCTCGAGCGTCGGCATACCGCTCGTGCGGCTCGGCTCACCGTCATCGCTTTGACGCTCGCGTCCATCGACCAAAATCCACGCGGGAACATTGTGTCGAGCGTCGTAATGACGTTTGCGAACGGTCTCGATAAAGGCATTCGCCTCATCCTCAGACTCAATATGGACCAGCTGGGCAATAAACCGGCTCTTACGGTCCACAAACTCGCCCGAAGCCTCAATATTCGATTGCAGAGTAAAATAGCTGTCCAACAAAGCCCCTCAACAACAAGCAAAGCAACAAACAGCCTCAATAATACGGCAAAGGCCGTACCGTTTACCCCGGTAAATAGAACGGCGACACCGATGACCAGGCAAAAACAGCGAGACGGCGTCAGCTGAGTCGATTTGGCCCGAAAGAGGAGGGAGCACGCCTTATGACGGCGACCGACGAATGAGCGCCAAATCGGCCAGCTGACGCCGTCGAAGGCGAGAACCCGTCAGCGCGAGCAAGGTGCCTTGAAAGCTGAGGGCATTGACCTTATGGTCATGCCCGAAGGCTTGAAAGGCAGATTGCCGCGCTGACGGGTTCGCAGCGTCAACAAAGTGCTGAGTGGGCCTATAAGCCGGGTTCTGTCGTGAACGGTCATTTATCTTGTCTGCACGTTACCGTGCAGCTCCACGCACGCTACCCGAACGCGGACCGGGCCGGCCCATAGCGTTCCTATTCGCGCTTGCTCCGGATGGGGCTTGCCAAGCCGCCGTGTTGCCACGACGCTGGTGGTCTCTTACACCACCGTTTCAGCTTTTCCCTTTACGCCTTGCGGCGCAGGTGGGAGTCTTCTTTTCTGCGGCGCTTTCCGTCGGATCACTCCGCCCGGCCGTTAGCCGGCATCCCGCCCTCTGGAGCCCGGACTTTCCTCACGCGTGCTGCAAGCAGCACATCGCGCGACCGTCTGGCCCACTCAGCAGTGCAAGAGTGTAGCACACCGTCAGCATAGGCAGCGGCACAACACAAGCGCTCGACACGATAAACCAAGAACCATGTCATGCAGTACAATAGGGTTGTCGATGGGCAACGTCGTCAGTCGAGACGCGACCGCGCTCCGCACCCCTCCGTCTACTCGGTGCGTTCCCGCCTCCTCCCCGAGGCGGGATGTCGGCGTTTTTTCATGCACCGACAACTCAATAGCAAGCGAATAGCCCAAGCAGCGTTACGCGCAGGCACTACCGAACATCTCGGCAGTAAATCAGAACCACCCTTAAAAAGGGTGGTTTGCTCTTAGGGTATAACCCACGGGCCC
>UQMU01000056.1 GCA_900542305.1 uncultured Collinsella sp. | reverse complement strand
TGTCAACGATCTTTTGGTCGATGACGAGGAGGAGGAAGAGTTCTAATCCGCAGCACCTACTGACACGCCGTATGACGGCACAAGACCTTTGGGGGGTCACATTATGATTCAGCTACTTCGCGTTGACCATCGCCTGCTTCATGGCCAGGTCGCAGTTTCCTGGGTTCAGGGCCTTGGCTCCAACTGCATCTTCTGCGTGGGCGATAAGGTCGCTAACGACCCGGTGTGGAAGACGACGCTCAAGATGGGCAAGCCTGCCGGCTGCAAGCTCGTCATCAAAGATATGGAGCATGCAATCGAAGCTATCAACTCGGGCGTGACCGACAAGTACAAGATGATCATCTGCGTCGCCACTATCGCTGAGGCAAAGCAGCTTGTTGAGGGCTGCCCGCAGATCAAGTCGGTCAACCTGGGCAACACCAAGCCCAAGGACGAGAAGCGTCCCGACGCTCGTCAGGTCTCTCGTCAGGTCTTCCTGACCGCGGCCGAGGAAGCCGATGTGCGCGAGATGCTGGATCGTGGCGTTGAGGTCGAGATTCGACCCCTGGCCGATGACCCCAAGGTCGACTGCGCCAGCGTGCTCTAGGCGTTCAATTTCGAAGAGTCTGAGCTCTTCGTAGTGTCCTATATGGAAAGGGGGATGTATGCTTACCCAAGCAATCCTCATCGGACTTATCGCCGCATTTGGTAAGTTCGACTGCCAGCTCGGTACGCTCTACGCGTTCCGCCCCATCGTCCTGTGCCCGCTCGTGGGCCTGGTGCTGGGGGACCTGCAGACCGGCCTTGCCGTCGGCGCCAGCCTGGAGTTGCTGTTCATGGGCTCGATCTCCATCGGCGCCTACGTACCGCCTAACGAAACCGTCGGCGGCGTGCTCGCCTGCGCGTTTGCCATTCAGCTCGGTCAGGGTACCGAGACGGCCATCGCGCTCGCCATGCCTATCGCCGTCCTTTCGCTGACGATCGGCAACATTACGGATGCTGGATTCTCGATCATTGTTGACATTGCTGACAAGTGCGCTGCCAAGGGCAACCTCAAGGGTATCTACGCGGCACATTGGAGCATGGGCCTCTTTGGCTGCCTTGAGTACTTCCTGCTGTGCGGCGGCGCATTCTACCTGGGCTCCGACGCCATCCAGGGCCTACTCGACTTTATCCCGTCTTTTGTGATCGATGGTTGCGGCGTGGCCGCCAACATCCTGCCTGCCATGGGCTTCGCCATGCTCGGCCGCCTGGTGCTCACCAAGCAGCTCGTGCCCTTCTACTTCCTGGGCTTCCTGCTGTGCTCCTACGCCAACGTGCCCGTCCTGGGCGTCGCCCTGATCGCCATCATCATCGGCATCGACAAGTTCGACCTGCTCGGCCTGGGCGGAGCCCAGCCCCAGCTCTCCGCGGAAGGGGATGAGGACGATGACTTCTAGTCCCGAGAACAAGATCACGCGCTCCGACCTCGTCAAGAGCGCCGTCAACGTCGGCGCCCTGGGCATGGAGTTCTCCTGGACCTACTACAAGCAGATGAACATCGCCTTCTGCCTGATGGTCGCCAACATGCTCAAGAAGATCTACGCCGGCCGCCCCGACGACTACGCCGAGGCCCTGCACCGCCACTGCGCGTTCTTCAACATCACCGTCCAGTTCGCCCCGTTCGTCGGCGGCATCGCGATGGCCATGGAGGAGAAGGTCGCCCGCGGCGAGATCGAGCCCGAGAGCGTCAACGACGTCAAGGCCGCCCTCATGGGCCCGCTGTCCGGCATCGGCGACTCCATCTTCCTGTCGACGCTGCGCGTGGTCGCCGCCGCGGTGGGCATCAGCCTGTGCCAGGCCGGCAACCCCTTCGGCCCCATCGCCTTCCTGCTCATCTACAACGTCCCCGGCTTCGCGCTGCGCGTCTGGGGCGCCGTCAAGGGCTACGAGCTGGGCGTGGGCTTCCTGGACGAGGCCCAGAGGACCGGCCTCATGCAGAAGATCATGACCTGCGTGGGCATCGTGGGCGTCATGGTCGTGGGCGCCATGTGCAAGGACATGTTCTGGGCCAGCATCCCGGTGGCCATCGGCTCGGGCGACGACGCCCAGACCCTCCAGGACATCCTGGACGGCATCATGCCCGGCATGCTCGGCATGATCGCCTTCTGGCTGTACTACTGGCTGCTGTCCAAGAAGATCAACCCCATGGTGCTGATCGTGGCCACCATGGTCGTGGGCATCATCGGCGCGTTCTTCGGCGTGCTGGCGTAGACTCCTGCGTTCTATTCTGCCCCCAAGGGAAACGGCGACCCATTGCGGTCGCCGTTTTTTATTACCGAAAGCTAGCTGGAGGTGCTTCGTGATTCGATCTGACAATCCACCCGATAATAGCGTGAGCGGGGCGATGTATCTATTTGGCACGGCGCTCTTGTGGAGTTTTATCGGCATCCTCGTTCGTGCCAATTCGCAGTCAGCTCTTTTGATCGGTGCCGTCACGGCAATATTTATGGCGCTCTTTATCCTGCTCGTCGGCAGGCCCGTCCTCCGCGTCAGTCGTCTTATTGTCCTTGTGGCCGTCTGTAACTTCGTAACGGGCACCACGTTTAACTTTGCCAACCAGCTCACGACGGTCGGCAACGCGATCGTTCTGCAGTACACTTCGATGATTTTCGTTATCGTGTATCAATCGCTCGCAACTCGCACGTTGCCCTCGCCTGCGAAGATTGCCTCCGTGGTGGTTGCTTTTACGGGTATGGGACTTTTCTTTTTAGGCGATTTGAGTGCCGAGGGCATGCTCGGCAACCTGCTTGCCGTCATTTCGGGCGCCACCTTTGGGCTGTGTTTCTTTTTGAACTCTCGCCCCGATGCGTCGCCCATGGTGTCCTCGCTCATCTCCTGCGGTATCTCGATGCTGCCGATTGTCTATTTTGCCGGCGCCCTAGACTCCGTGAGGCCATTTGAGTGGGGGCTCATGCTGGTGCATGGCCTTTTTTGCAGTGGCCTTGCGAGCGTGCTGTATGCCAAGGGGATTGCGCGCACCAACGCGTTTGCGGCCAACTTGGTTTGCATGAGTGAGGTCGTGCTCGCTCCCTGCTGGTCGGCGCTCCTCTTTGGCGAGGTCTTTCGCTGGAACGAGCTTTTGGGCGCGGCGATTATCGTTTTGGTGATTGTAGGCAACTTGGCATGCGATGCCTTTGGCGATGGCTTTTTGGTGGCGCTTGTCCGCCATCGAAACAAGGAACGTGCCTGATGGGATGCGTCTGCCGTTTACGGTAAAAAACACCCCGCTGAGCGAGTGGTATTAAATAGTAAGAACCTGCATATCTATAATTGGTATCAAATCATTTGTGCCTGGCATGGGTGTTAGCAGCACACCAGGTACGCTTCGAGCCGTGGAATCGAACTCCCGGAATTGATATCAACAACGCGCGCGACGGGAGTGACGACGGTTCGAGATTCCTTATTGGGAGGAATTATGCTTGTCCAAGCAATCCTCGTCGGCTTAGTCGGAGCGTTTGGATGCCTCGACTACCAGCTCGGCACCCTCTACGCGTTCCGCCCCATCGTCCTGTGCCCGCTCGTGGGCCTGGTGCTGGGGGACCTGCAGACCGGCCTTGCCGTCGGCGCCAGCCTGGAGTTGCTGTTCATGGGCTCGATCTCCATCGGCGCCTACGTACCGCCTAACGAAACCGTCGGCGGCGTGCTCGCCTGCGCGTTTGCCATTCAGCTCGGTCAGGGTACCGAGACGGCCATCGCGCTCGCCATGCCTATCGCCGTCCTTTCGCTGACGATCGGCAACATTACGGATGCTGGATTCTCGATCATTGTTGACATTGCTGACAAGTGCGCTGCCAAGGGCAACCTCAAGGGTATCTACGCGGCACATTGGAGCATGGGCCTCTTTGGCTGCCTTGAGTACTTCCTGCTGTGCGGCGGCGCATTCTACCTGGGCTCCGACGCCATCCAGGGCCTACTCGACTTTATCCCGTCTTTTGTGATCGATGGTTGCGGCGTGGCCGCCAACATCCTGCCTGCCATGGGCTTCGCCATGCTCGGCCGCCTGGTGCTCACCAAGCAGCTCGTGCCCTTCTACTTCCTGGGCTTCCTGCTGTGCTCCTACGCCAACGTGCCCGTCCTGGGCGTCGCCCTGATCGCCATCATCATCGGCATCGACAAGTTCGACCTGCTCGGCCTGGGCGGAGCCCAGCCCCAGCTCTCCGCGGAAGGGGATGAGGACGATGACTTCTAGTCCCGAGAACAAGATCACGCGCTCCGACCTCGTCAAGAGCGCCGTCAACGTCGGCGCCCTGGGCATGGAGTTCTCCTGGACCTACTACAAGCAGATGAACATCGCCTTCTGCCTGATGGTCGCCAACATGCTCAAGAAGATCTACGCCGGCCGCCCCGACGACTACGCCGAGGCCCTGCACCGCCACTGCGCGTTCTTCAACATCACCGTCCAGTTCGCCCCGTTCGTCGGCGGCATCGCGATGGCCATGGAGGAGAAGGTCGCCCGCGGCGAGATCGAGCCCGAGAGCGTCAACGACGTCAAGGCCGCCCTCATGGGCCCGCTGTCCGGCATCGGCGACTCCATCTTCCTGTCGACGCTGCGCGTGGTCGCCGCCGCGGTGGGCATCAGCCTGTGCCAGGCCGGCAACCCCTTCGGCCCCATCGCCTTCCTGCTCATCTACAACGTCCCCGGCTTCGCGCTGCGCGTCTGGGGCGCCGTCAAGGGCTACGAGCTGGGCGTGGGCTTCCTGGACGAGGCCCAGAGGACCGGCCTCATGCAGAAGATCATGACCTGCGTGGGCATCGTGGGCGTCATGGTCGTGGGCGCCATGTGCAAGGACATGTTCTGGGCCAGCATCCCGGTGGCCATCGGCTCGGGCGACGACGCCCAGACCCTCCAGGACATCCTGGACGGCATCATGCCCGGCATGCTCGGCATGATCGCCTTCTGGCTGTACTACTGGCTGCTGTCCAAGAAGATCAACCCCATGGTGCTGATCGTGGCCACCATGGTCGTGGGCATCATCGGCGCGTTCTTCGGCGTGCTGGCGTAAGGGCCCGGCCGCATAGATTTTCGTTGCAACCTGGAAAGGGGATGGAGCAGGCCTATGCCCTCCATCCCCTTTTTGTATAGAAGGAGTTCGTATGTTCGCGAAGGATCGCGAAGCAATGCGCCTGACGCCGGCAGAGGTCAGGCTGATTCTTATTGAGTCCCTGCAGTGGTGCGCCAACAACGCGGTCTACTTTTTGGGGCTTATCGGTGCGGCCACGTATGATCTGGCCGGCACGGCCTTTTTGGTTGCCGCCATTACGCTCGTGCGCAATCTTATGACGTCGGTGGGCAATATGGTGTCGGGTTCGGTCATCGATCGCTTTGGACCGCGCCGGACGTCGTTTGTGACGTGCGTGATTACGGCAGTGCTATCGCTTGGCGTGGGGTTAGCGCCGTTGTCTGTCCCCGGGCTTGTGTTTGCCGCGTGCGTCTTGGGACTTGCGGGCGGCTTTATCAACACCTGCACGCATGCGTTTCCGGGATACCTGGAGTCGACCACCGAGGGTCGTACCCGCGTGAACGGTCTCATGGTGTTCTACAGCAATATCGCCTATACCGCTGGCCCGCTGCTCGGCGGTGCCATCGTGAGCTGTTTTGCCACGCAATCGGTCTACCTGCTCATGGCGGGCATGATGGGTGTGGCGGCCGTGCTCTCCTTGGGCTGTCACGAGTGCGTTGTTCCCGCAAAAGGGGAAAAGCCGAAGGGCGGTATTCTGGGCGGCATGGCCGAGGGTGCGCGACTTACGTTTCGCGACCACGACCTGCGCCTCATCTTTATCTCGGGCTTTTTGGGATTCTTTGCGTTTGGCGCGTTTGATTCGCTTGAGTCGTTGTTCTACCGTGATGTGCTCAACGTGGATATCGTCTGGCTGGGCTGGTTGTCCTCGGTCGTGGGCCTCACTTCCTCGGTGGGTGCGTTCATCCTGACCAAGCTTTCTGCTCGCCATGTCAACCTGCGATTGCTGCTCGGCGCGCTCATGGCCGTGGGCATTGGGTCCATGGTGTACGTGGGCACCGATATGCTGGGGGTCGCGATTATCGGTCAGGCGATTAACGGTCTGGCCTGGGGGTTCCTGGAGCCGCTGCAGATGATCTTGATTCAGGAGCGTGCCGACATCAAATACCTGGGGCGCATTACCGGCTTTGTGCGTTTTGGCCTGATGAGCGCCGGCGTGGTGCCGCTGCTGGCGGCTCCGTTTTTGGCGGAGGCTTTGGGCGTCCAGACGGTACTGTTTGGAGCATCGACCATTATTGCGCTGGTAGGAACGCTGTTCTTTGTCACACAAGGGAGACGCCGGGGGCGTTAGCTATACATCAAATTATAATTTGATACCACTCACCAGAGAATTTCGACCGTTCACCGAGGATTGGAACAGATTGAAAAGTGGTATTAAAAACACGTTGGGTGTATGTCTATAATTGGTATCGAAAAGAAACGCGATGTATAGATTCGCGTGCTGGACAGAAAGGAAAAGCCATGAAGGAAACCGAGAAGATCGAGATCATGCACTTTAGCCAGGAGGGCTATCTCGAGGACGGCAAGAACGTCTATGAGACCGGCAAGAAGATGATTGAGCTCGCCGACAAGGTCGCCGACGAGGGCTACGACGCCGTGTTCCTGATGGGCGTC
>UQMU01000055.1 GCA_900542305.1 uncultured Collinsella sp. | reverse complement strand
TCAGCAACAACCCGCAGGCTTTCGCCCGTTCCATCTCATACAGCCGTTACATCAGACAAGGCACGTGCGGCCCACCACCGCGACGCCAAGTGGCGAAAAATGGGACGGGCCCCAGATTGCCCATGCGCGCGCAAAAGCACGCCGTGGCAATCTGGGGCCCGTCCCCAAATACCTATAAATTTGCAGGTCAGCGATGAGTTAACGATGCGCCAGCGGGTGCGCCGCCAGATAGACCTCGGTCAGTTGCGTACGATCGACATGCGTGTAGACCTGCGTGGTCGATATATCGGCATGTCCCAAGATCTCCTGTAGCACACGGAGGTCTGCGCCGCCCGCAAGCATATGGGTAGCAAAGGAGTGACGCAGCGTGTGGGGATGGAGTCCCACCAGCCCCACCTGGCGCCCGTAGCGCTCACATATCGCATGCACGGCCTGGCGCGACAGGCGACGTCCGTTCTTATTTAAAAAGACCGCCGAGGTCTCGGTTCCGCGGGCATGGGCCGCCAAGCGAGAACGTCCCTCAGTTACATAGAGCATCAGAGCTCGCGCCGCGCTTCCCACCAGCGGGGACAGGCGTTCCTTTGAGCCCTTACCGCGAACGAGTACAAAGCCATCGTCAATATGGATATCGCCCACATCGAGCCCCACCAACTCGCTCACACGCAAACCGCATCCGTAGAGCACTTCCAAGATGGCATGGTCGCGCAAGCCCATCTCGCCCTCGGGGAAGTCTTGATCGAGCAGAGCCGAGACATCCTCCACCGATAGATACTCCGGCAAACGCTCAGCCTTTTTAGGCAGGCGCAACGCCGCCGTTGGATTTTGGGCTACAGCCCCATCGCGCACCAAAAAGGCATGCAGGCCCTTCACGGCCGCAAGCGCACGCTCCACCGAGGCATCGGAATAGCCCCCATCGCGACGGTCGGCAACAAAGCCCTCCACGACCTGACGGGTCACCTCTTCAAAAGACACAATACCCGCCCGCTCCAGATAGGCGCAGTACGTCGTCAGGTCACGACGATAGGCCGCAATCGTGTTGCGCGCCAAACCCCGCTCGACCGCGAGGTAATCGAGATACTCCCCCGCCGCCACGGCGAGCGACGAGGGAGTAGCTTCGGTATGTTCCTTATTCGCCGGCACCCTTAGTCCGTAGCGAGGTTCATGGGCGTCACCTGCAGACGGTCGACACCCTCGTGCTGGCCGATCGAAGCGCGCACGAACTCGCGGAACAGCGGCTGCGGGTTGGTCGGGCGGCTCTTGAACTCGGGATGAGCCTGGGTTGCCACATACCACGGATGCACGTCGCGCGGCAGCTCGACCATCTCGACCAGGCGCTCGTCGGGTGACAGACCCGAGATAACCAAACCGGCGTCCTCGAGCTGGTCACGGAAGGCGTTGTTGAACTCAAAGCGGTGACGGTGACGCTCGTAGACGAGCTCCTCGCCATATGCCTCGCGAGCAAGGGTATCGGCGGCGAGCTTGCACGGATAGGCGCCCAGGCGCATGGTGCCGCCCTTCTCGGTCACGTCCTCCTGCGAGCTCATCAGATCGATGACGCTAAACGGGCCGTCCGGATCGAACTCGGAGGAGCTGGCGCCGGCAAGGCCGACGACGTTGCGGGCGAACTCGCACACGGCCACCTGCATACCCAGGCAAATGCCCAGATACGGAATCTTGTGCTCACGGGCAAACTCGGCCGCGAGGATCTTGCCCTCCAGGGCGCGCTTGCCAAAGCCGCCGGGGACCAGGATGCCCGAGGCGTCGCCCAAAACCTCGGAGACATTCTGCTCGTCGAGGCTCTCGCCGTCGACCAGCTGGACGTCCACATGGCGATCGTAGAAGACGCCCGCATGGTGCAGGGCCTCGATAACCGACAGGTACGCATCGGGCAGCTGCGTGTACTTACCCACGACGGCGATCTTCACCTTGTCGGCGTGATGGTTGGCGTGATTCTGTTTGCGCAGGAACTCGTTCCACTCGCTCATGTCGCGCTCACGCGGATCCAGACCCAGGCGTTCGCAAATGCGCAGGTCAAAGTCCTGCTCGGCAAGCAGCTGCGGAACATCGTAAATGCTCGCGCAGTCCTCGTTGGTAAAGACGCAATCGGTGTCGACGTCGCAGAAGCTTGCGATCTTTCCGCGGATAGCGTCATCGATATGGTGGTCGGAGCGCAGCACGATGATATCGGGCTGGATGCCAAAGCTGCGGAGCTCCTTGACGGAATGCTGCGTGGGCTTGGTCTTGACCTCGTGGGCGGCGGCGATATAGGGAACGAGCGACACGTGGATGTAGCAGACGTTCTCGGGGCCGGCCTCCTTGCGGTACTGGCGGATGGCCTCGACAAACGGCTGCGACTCGATGTCGCCGATCGTGCCGCCCAGCTCGGTGATGACTACATCGGAGCCGGTCTGCTCCTCGATGCGGCGGAACTTGTCCTTAATGGCATTGGTGACGTGAGGAATCACCTGCACGGTACCGCCCAAAAAGTCGCCGCGACGCTCGCGGGCGATCAAGCTCTTATAGATGGCGCCGGTCGTAAAGTTGGAATCGCGGGTCAGGTTCTCATCAATAAAGCGCTCGTAATGACCCAGGTCCAGGTCGGACTCGTAACCATCCTCGGTAACGAAGACCTCACCATGCTGGAAGGGGCTCATGGTACCGGGGTCGACGTTCAGATACGGGTCGGCCTTCTGCATCGTTACTTTGTAGCCACGCGACTTGAGCAGACGGCCCAGCGAGGCCGCGGTGATACCCTTGCCCAGGGACGAAACCACGCCACCGGTTACGAACACATGCTTGGTCATATTGAGTTACCTGCGCTTCCCGTAGAAGTTGTTTATCCACATCTTACGGGTCTTCATTGTAATACTCGCGCCGCGGACCGTTCGCAATTTTTCTCGCGTGCGATTGCATTTCTCAATCTTGAAACAAAACGCCGCCCGGTTTCCCAGGCGGCGTCGCTGTGGCAAGGGTTACATGCTGCTATCGATCAGAAACCTCGTCCTCAAGCATTTCTTGAACGAGCATGCCGGTACGGACGCCCTCAAGATACCACTCGCCACGTTCGGTGAGGCAAATGCCATTTGCAAGCTGACCGCCGTCGTCGCTATAACGCGAGACGACATCAATCATGCCTTCGGAATCCAAGCGATCGATTGCGGCGCGGACACGATACGGCGAAACCCCCACGCGCTCGGCAAGCGTTTTGCGCGAGAAACCATACGGCCCGCCATTGTCTTCGGTTTGCTGGTCGATCTCCATCAACACCAGCACCTCGACACGCTTCATATCGTTGACACTCGCACGACCCTTGCCCGCCATAGCAGCCTCCTCAAACCGAGCACGAGCATCTAACGCGCCGTGCGCGACCGACACACCTCACGATGGCAGGTAATATCCATCATGCGGCATCCCGCTAAGGATGAAACAGTTACGGTTATTGTATACCGCTCAAATTGTTTCTAGGCAGGTAAACAGCTATTTTTCGCCGAAATAGGCGCTTTATTGATCAAAAAGCCGTACCGGGCGCTAACCCGATACGGCCAAAATGCAATGCAATTACCGCGGTGCTTCAAACTTAGCGATGGAAGAAACCGCGGCGCTCAAACTTGGGCTCGCAGCACACGTTGATACCCAGTTTGCGCAGTACCGTCTCGTCCGTCGGCGAGATAATCACGCTAAAGAAGGCATCGCAACCGCGCAGCTGCTCCAGGCCCGAAAGGACGCGAGCGGCCGTCTCACTCGTGGCCGAGGTGATCGACAGCGCCATAAGCGTCTCGTCGGTGTGGAGGCGCGGGTTTTTGCTGCCCAGGAAATGCGTCTTGAGCTTGCTGATGGGCTCGATCGCCTCATCGCTGATAACCTCGAGCTCAAGGTCGACGCCCGAGACGTGCTTGAGGGCGTTCATAATGAGCGAACTTGCGGCGCCCAGGCGCGTGGAGGTCTTACCGGTCACCACGGAGCCATCGGGCATGACCATGGCACCCACGGGACCACCCGTCAGTTGCTCCCTGGTGAGGGCCGCCGAGCGCGCCGGTGAGTAGTTCTTATCGATGCCGGCTTTCTTCATAATAATCTTGAGACGGTCGACTTGCTCATCGCCCACGCCGGTACGGCGCACATTTTCGACCGCGGTAAAGTAGCGGCGGACAATCTCCATCTTGGAAGCGTCGCGGCAGGCATCGTCATCGGTGATGGCAAAGCCGACCATATTGACGCCCATGTCCGTAGGGCTCTGGTAGGGGCTCTTGCCCAGGATCTTTTCCATCAGGGCACGGACTACCGGGAAGGCCTCGACGTCGCGGTTGTAGTTGACCGTGGTCTTGTTGTAGGCCTCAAGGTGGAACGAATCGATGATATTGGCGTCGTCGAGGTCAGCCGTGGCGGCCTCGTAGGCAATATTGACCGGATGCGTCAGAGGAAGATTCCAGACCGGGAAGGTCTCGAACTTGGCATAGCCGGCGGCGGTACCGTGCTTATGCTCGTGATACAGCTGCGAGAGGCAAGTAGCGAGCTTGCCCGAGCCGGGGCCGGGTGCCGTCACGACAACGAGCGGACGCGTGGTCTCGACAAACTCGTTCTTGCCGTAGCCATCGTCGGACACGATCAGATCGACATCGTGCGGATACCCCTCGATGGGATAGTGCAGCTTGGCGGGAATACCGAGCGCGTTCAAGCGGTTGCGGAACACATCGGCAGCAGGCTGGCCGGCGTACTGGGTGATGACCACAGCCGCGACGGCAAAGCCGTTGCCGCGGAACAGGTCAACCAGGCGCAGCACATCCTCGTCATAGGTAATGCCAAGGTCACCACGAGCCTTGTTTTTCTCGATGTGGTTCGCGTTGATCGCGATGATAACCTCGACATCGTCGGCGATGCTCTTGAGCATGCGGAACTTGCTGTCCGGTTCAAAACCCGGCAGCACGCGGCTCGCATGATAGTCATCGAACAGCTTGCCGCCAAACTCCAAATAGAGCTTGCCACCAAACTGTGAGATGCGCTCCTTAATGTGAGCAGCCTGCAGCTCGATATACTTCGCGTTGTCGAAACCCTGGCGCATATATGGCTCCCGTCCCGTTTCCATTTAATGTTCTAGGCGATTATAACGGAGCCCGCCCTCCCCGATACCCAAACCATCAACAGGCACCAACCAAACACGCCCACCGCAACCACCGGGGACCCAGGATGGCTAATTTGAGGCGGGGAACAAGTCGCTCAGCACCAACGATGGCAGCGCCGCAGGTTGAGCATAAGCCAGACACTATGACCCAATCCGAGGGCACTAAAAAGATAGGAGCCCCCGCTCGTGGCCGCGGGTCGGGGCTGCGACAATGATGTTGAAGTGCCATAGGCGCAGCCGCGCCGCAACGAGGTTGGGAGGCTCCCATGCCAAAGTATTCTACCGCGTTCGGGATGGACGTCCACCTGAGGTCGACCACCGTCTGCGCCCTCGACGCGGACACCGGCGAGGCCGTGACGAGGAGGTTCCCCGGCAACCCCTGGGGCGAGATCGCCGGGTGGATGGATGGGTTCCCCGGGCCGTCGCTCGCGGCCTACGAGAGCGGCTACCTCGGCTTCGCCCCGCAAAGGGAGCTCGCCGGGCTCGGCGTCGAGTGCGTCGTCGCCGCGGTCTCGAAGATCCCCAGGTCGGCCGCCGACTCGGCCTCCAAGAACGACAGGAACGACGCCGCCAGGATGGCCAAGGCGATACTCGCCCACGACATCTCCCCCGTATGGGTCCCCTCCCCCGAGGTCGAAGGCATCAGGGACCTCGCCGGCGCCTACGACGGGGCGACCGCGCGCCTGGCGACCGCCAAGCAGCGGCTGCTCGCCTTCCTCGCAAAGCGGGGGTTCGTCTACGGCGGCACCACGCCCGCCGGCAACCCGAGGAAGTACTGGACCTACGACTTCCTGAGGTGGCTCGACAAGGTCAGGCCGGAGGACGATGGCGGGGTTCGGACGCTCGCCGCCCTGAGGAACGAGGTCGAGGCCGCGGCGGAGGCCCGGGCGGACCTGCTCTCCGAGTACAGGGCCGCCGTGGATGCCAGCCCGATCGCCGCGGAGGTGGCCGCCCTCCAGTCGATCAAGGGCTGCGCCTTCGCGCTGGCCGCAGCCTTCTCGGCCGAGGTCGGCGACTTCACGAGGTTCCGTTCCGGAAGGCAGGTCACGGCCTATTTCGGCCTCGCGCCGAGTCAGAGGTCGAGTGGCGACTCCGTGCGGCTCGGAGGCATCAGCGGTGCGGGCAACGCGCTCGTGAGGAAGCTGGCCGTTGAGGGTTCATGGTGCTACGCCGCGGCACGGCACCAGCCGAAGCTCATGCCAAGGGACACGGGCGTGCCCCTCGAGATAAGGATGCACGGGAGGAAGGGGTCCGAGCGGCTCCTGCGGCGGCGCGAGGAGATGCTCGCCCGCGGCATGCCCGCGGCGAAGGCCAACGCGGCCACCGCGGCCGAGCTCGTGAGGTGGCTCTGGGCCCTCGGCATGATGTGCCGGGAGGGCGCGGAATAGACATAGCCCCCGTCCCGGCGAGCCGGGCGGCCTTCGGGGATACCCCCTATTTCGCTGTGCGCGCGGAGCCCTCCGCATGCGCCTCGACAGACTTGGGGAACCCCGCCGAAGGAATGGAGTGCGGGCCGACAGAACGGTATCCGCGGATATGAGACTGAGCCGAAGGCGTCGATGACATGCCGGGGGCGGACCGGGACGGGTTAACGGCAGGCCCCGCCGACCGATTGCAAGCGGTCGGCGGGGCCATTGTGGCTCTT
>UQMU01000054.1 GCA_900542305.1 uncultured Collinsella sp. | reverse complement strand
GGCAAGCGAGGCGGCACCCGCATCTGCAACGCCTGCCGAAGTCGAGCAGCCCGTTGCCGCGCCCGCCGCAGCTCCCGAGCCCTCCGCTCAACC
Organism: uncultured Collinsella sp.; assembly: GCA_900542305.1. Lineage (GTDB taxonomy): Bacteria > Actinomycetota > Coriobacteriia > Coriobacteriales > Coriobacteriaceae > Collinsella. Next base: position 6,969 of record UQMU01000054.1, on the reverse strand, counting down.
CCAGAGCACGCCCGCGCCGTCGCACTTTGCGACGCCCGAGCCTATAGACGTCAGCCCGCAAGACGACGAGTCGACCGCCCGCGTGTCCGAGGAGCCCGGCTCCCCGGACACCGGCGATTCCGAATCAAACGCCGAGACCGACACCGTCTCTCCCGGTGACACAGCCGAGATCGACGTTGCCGCCGTTGAGGCCAAGCTCAAAGACCCCGGCTCGACCATGAGCTTTGAGCCCCTGACCGAGGAGCGCATCGAGACCGACTCGACCTATGATGCCGGCACCACCACGCAACTCATGTGGGGCGCCCGCTCCGACGTTGGCTGCGTGCGCCCGCACAATGAGGATTCCTACCTGGTGCAGTCGCCGCTCTTTTGCGTATGCGACGGCATGGGTGGTCACGCTGCCGGCGAGGTAGCCTCTTCCATCGCCGTCGAGACTATTGCCAAGACGGCCCCACAGTCCGCCGACGCAGCACGCCTGGCCGCAGCCGTCGAGGCAGCCAACGCCGCCGTAATCGAGGCGGCCCTGAACGGCCTGGGCAAGCCCGGCATGGGCTGCACAGCCACCTGCGCCTACATCGAAAACGACACGCTCGCCATCGCCCACGTGGGCGACTCTCGCGCCTATCTGCTCCACGAGGGCACGCTCATCCGCGTGACCCGCGACCACTCCTACGTGGAGGAGCTCGTGGACGCCGGCGAGATCACGGCAGACGAGGCTCGCGTCCACCCCAACCGTTCGGTCATCACCCGCGCACTGGGCTCGGACCCCGCCATGTATGCCGACCACTTCACTCTGCATATCGAGGAAGGCGACCGTCTGATCCTGTGCTCCGACGGCCTCTCGAGCATGATTCCCGATAGCGATATCGAGAACATCGCCACGCAGTCCTCAACCGCGCAAATCTGCGTCGACAACCTAGTGGACGCGGCGCTTGCCGCCGGCGGCCACGACAACGTGACCGTAGTAGTCGTTGACCTGGTTGACGATGGCGTTATGCGCGAGGCGCAACGCGTGCGTCGCCGCAACATTACTATCGCCGCCATCCTGGCCCTCGTCTTTGTGCTGGCAGCTGGCATCTGGGCCTACACGGGTGTCACCGGCTCATACTACCTGGGTACCTACCAGGGCAATGTCGCCGTCTGGCGCGGTCTGCCCGGCAAGCCGCTCGGACTCAAGCTCCACTGGCTCGAGAGCGAAACCAGCATTAAGCTGTCCGACCTGCCCGAAGACACGCAAAACCGCCTCAAGGCGGGCATTCCGCAAACAAGTGTCGACGATGCGCAGGACACGATATCCAAGTACCGCCACCAGATCGACGAGGAGCAGACCCGCCAGGTGATCGACGCGCAAACGATTCGCGACAACACCAATCAGGGATCGACCTCCGAATCAGATTCCGAGAAAACCGCCGAACAGTCCGCCGAGGCCGAAGCCTCCGATAAGAATTAGAAAGGGAGTGCCGCTTATGAGTCGCCGCAACACCGAGCTGCTCTTGCTCATCGCCTCGGCGTTCCCCGTCATCCTGCTGTATGCGATGTACGTCCTCACCGCGGGCGCTGCCATCTCCTTTGAGACGCTCGCCGTACCGATCGGCCTCTTTGCCGCCTTTGCCGCGGCCCACATTGCCGTGCGCATCTTGGCGCCCGGTGCCGACCCCGCCATCCTGCCCATCGTATTTATACTTTCGGGCATCGGCATCACGTTCGTGACGCGTCTCGCCCCCGCTCTCGCCATCTCACAGCTCATCATCCTGTTTGTCTCGGTGGCGCTCATGGTGGGAACGCTTGCACTAGTCAAAAACCTCGACGTGGTCATGCGCTACAAGTACACCTTTGGCATCATCGGCATCATTCTGCTGATGCTGCCTATCTTTATCGGCACCACGATCTCGGGCTCCAAGCTGTGGATTCGCATCGCGGGCTTTACCATCCAGCCCGGCGAGTTCGCCAAGGTCTTTATCGTCCTGTTCCTGGCCGGCTACCTGGCCGAGAACCGCGAGCTGCTCTCCATCTCCAACCGCAAGATTCTGGGCTTTAAGATCCCTCGCCTGCGACTGCTGCTGCCGCTGTTTGCCGTGTGGGGTGTGTGCCTGCTCGTCGTCGTCTTCGAACGCGACCTGGGTTCGGCCGTGCTGTTCTACACCATCTTCTTGCTGATGCTCTACGTTGCCACGGGGCGCTTTTCGTATGTCGTTATCGGCCTTGCGCTCTTAGCCGTTGGAGCCGTGGGCGCCTACAAGTTCCTGTCTCACGTTCAGGTGCGTTTCCAGGTTTGGCTCGATCCGTTTAAGGACGCCCAGGGCCAGGGCTACCAGATCGTCCAGTCGCTCTTCTCGCTTGCCGATGGCGGTCTGGTCGGTGTTGGCATCGGCAACGGCATGGCCAACAACATCCCTGTCGTCGAGTCCGACTTTATCTTCTCGGCCATCGGCGAGGAGATGGGCCTTTTGGGCGGCGGCGCCGTGCTCATCCTGTTTATGCTCTTTGCCGTGCGTGGCCTCACCACGGCTGCCCGCGCTAAATCCGACCTCGCCGCCTTTAGCGCCACAGGCCTTACGGCCGCCATCAGCTTCCAGGCCTTTTTGATCGTTGGCGGCGTAACCCGCCTGATCCCGCTGACCGGCGTCACCCTGCCCTTTATGAGCCAGGGCGGCTCCTCGCTGCTGGCGAGCTTTATCATCGTCGCGCTCCTGCTGCGCGCCGGTGACGAAGCGACCGGACGCGAGGCCGAGCTTACCGGCACCGGCACCATGGCCGCCATCACCGATGATCAGGTCGCATCTGCCGCCGCCCCGACGGGCACGCGCTTTGCCGCCTCGTCTTCCTACGGCAGCGGCAGCCATTCCGTCGGCTCGCGCATGCGTCGTCGCCTGCTCGACACGCCTGAATCCGGCGTGCTCGGCCGCGTTGCGCTCGCCAACCGTCTAACCCGTGCGGTGCTCGCCTTTACGGCGCTGTTCGCCATCCTTATCGGCAACCTCACCTATGTCCAGGTCATCAAGGCCAAGGACTATCAGGACATGCCGACCAACAACCACACCATCGCCCGCTCCAAGTACATCCAGCGCGGCTCCATCATCACGTCCGATGGCGTGACGCTGGCCGAGTCGCTGCAGCAGGAGGACGGCACCTACGTACGCTCCTACCCCAACGGTAACCTGGCAGCGCACGTGGTTGGCTACGTGAGCCAGCAGTATGGCACCACTGCCATCGAGAGCGTCATGAACGACACGCTCACCGGCTCTAAGGATTACTCCAGCTGGAACAACGCCATCGCGTCGCTCGCGGGCCAGACCCAGCCGGGCAACACCGCCAAGCTCACCATTGACTCGCGTATCCAGACGGCGGCCGAGCAGGCACTCAAGGGCTTTAAGGGCGCTGTAGTGGTCATCGATCCGCGTACCGGCGCGGTGCTCGCATGTGCCAGCTCGCCCACCTACGACAACACCAACATCGACGCCCTGCTGCAGGCGGGCGGCGGCGAGGACGGCTCTATGTACAATCGCGCCATGGACGCGCTGTACACGCCGGGCTCCACGTTTAAGGTCGTTACGCTTTCCGCGGCACTCGAGACCGGTACCGCCAGCCTTACCAGCACCTACCAGGCGCCCGGCTCCATGGACATCGGCAACGCACCGGTCACCAACTATGCCAACGAGAGCTACGGCACCATCAGCCTGCAGCAGGCCTTTGCCGTGTCCTCCAACGTCGTCTTTGGCCAGGTGGCGACCGAAGTTGGCGCAAACACGCTCGTGCAGTTTGCCAACGCCTTTGGCTACGGCCAAAAGCTCGGCCAGGACCTGACCTCCACGGCCTCCATCATGGCCGACCCGTCGCTCATGACCGAGTGGGAGACCGCCTGGGCCGGCGCCGGCCAGCCTGTCGGCATGGACCACACGCCCGGCCCGCAGACCACCGTCATGCAAAACGCCGTGATTGCCGCCGCCATCGCTAACAGCGGCGTGGTCATGGACCCGTTCTTTGTAGCCCAGGTACTCGCCCCGGACGGAACCGTGGTCAAGACCACGCAGTCCCGCTCGCTGGGTCAGGCCGTCAGCTCCGCCACGGCCGACCAGGTCAAGCAGGCCATGCTTGCCGTCGTCCAGTCCGGCACCGGCACCGATGCCCAGGTCCCCGGCGTCAAGGTCGCCGGCAAGACTGGCTCGGCCGAGATCGGCGGCACCAACGTCAACTCGATGTTCGTTGGCTTTGCACCTTACGATTCACCCACGGTCGCCATCTCGGTGGCCTTGGAGGATTACGACAAGCATGACGTCAAGGCCGCCAAGATCGCCGGCATCGTCCTGACCGCGGCGCTTGCCGCACAGGGAGCGTGATGCCCATGATCGAATCGGACACCCGGGGCGCACCGCGGCCTAAGGGCTAGCGGCAATGCGCCACATGGCCCCAGCGGCCACACAGTAGGTACTACACACATCGTTGAGCGAATAGTTATGTTAGGAGCAGGAATGGAACAGAGGGTCCTCGGGGGAAGATACCTCCTCAAGGATAAGGTGGGGACAGGCGGCATGGCGACCGTCTACCGTGCGCAGGATCAGGTCCTCGACCGCACGGTAGCCGTCAAGATCATGCTGCCGCAGTACGCCGGCGACGCCACCTTCGCCGCGCGCTTTAAGCAGGAGGCCCAGGCAGCAGCCGGCCTCTCCTCCCCCTATATCGTAGGCGTCTACGATTGGGGCAAGGACGGCGACACCTATTACATCGTCATGGAGTACCTGCGCGGTACCGACCTCAAGAGCGGCATCAAGAGCCATGGAGCCCTCGACCCCAAAAAGGTCGCGCAGATCGGCTCGCAGATCAGCTCTGCGCTTTCGGTCGCACACAAGCACGAGATCATCCACCGCGACATCAAGCCGCAAAACATCATGGTGCTGCCCGACGGCAACATCAAGGTGATGGATTTTGGCATCGCGCGCGCCAAGAATAGCCACCTCACGCAGGACAACAACGTGTTGGGCACCGCCCACTACGTCAGCCCCGAGCAGACCCGTGGTCAGGACCTCGGCCCCACCTCGGATATCTACTCGCTGGGCGTCGTGATGTATGAATGCGCCACCGGCCGCGTTCCCTTTGACGGTGACGACGCTATCTCGGTCGCACTCAAGCAGGTCAACGAGCTGCCTATTCCGCCGAGCCAGATCAACTCCGGTGTCGACGCCGACCTTGAGCGCATCATCCTCAAGTGCATGGAGAAAGACCCGGCAAACCGCTTCCAGACCGCCGACGAGCTGCGTCAGGTGCTCAACAGCTACCTGTCGGGCCGAGCCGTCAACGTCTCGGAGCCCACGCGCATCATCGGTGCCCCCGGTGAGCTGGGCGCCACCAAGACTCGCGAGCTTTCCGATCAGACGCGCGCCATGGTGCGTCCCGTCTCGGGCGTGAGCGGCCAGAATACCGCCCGTAGCTCGGTTTCGGGCTCCACCGGCTCCTACGAGGTCGAAGAGCCCAAATCCAACAAGAACAAGATCATCGCCGCCGTGGTGGCAGCGGTTGCCGTCATCGGCATCGTGGTGGCTTTTGCCACGGGACTCTTTGGCGGCGAGCAGGTCACCGTGCCCGATGTGCTGGGCAAGGACCAGCAGACTGCCGTCGAGCTGATCAAGGAAGCCGGCCTCGAGGTCGGCACCATCGACCAAAGCTACAACGACGATGTCGACGAGGGCAAGGTCGCCGAGCAGACGCCCAACGGCAACACCAAGAAGGCCAAGGGCACCAAGGTGAACCTGGTAATCTCCAAGGGCCCCAAGCCCTCCGAGAAGGTTGAGGTTCCCCAGCTTCTCGGCCTGACCAAGGACCAGGCAGAAGCCGCGCTGGCAAGCGTTGGCCTGAAGGGCAACGCCTCCGAGGAGGCCAACGAGGCCGATGAGGGTCAGGTCTTTGAGCAGGGCACCGAAGCCGGCAAGGAAGTCGCGAAGGGCACGACCATCTCGTACAAGGTCTCGAGCGGCCCGGATACCACGTCCGTCCCCGACCTGACCGACATGACCGAGGCCCAAGCACGCAACGCCCTCGATATGGCAGGCTTTGGCGTCGACGTGAGCTACCAGGAGAACGACTCGGTTACCGAGGGCACCGTGATCAGCTGGAACCCCAGCGGCAAGCAGAAGCCCGGCGCCACGATTACCGTCGTCATTGCCAAGAAGTCCGGCAAGGCCGCCGTCCCGGGCAACCTGTACGGCAAGAGCATCTCCGCCGCCGTCACCGCGCTCAACAACGCCGGTTTCTATAACATCGGCTTCTGTGACCAGAACGGCAATCCCGTAAGCGGTAACGAGGATGCCACCGTTACGGGCGTCTCCCCCACCGGCAAGCAATCCACCGACAGCACGATCACGCTGACGGTCGCACTTTCTGGCTCGGGCTCTGGCTCTGGCTCGGGCACGGGTGACGATTCCGGTACGACCAACTAGTCGCCACCCCACCGCCCATCACGGCTCTCGCCGCAAACATATTCGCTCACAGGCGCCCGCTTGCTCCCCCAGCAAGCGGGCGCTTTCTTTATCTAAGCAGCGAATACTACGGCATGCCTTAAACCAAAAGAGTCCGGCACCGTAACGGTACCGGGCTCGATATTCCTCTAGTGCCCCCGGGCGGATTCGAAAACTCCCCCCGCGGGGAAATGAGTGACGCGGGTGTCGACGGTTCGAATCCGCCGGCAGCTCCCACAAACCAGAAACGGCGCCGCTCTCGCGACGCCGTCATAATCTTCTGGTGCCCCCGGGCGGATTCGAACCGTCGGCACCCGCTTTAGGAGGTCATGAGCTCTTACCCTACCTGCGGTTTTTCATTTTCATCAATATCTCTGTTTCCGCAGGTAATTTAGCTATTCTGCCGTTTTTGCTCTTCTTGATTAGTTTTCTATTTCACCCTATTTACACCCCTTCACCCCTTCATTTGGGGGTGCGGACAGAAAGTTGGACCGTGAAGCGGTCCGGACTGGAGGTTCGC
>UQMU01000053.1 GCA_900542305.1 uncultured Collinsella sp. | reverse complement strand
ACGCAAAGAAGGCCACTTAATGTGGCCTTCGTCTTGCGCAGGACTGTAGAGCAGGAAACCTTATATCCGGCCCCTCCGTCCGGGGACCGCGCCGTACCAGCTACAGCGTCATGTTCGGATCGGCGTCGACGTCGAACGGCGAGATTTCACCTCGGTCGAATTTACGGCGAACGACCTCCGCGATCATGGCGGCGTTATCGGTACAGGCAGACAAGGGCGGCACCGTTACGCGAATCCCCTGACGCCCAAGCTTCTTGATCATCATCTCGCGCAGATGCGGGTTGGCCGAGACGCCGCCACCGATGCAGTATTCCTTGCATCCGGTAGCGTGCAATGCGTTTTTGGCCTTCTTGTACTGCACGTCAAAGACAGCTGCCTCAAACGAAGCTGCCAGATCGGGCAGGTGAATCGTGCGCCCGGCCTTGGTCTCCTGTTCAATGTAGAGCGTCACAGCGGTTTTAAGGCCCGAAAGCGAGAAGCGATAGTCTCCCCTGCTGTTAAGCGCACGGGGGAAATCGATCGCCTTGGGGTTGCCCGTCTCGGCCAGCTTGGAAATGATGGGGCCACCGGGATAGCCCAGACCCAACGCCTTGGCTACCTTGTCGAAGGCCTCGCCCACAGCGTCGTCGAGCGTCTCACCGAGCACCTCGTAGTCGCCCCACGCCTTCACGTGCACGAGCATGGTGTGCCCACCCGAGACAAGCGTGAAGATAAACGGCGGTTTGAGGTCGGGTTGCGCCAGCAGGTTGGCAAACAGGTGCCCCTCCAGATGGTTGACGCATACGAGCGGCTTACCGGCAGCGTAGGCAAAGCCTTTGGCAAAGGCAACGCCCACCACGAGGGCGCCCACCAGGCCCGGACCCTGTGTCACGCCCACGGCGGCAAGCTCGCTGGGAGCAATGGCTCCACCCTCAAGACCAAGCGATGCTGCGGCATCCTCGAGCGCCGCATCCACGACACTCACAATCACCTCAACGTGTTTGCGCGAGGCGATCTCGGGCACCACGCCGCCAAAGCGGGCATGAAAATCAATCTGTGTCGACACCTGGTTGGCCAGCATATTGCCATCCGCATCGATAATCGCCACGGCCGTCTCGTCGCAGGAACTCTCGATAGCGAGCACCAGGCGGCGGCGCTCAATTTCGGCGCGCTCCCCCTCGGAGCGCCCAGGCGCAGGCAGCGGCCATACGCGTTGCTCGGCTGCCGTCGGCTCGGGCGAGGCGTTATCGACCGGAAGTACGAGGGGAAGTGGGGCCGTCATGACGATGGCGTCTTTGCCGACACCGTAGTAGCCACGACGACGACCCACCTCGGTAAAGCCCAGAGCGGCATAGAGCGCAATCGCGCCCTCTTTGCCGTCCTCGACCTCGAGCGAAGCCGTGGTGCAGCCGAGCATCTGGGCATCATAGCTCACATGCGACAGCAGCTTGCGGGCAATGCCCTCACGGCGATGTGCCGAGTCGACGGCGACATCCAGAATCTGCACATCACCGTCCACGACCATACCGCCGGCAAGGCCCAGCAGCTTGCCGTCGTCGTGTGCCACCCACCAACTACGCGGCGCAGCGACGTCCTCGCCCAGTTCGGACAGGAACATGCCCGGCGTCCACGCCTCGTGTCCGGCACCTTCAAAGCAGGCAGCCTCTAGCGCGCTCGCGCCCTCGGCATCCGCCGCGCCCATGGGACGGAACTGCAGATGACGACCGGCGAGCTCATCGGCAACGCCCGTAATTTCGCTCTGCGCACTCTCGGCAAGACCAAGACGCTTGCGCTCGTTTTCCTCGGCATCCGAAAGGCGCGTGTAAATCGGCAGGACGCGAGCCGGATCGCCGTCACCCGCAGCGTGCGCGAGCAGCAAGCCCTCGCCCGAAGGCCACCACAGGTCGCGCTCCACGCAGCGGGCGGTCTCGTCCTCACCCAGCAGCTTGCCATAGCGCACGAGACCGTCACCGGTCAGCTGAACCTGGTCCCAGTCCGCTGCTCGGCGCCACTCATCGAGCGCCACGGCGGCCTTGACCACGTGTTCGCGCTCAAATTGACGCTCGGGACCCTCATCGCCCAGCATATATAGTGCCGGATATACCTCACCGCGCATGGCATCGGCCAAGATACCAAGCTTGCCGCGCACGCCAGCCTTCCACGCCGTCCAAGCGCAAGCGTCGAGCGTCGACACGCCCAGCAGCGGAACATTGGCACCGCGCGCGAGGCCCTTGGCAGTGGAGATGCCGATGCGCACACCCGTAAACGACCCCGGGCCGCGGCCGACCACGTAGCAACCAACATCGCTGCGATCCAGACCGACTTGAGCCAGCACGCCATCAACGGTATTCACGAGCTCAACGTTGGCGTGACGGCGACACATGTGGTCGCCACTCACGAGCTTCGTCTCGCCCGTCTGCCCATCAATCCAGCTTGCCGCGCAGGCAAGCATGTCGGTCGAGGTATCGAGCGCCACCACCAGCGCGTTGTCGTTATGCAAGCTCATCTTGTACAGCCTTATTAATCAAATGGGAAAGCTCCATTGCGCGGTCACCGTGCGCCTCGAGCGTTATCGTTCGCACATCACTGTCGCCCTCATCACGCTTGAGCGTCACCGAAAGATACTCATCCGTCAGCTCGTCTTGGAATTGTTCGCCCCATTCCAGCAGGCAAGCACCCTCATAGCCCAGCACATCGAAAATGCCCGTATCCTCGAGCTCGTAGGCATGCTCCAGACGGTATAGATCAAAGTGAAACAGCGGAATACGGCCTTGATCATGAACGGCCATGAGCGCAAACGTAGGGCTCGTAACCATATGCTCATCGCCCAGCCCGCGCGAGACGCCCTTGGTAAAGTGAGTTTTGCCCACCCCCAGGCCACCGGTCAGGATGAGCACATCGCCGTCCTCAAGGCACGGTGCAATTAGCTCGCCAAAGTACTCCGTATCGGCAGCGCAAGTCGTTTTGTAAGTACCTACCCCCAGGCGCTCCAGGGACATATATGCTCCTTATTATTCCGAGGCGTCCTCTGGTGCGGGATGTCGCTCCAGATAGTCGCCCAGCATCTTAAAGTCTTCCTCCAGCAGTTCCTGCCACGCCGGATTGCGTAGCGCTGCTGCCGGATGGAACGTGGGCATTACTACAAAATGCCCCATCTGGTGGAACCTGCCGCGCAGCTTAGTAATGCCAATCTCGGTCTTAAGCACAAAGTGCGTCGCGGGGTTGCCGAGCGTCACGATAATATCGGGCCAGATGCTTCGAATCTGCTCACGCAAAAACGGCGAGCAAGCCAGCACTTCCTCGGGACGTGGATTGCGGTTTCCCGGCGGGCGGCACTTAAGCACGTTGGCAATGTAGACGTCTTCGCGTTTGAGCCCCGCCAGCGACAAAATGCCGTTGAGGTCCTCGCCTGCCGCCCCCACAAAGGGCTCGCCCTGCAAATCCTCATTGCGGCCCGGCGCCTCGCCAATAAACATCACACGAGCGCGGGGGTTTCCCACGCCAAACACGATATTGTGACGCGACTGGTAGAGCTGGCAGAGGTGACAATCGCCCAGAACGGCCTCAATTTCCTCGAGTGCGACCTCACGTGGTGCCTGATGGGTATGGCCGGGGATGTGCATGACGCCCATAGCGGCTCCTACACGTAGACCTTGTCGAGACGCATGCCAAAGCCGCAGGCGACCTCGTAGTTAATCGTTCCGCGCAGTCGGGCCATCTCGTCCATAGTGATCTCGGCATCGCCATCGCGGCCGACAATAATCATCTCGTCACCATACTCGGCCTCGGGAATCTCGTGTGCCGGGTTGGACTGAATGGCGACCATAAACTGGTCCATGCAGATATTGCCAACCTGATGCACGCGCTCGCCGCGATACAGCACATCCATACGATTGGAAAGCGTACGCGATAGGCCATCGGCATAACCGATCGGCAGCGTGCAGATCTGAACGCGCGTACGCGGTACGCGGTAGGTAAAACCGTAGCCCACGCCCTCACCCATCGCAGGGTGTGCCACGCGCGTCACACGCGCATGGACGCTCATAACGGGATCAAGCTGCATCACGCGGCCACTCAGCTCGCACGGCTGCATTCCATACAAGCCAACGCCGGCGCGAATCATATCAAAATGCATCGAAGGGTCGAGCATCGAGGACGGCGTGTTGGCGCAGTGCACGATACCGCACTCAAAGCCCGCATCCTTAATGGCCTGAACGGCCTCGGTAAAGCGCTGACACTGCAGTTTGTAGTCCCAGCCCGAAGGTTCATCGGCCGTGGCGAAGTGCGTAAATACGCCGTCGCACTGAATACCGCGATGGAAATTTATACCGCGGACAAAGTCGAGCACCTGCGTGTAGTGAACGCCGATACGATTCATGCCCGTCTCGATGGCGAGATGATACTTGCCCACTTTGCCCGCCGCGACGGCACATTCGCCATACGCAAGAGCAAAGTCAGACGTATAGACCGAGGGCATGATATCAAACTCGAGCAACGTCGGAATGGCCTCGATAGGCGGCTCGCTTAGGATGAGGATGGGTTTCGTAATCCCGCCCTGTCGGAGCTCAACGCCCTCGTTAACCGTCGCCACGGCAAACATGTCGGCACCGGCCGAATACATGATCTTGGCGCACTCAACAGCTCCATGGCCATAAGCATCGGCCTTGACCACGCAGCACAGGCGCTGACGTGGATTCAGCAAGTTCTTGTAGGCCCTCGTGTTACGACGGAGCGCCCCACGGTCGATCTCGACCCAGGACCAGCGCGTCAAATCGGCTTTATTCATGATTAGTCATCCGACCCTTCGTCCATGATTCCCAGATCTTCGAGCGCATCCTTTGCCGCCAGCTCCATGGCAGGACCGATCAAGTCGATAAGATCGGTCGCGATAACGCTCTTCTCACCATACTCCGTCGCCGCGGCAAAACCGGCGTAGCTGTGAAGTGCGACGGCGTACGAATACAGCAACTCCCAACGATCCATCTCGTCGCGCATGGTGGCAAGCGTGCCGGCCAAAATACCCGCGAGAACATCACCAGAACCGGCAGTTGCTAGAGAAGCCGGACCCGAGAGCGGCAGCAACACACGCTCAACGCCACAGATAGCCGTCGTCGGCCCCTTGGCAATGACCACCAGATTGTCGGAGCCTGCAGCCCAGACAACCTTCTGCGCGGCCGCAATCGCGGTACCAAGGTCGTTCACCTCGTCACCGGCAACCAGACGCGAAAGCTCACGATAGTGCGGCGTCATAACCAACGGCTGCTCGCGACGATACATCTCGGGATTACTATCAATACCGTCAATGGCAATCTTAGCAAGGCAGTTGAGTGCATCGGCGTCCAAAATAAGCGGCACATCAAGCTCGAGCAAGCCCGAAACCACCTGCATAGCGCCGGCAGATGTCGTCATACCGGGACCGCACAGTACGCAGCTGTACTTCTTTGCAATCTCGCACACCGTCATGCGCGCAGCGGCGCCAAAGGAGCCGCGGGAATCAGACGGAATAGCAAAGACGGGAATCGAAGGAAGTGCCATGCGAATAAGATTGGCGCAGGCGTCAGGAGCCGCGACTGCCACGTAACCAGCACCCGCGCGAGCTGCAGACTTGGCCGCCATAATGGCAGCACCAGGATATTGCGCAGATCCGGCGACAATAAGCACAGAGCCACGGGAATACTTATCGATATTCGTAGGTAGTGGAGCAAAGTAATCAACTAAGTCACCGGGCTCGACAATCTCGGCGGCGTGGTCGACATCATCGATGACCTCGTCAAGACGGTCGTAAAGATTGCCGCAGATCAAATCGCCAGCATACTCAGGGCCATCGGCGCTATACAAACCAATCTTGGGCGCAATCATCGTCACCGTATGCTCGGCACGAATGCAGTCGTCATCAACAACGCCCGTCTCGGCATTCAGGCCCGAGGGGACATCAATGGATACGACACAGTCGGCGCATTCATTGACCGTAGGAATCCAGATGGAGAACGGCGCACGCAGATTCCCGTGAAAACCGGTACCAAAAATGGCATCGACAACAACATCGGCCTTATCGATCAAAACCTCGAGTTCATCACGCGAGGGGCCGACGCAAACGTGCACATCGCGGCCGGCAGTACGACGAGCAACATGACGTGCCAGAGCAGCAGGAATCTCATCCGGTTCAACTGGAGAAACGATATCCACGTCCACACCCTTATGGCTCAGGATATCGGCGGCAACCCAACCGTCGCCGCCATTATTACCAAAACCGACCAGAACGAGAACCCGATCGGGATTGAGCTTCAAGACCTCGTTGGCGGCAAACTCACCCGCTAGCTCCATAAGCTCGGCCTTCGAAGTCCCTTCGCGTTCGATGATATCCTCGAGACGAACGACTTCTTCGGTACTCAAAACCGGTTTCATCTATGCTCCTAGCGTATCTTGCGAAGCATCGCCCAGGTGCTCCGTCAATGCTGAATTCTGCAGCTGCTCAAGCTCATCTAAAACAGAGCGAGCCTCTTTAAATGTCTGCGCAACGCGTTTCTTGGTGCTCACCTTTTCATCTTTTGGCTTAGGCCGAGCATCTTCGGTAATCGCGATGGCATTCGCAACGGCCAAGTCTCCTGTAAGCGTAATGGAAAGAGCGACCTCAACAACACCAAGCTCATGAGCGATCTCGAGTGCACGGCCCGAAAGCAGCGCCTTCGGTTTGCCGAGTTTATCACGCGTTACCGAAACATCCTTGCGACCAACGCCTTGACTAAAACCCGTGCCGAGAGCTTTAAGCACCGCCTCGCGCGAAGCAAAGCGGCTCGCATAGTGAGCAGCGGGACGCGATGATGCATCGCAATACGCACGCTCATCTTCGGTAAACACACGCCGAGCAAACGACGGCGTCTTTTCAAGAATTGATTTCATGCGGGAAATCTCGACGATATCAACGCCGATACCAGCTTCAGCCATGTTCACCTCCATATCACACAGACTAAGTTATTGTAGCCCGTTCACAGAAGATGCGACAAACGAGGGTTATAAAACACAGCTACTATGTGAGACAAAAGCCCGTAAACATCAGAACCACCCTTAAAAAGGGTGGTTTGCTCTTAGGGTATAACCCACGGGCC
>UQMU01000052.1 GCA_900542305.1 uncultured Collinsella sp. | reverse complement strand
TCAACGATATGGCACCGTGGGGACACATGTATGTCAATCCTGGTCTAACAGAGCCTACCCTTATCCACTGGGCCGGCTGGGCCATGGTCTTTATTGGCCTGATCGTGCTCAACGAGGTCGGCCGCCGCACCAAGCTGGGCGCGGCAATCATCTTTGGCGTTGCTCCGCTGGCCATGACCATCTACTGCGTCGCCATCGCCGTCGGCGTTTCGCAGGGTGCCGAGTGGGCGCTCACCAACCCCACCCATGTGTACCAGAACAGCTGGTTCCACTACGCCAAGGTATACGCGGCGCTGGCCGGTTGCTGGGGCTTCATTGCCATTAAGTACCAGTGGGGCAAGATCGGCAAGGCGCATTGGTTCCGCGCATGGCCGTTTGTGATCGTCGCTATCAACATCATGATTGCCGTCGTGTCCGACTTCGAGAGTGCCTACCACTTCTTTGTCCTGGGCCAGTCCACCTGGGTCACCTCCGAGGGTGTCACGCAGCTTGCCGGCTGGAACAACGTGTTCAACGGCATCGCCGGTCTCATCAACATCTTCTGCATGACCGGCTGGTGGAGCGTCTACGCCTCCGAGGATCAGACCGATATGCTGTGGCCCGACATGACCTGGGTCTACATCATCGCCTACGATGTCTGGAACTTCTGCTACACCTACAACTGCCTGCCCACCCACTCCTGGTTCTGCGGCTTTGCGCTGCTGCTGGCGCCCACCGTCGCCGCCTTTATCTGGAACAAGGGCGGCTGGATTCAGAACCGCGCCTTTACACTTGCTATTTGGTGCATGTTTGCCCAGGTGTTCCCGTACTTCCAGGAGGAGTCCATCTTTGTGACCCACTCCACGCTCGACCCAGGCGCCGCCACCGCGGTCTCGATTGCCGCGCTGATCGCCAACGTCGCCGCGATCATCTACATCGCCTACCGCGCCAAGAAGCTCGGTCGCAATCCCTACAAGCAGGATGTCTTTGAGGGCACCAGCGATTGGGAGAAGGCTACCGCTCGCCGCGCCAAGGTTGATTACGCGCACGCCGAGTAACGCGCCTGACGCAAACATCGCTTGAGTACGAAGCCGCATAACCGGCTCCGCGCAACTCAACGCATTGCAGGGCCCCCGGAATGTGATTCGTTCACGTTCCGGGGGCTTTTTGCTGCCGCGAGGATGCGGCTAAACGATGCACTCGGGTTAAATCGGATCTTATATTTCGCATGCGCTTTATATGGCTCCATTTTTGGGTACAGTGTTGTCCCGATATTGAGCTTGGGGGATATATGAAAGATGAGACGATGAGCCAAGAGGATGCGGCCCAAGATGCAGAAGCATGCGCTGAGGCCCTGGAGAGCCTTGACCGGATTGCGCTGGCCGAGATTGCGTTTGACGATTCGAGCGTTGATGTGCGAGATGAGCCGGAAATCGAAGCGCAGCCCGATGATCAGGATGCAAAAGACGATGGCGCCGCGCCCACCGAAGACGAGGCGGGGCACGAGGAATCCGAATGCGAGGCCGACGACCAGCCCGAATCCGACACGAGCGAGGAAACCATCTTGCTCGACAGCTTGCCCGCCGAAGATTCGCTGACCCGCGAGCTCCCTGGCTTAGGCTCTGCGCCTGCCGTGGACGAGACCATCGCCATGGGCGATATTCCCCTACCGTCCGTTCCTTCGGCACGCGAAGCCGAGGTTCGTCATCGTAAGATGTCGCCCAGGCGCCGCAACCTGATGGTTGCCGGCGTTGTGGCCGTCGCGCTCGTCGCCGGCGGCGCAGGCTATGCTGCCTGGAACGGATATCAGCAAGAGCAGGCTGCCGCTGTCGCCGCCAGTGCGCACACGATGATGTCGGTGCAAATTGGCGTACATGCCGCGGGGCTCGACTGCTCCACCGGCTCAAAGATCCCCGTGCAGGTGAGTGGCCAGGACTCCGACGGCTCCTCTGTGAGCGAAACGCTCTACGTTGACGAGCACGGTCGCGGCATTAAGCTGCTGCCCGGCGATTACACGCTCTCCATTGCTGGATCCCCCATCGCGGAAGACGGCACCATCTACACCGTCCCGACCACCAAGGCGCAGGTCACCATTAAGAGCGATGGGCAGGATCTGCGCGCTCAAGCCACCTTTAAGCTCAAGGTACCTTCGGCCGACACGGTGACTGACGACCAGATCGATGCCGCCGCCAAGTATGCCGAGGAGGGAGGCACGAGCTCCGCCGCGGCTGCCAAAGTGCTCCAGCAGGCAGCAACCGCGCGGCGCGACGCCGCCGTCAATGCCGTGAGCGCGCAAAAGGCACAGGCGGCCCATGATGCCGACGCCCGTCACAAGGCAACCGACCTTTACCAGCTCGATATCCCCGTCGAGTGGTACGGCAAGGTCGAGACTTGGCAGAATGGCAGCACGCTATGCATCTATCTTGCCGGCGACAGCGATACGCCGATCGTGACGCTCGTCGCGGTGCGCGAGGGCGAGAGCTTTACACCCGATGAGGGCGATACGGTTTTGGGTGCGGCCAATCTAGGCAACGGTTATACCGTCTACGCCAGCGGCCCCGTCTATCCGTACGTGGTGCCCCAGACCATCAACGGACGAACGCAAAATCCCGTGTCAACCTACCCCATGGACACGGCCATTGAGCTTGTCGAGCTCACGACCGGTAACCGCTACACCTATAGCCAGATCAAGAACGTACTGGTCGGCAAAGACGGCAAGGCCGACGGCGCGACCAAGCTCGAGTGCGACTACCTCGCCCAGATTCTGTTGCCCAGCATCAAGGCTCAGGACTAGCCGGCCGCAGCGAGAGCAGTCTTTTTGGGACGGGGCTCTTTAGCTACTCCACCTGCCCGATGATTTTTTTGAGCCTCGTCCCAGAAGAAGGACGCCCGCGCGCCAACAGCGTGCTTCTGCCGAACGCCGACACAAGCCATACCCACGAAAAGACCCAGCCAAACTTGCGGCTGGGTCTTCGAATCGAGCGGCCGATATGCCATCGGCGCTGCACATGCTAAATCAATCCAAAATCCTTCAAGCAGCTTTCGAGGCTATCTTCAAACGTTCCGAGGCGCACCCCCGCTCGTGCAAGCTTTTCAGATGAAAGACGAAAGTCCCTGGGTCGGTCAGCATAGGTCGTAGTGTCCGGAAGCACGAGCTCATCGATACGCTGCTCGGCACAACCAAGTCGCCGCGCAACAAGGCGCGCGGTCTCATACGTGCTCAAGCCGTTTTGGCTCGCAAAATGATATGCCCCACTGGGCAGCATAAGGATTTGCGGCAGGGCGTTTGCCAACTCCAGACCGTACGTCATGTTCCGCCGCTCATGCACGCGAAACGCCGCCGGCTCTCCCGTCCGAACTGCGTGCAAAACATTCGTCAGGATATTGGGGGCGGGCTTTGCCCCAGGCATGGGAAGGCCGAACATCCACGAAAGGCGCAAAATCAGATAATTGTCGAGGTTTTCCCTGATCCAATCATCCGCCTCCATCTTCTGTGCACCGTATCGCGTGGTGGTAGCCATCTCGTCGTCCTCGTGAAACGGAGGCTCGCCTGTCGAGGCATTGAAACACTGTTCGGTTGAAAAGAAAACCATACGGGCGCCGCAGGCACGGCAGGCCCGGGCAATGGCAATCGCCGACTCCGTATTGATTCTATGCGTTCCCTCGGGGTCATTCTCGCAATGGGCAGTCGAAGCGTCAGCTGCCGTATGAAGGCAGACATCGAAATCGAGGCCGGCAAAAAACTCGGCAACTTCCTCAACATTGGAAAGGTCAACGTCGGTCCTTGTAACGTTGACAAAATCGAACTTATCGGCGTTGTACAAACGAATGAGGCTCGCAAGATACCCATTTGCACCCGTCACCACAACGCGAGGCTTTGATCCAGACATATCAACCTCCAATTACTCCCCGTCGCGCTGGCCGTCACGCCCATCGACGACGCGGCTCACCAACACGCGACACGTCCCCTCGACCGTGAACGAACCCGCACTCGCAGGAATCAGCGCAGAGACGGTACGGGGAAGCTCGACGGCGCCGTCGTCCGTGACCACCCGGGCATGACCGCCCACGCAGGACAGCACGGCATATCGATCGCCCAAGGGGCACTCCCATTCGCCCCGGACGTCAACGACGTCTGATGTGAACAGGCGGTGCGTGACGCCACGACGAACACTCGCGGGGGCCTTTGGATCGAAGGCGCCGAAGTGCGCGGGCTCGGGACGGATTGAGGTGTCGAGTACGTCGAACGCCTGCTCGACATGAAGCTCGCGACCGCGGCCCCAATCGCACAACCGATACGTCTTGAAGCCCAGGCTACCGACCTCGAGGGCGAATACGCCCGCGCCCATCGCATGCATGGTCCCTGCAGGGATTAACACGAAGTCGCCTTCGCTCACGGGAACGTGCCTTCCGTAGCGGTCGCCCACACTGTCATCCGCCGCCGCGCCGCGCAGCGCATCGAGGTCGTCGGTCGTCGTGCCGCAAATGATCGAGGCGCCGGGCTCGGCGTCCAGGATGTACCAGGACTCCGCCTTCTCGTGGTCGGACTCGTGTTCGCGGGCGTATGCCTCGTCGGGATGCACCTGAACGGATAGGTTCTCGCCAGCATCCATCGTGATGATCTGCACGATGCCGTCGTGATTGAGCTCGCCCATGATGGCGGCCTTGTTCTCGGCTATCACGCGATCGAGCGGCATGCCGTCGAACGGGCCGCCGTCGACATCGTTGACCAGCCCATCGTGTACAGACACGTCAAACGACTCGCCGTATAGGGTATCCCCGGAAAGGCCGCGCGCCTCGTTGACGCGCGGACCCGACCAGACGGGGGAAATATAGTTGGGTTTGAGCAGGATAGGTCCCATATGCACTCCTTACAGCTCGAAGGCGTCGATACCATCGCGCTCCATGCGCGCACGCAACTCGTCGATGATGGGTATGCCGGCGCTGCAGCCGATGCGCTCGGCACCGGCACGAACCATATCGAGGAAAGCGTCGGCGGTGCGGATACCACCAGCGGCCTTAACCTTAACACGGGGGTCGGTGTGCTCGCGCATGAGTCGGACGTCCTCGACGGTTGCGCCGCCAGTGGAGAATCCGGTGGAGGTCTTCACGAAAGTGGGCAGGACCACGCTTGCGATCTTGCACAGCTCGAGCTTCTCATCCTCGGTGAGCAGGCAATTCTCGAAGATGACCTTGGAGGGGACGCCGGCCTCACGGCAGATTCCGACGATCTGCTGCATCTCATCCTTGATGTAGGCCCAGTTGCCGGCCTTGACCTCGGTGAGGTTGACCACGTAATCGATCTCGTTCGCGCCGTTGGCCAGTGCGTCCTTGGTCTCGAAGACCTTGGTGGCGACGGAGGTCTGGCCGAGGGGGAAGCTGATGGCGGCGCCGGTGTGGATGTCGGTGCCGGCGAGGAACTCGGAGCAGAGCTTGGACTGGACGGAATTGATGGCGACCATCTTGAAGTGGTAGTCCTTTGCCTCTTGGCAGAGCTTCTCCATGTCCTCGCGCGTGGCGTCGGGGTGGAGGTTGGTATGATCAACCAAGCGGGCGAGGTCATCGAGCGTGTAACGTGCCATAACGGTTCCCTTCATTGGGGTTGGTGCGTGCCTGCATCCTAACATATTGTCATACATATTACTGCTACATAATCCGTTTTACCGTTTATGTCTGATTTAATACCGTTTATGGAGTGGAATAGACTCAAACTATCAACATTTTGGTCATACATATATGATTAAGCGCAACGAAAGGAGTTACGGTGGCGAGTGGCAGCATCGGCGAGCCAACAATTTACCCCGGCCATCGGGGCGGAGCCTTATGGCTCCGCCCCATATGCTATATTCGTTTCAACTTCGGCCTTAAAAAGGTATGACAAAATGACGCTCTACGACCAAATCAAAGATGATCTACTCGCTAAAATTAAAAACGGCATGTACGCCGTAGGCGAAGCCATTCCCTCTGAAATGCAGCTATGCGATATGTACGGCGTCAGCCGATCAACTATTCGCCAAGCCGTGCAAACGCTTGTAAGCGAGGGCTACTTGGAAAAACGGCGGCGCCGCGGCACCGTTGTAACGCTCCCCAAGGTTGACCAGGCCTTTGCCATGCGCATTATGAGCTTCGAAGATGAGATGAAACGAGCCGGGCGCGTGCCACGCACCAAGGTCCTCACCTTCAAGCGCGTCAAAGCAACAACCGAAATCGCCGGCAAGCTTGAGTTAGAGCCCGGCGAAGACGTCTACAAACTCGTCCGCCTAAGATATGCCGACGGCACGCCCAACGTATTTGTGGAAAGCTATATTCCCTGCAAACTGTACCAAGACTTCGATGCCGTCAACTTTGAAGAGACCAGCCTGTATTTTGCCATGAGCGAATCTGGCAACCCAGTCGAGCGAGCGCACCGTCACCTCGAGGTCTCAAAAGCCGATGTGACAACCGCCGCCCTGCTCGACATTGAGGAGGGCGACCCCCTCATCATTTTCCAAACCGTTGCACGAGACGCGCTTGACTCTCCTGTCGAGTATTCCGTGGCGACGTATCGAGGCGAAAGCAACTCCTTTGACTTTGAAGTGCGCGTAAGCGAATCAAGTTAACTCCGTTTGCGAGGTGGCACTCTGCCGTACTTTATGCGGAGCCGTCAGCACTCTTGGTAGGCTAACAGCCAGATCAAAAACGTGCTGGTCGGCAAAGACGGCAAGGCCGACGCCGCGACCAAGCTCGAGTGCGACTACCTCGCCCAGATTCTGCTGCCCAGCATCAAAAGCTCAGGACTAGCCGGCCGCAGCGAGGGCAATCTTTTTGGGACGTGTCTCTATAGTTTTGTCAACCGCGTGCTTCGCGCCATTTCGGCATGACGCATCCGGGCGCCCGGCGCCCCCGCTTCCCCTTCGGTTGATCCCGCCGCCCGCTAGGCCGCGTACGGGACGGCGTCGCGCATGATCGCGTAGATGACCTTGAGCCTCTTCCTCGCGACCGCCTTCAGCGCCTTGCTGTGCCTCATCCCCCTCGCCCTGCACTCCCCGTAGCACCTCCCGAACCTGTTGTCCGTGCCGATGAGGGAGTTGCAGCTGAATATGAGCAGGTTCTTGAGCTGCCTGTTCCCGCCGTGCTGCGGCGATGTCGACCTGATGCTGCTCCCGGAGCGCCTATCGGACGGCGCCACGCCGCAATAGCTCGCGAGCTCGTCGTGCCCCCTGAACGCGGATATGTCGATCGACGTCACCAGCGCCGCGGCGGTCTTGGGGCCGATCCCGGGCACCGTGAGGAGGCACTCGTAGACCTCGTCGCCCGCCAGCGAGTCGGCCACGAGCGAGTCGAGCTCCTCGATGTCGGCGTCGAGGGAGGCTATCTCCCGGGCGAGCATCCGGACCGCGACGTCCTCGCCGGCCGGGAGCCGCCTTCCCGAGCGCGACGAGGCCAGCAGCGCCTCCCAGAGCC
>UQMU01000051.1 GCA_900542305.1 uncultured Collinsella sp. | reverse complement strand
GGGATTGGTCAAAATAGTTTGACTATTAGCGGCTAAAATCGCCCGGCGCTAACAGATGCTCCGGGGCCTCGTTTTTACTCGTTCACTTCTCGGGAAAGTATTAGAGCTCAGCTGATAGAGGTACCGCTCTGGCGTCGATACCCCGCGTCTTCTTCGCTTGATTGGGGAAAACAACCTCGCTTAAGCAATTGCCAGCCCGCCCAGACGTATCTGCGGGGTTGTCTGCACAATTCGCGGTATTATGGTGCGGAGTTTTGAAAGGAGCCGCTGGTGGTCACGACGACGTTTGCTTCGCCTTTGGGCGAAATCTTGCTTGCCGCTGATGGCCGCGGTCTGACGGGACTTTGGTTTGAGGGGCAGGAGCACTTTGGCTCCACGCTTCTCAAAGAAGATGTGGAGCACGTTGAAGGCGCCGATGCGGTTTCCGGTACTGGTGGCATGTCGCCGGTGAGTCCGGTAAATGGTGCGGCCTCTTCGGTGCTTGAGCGTTCCTGGGCTTGGCTGAATGCTTATTTCGCAGGGCAGGAACCTCGGTTTACGCCGCCGTTGCATATGATTGGTACGGCGTTTCAGCGCGAGGTTTGGTTTGAGCTGCTTTCTATTCCGCGTGGCGAGGTCACTACGTATGGCGAGATCGCCCAGCGTGTTGCCGCTCGACATCGTGTACCGGGAAACGAGGCACCCGTTGTGTCTCCTCGTGCGGTGGGGGCTGCGGTCGCACGTAATCCCATTTCGATTATCGTGCCGTGCCATCGCGTGGTGGCGGCCGACGGATCGCTTAACGGATATGCCGGCGGGCTCGATCGCAAGGAGTGGCTGCTTCGGCTTGAGGGCGCGTACGAGGCGTAACGCTCGAACACTTTGCATAACTAGGACGTCGCGAAAGGACGAGTCGCTGTCTTTTCGCGACCGGCATGCGTCCAAGCGCTCGGCATCTGAGCCTTAAGTTTGGTTAAGCTATATCCTGCGTATTTGAAAACGCGCAGGTTGAGCAGCTAAGGCTGCGCTAAGACGGCTGGCGGTGCACTATCATCGGCGGTATCGAAACCTGTATAGCCGTGCGCCAAAGGAACAACTATGAAGCTGATGCTTGCCGAGGACGAACCCGGCCTCTCCCGTGCCCTTACCGCGATTCTTCAACATAGCGACTACGAGGTCGATGCCGCCCTCGACGGTCTGACGGCGCTCGAATATCTGCTCGCCAACGACTATGACGCCGCAATCCTGGACATCATGATGCCCGGCATGGATGGCATTGAGGTGCTCAAGCGCACACGCGCCGCCGGTAAGCGACTGCCCATCATCATGCTCACGGCCAAAAGCGAGGTGTCCGATAAGGTTGAGGGCCTGGACGCCGGCGCCAATGACTATCTGACCAAGCCGTTTGCCGCCAAGGAGCTGCTCGCGCGCATTCGCGCCATGACGCGCGCCGCGACTGCGATCGACGCCACGACGCTCAGTGTGGGCAACGTGCGCCTCGATACGGCGGCTTGCACGCTTGTGGGTCCCTTGGGCGAGGAACACCTAGCCAATCGCGAGTTTCAGCTTATGGAACTCTTTATGCGCAACGCCGGCACGCGTATGCCTACCGAGCGTTTGATGCTCGAGGTTTGGGGCGAAGATGCGCCCGAGGGGGCCAACGTGGTGTGGGTCTACATCTCATACCTGCGCAAAAAGCTGACAGCGCTTGGTGCCGACGTGGCCATTCGCGCATCGCGCAATCAGGGATATTCGCTTGAGGTTGTCGAAGGGGACGAGCGGGCGTGAGCGTACGCACGTGGTGTAAACGCATGACGGAGCGGTTTCACGCCGCCTCGAGCAGTACGGGGCGGGCAAATTCTGCTGACGCATTGGGCCGCCGCCTGCGTCGCAAGTTCATCCTGGTTGCCATGGGCGCCGTGACCGTGGTGCTCACGCTCATCATCGCCGGCATCAACATCGTCAATTATTCGCATGTCTGCAAGATGGCCGACGCTCGCCTGGACTATATCCTGGCGGGCAAGGACGGTATCGATTGGGGGAACGAGCCTAAAGCCGATCCCGGCCAGGATGCGGTTGCCGGCAAGGTTGCTACTGGTAACCGGGCGGCTGTTCGCGACGGGCGTTTTGAAGGCATGACGGCGGAGTCTCCCTTTGACACGCGCTACTTTACGGTGACGATTGCCGCCGGACAGGTTGCCGATGTCAATACGGCCCGCATTGCCGCGGTGGGTGCCAAGCGCGCTGCCAGTATTGCCGCAAAGTTGCATTCCAAGGGTTGGGTCTCGGGTTTTTCTGGCAATTATCGCTATACGACTGACGTTCAAGACGGTGAGACCACCTATGTGTTCGTGGACTGCTCGCGCGAGCTTGCAAGCTTTCATTCGTTTTTGAGTGCGAGCGTGGCCATCAGCTGCATTGGCTGGTTGGCAGTGCTGGCAATTGTGGCGGGCGCCTCGGGTGCGGTGATTCGGCCGATGGTCGAGAGCTACAGCAAGCAAAAGCGCTTTATTACCGATGCAAGCCACGAGATCAAGACGCCGCTAGCTGTGATCGACGCCGCCAACGAGGTGCAGGAAATCGAGAGCGGCGAGAGCGAGTGGACGCAGAGCATTCACGAGCAGGTCGCGCGGCTGACGGCGCTGACGGAGCGTCTGGTGTTCCTGGCGCGCATGGACGAGGGGTCGGCCGGCTTTTCCATGGCGTCGATTGATATTTCGGAGGCAGTTGACAAGGCGGCGGCGCCGTTTGAGTCGGTGGCGGTTTCGCGTGGCAAGCGTCTGTCGACGTCGATTGCGAGCGGCGTGCGGGCCCATGGCGACGCTGCAGCGGTGGCGCAGGTGGTTGAGTTGCTGCTGGACAACGCCACACGCTACGCAAGCGAGGGCAGCGTGATTGAGCTAAGCCTGCGCGCAGACTCGCGCGGTGCGGGCAAAGGCTCGGCCGAGCTTGTCGTATCGAATGCTGTTGATGAGCTGCCCGAGGGTGACCTGGACCGGCTGTTTGACCGCTTCTACCGCGCAGATGTCTCGCGTAACTCCAAGACGGGCGGCTCGGGCGTGGGCCTATCTGTGGTGCGAGCCATCGCCGAGGCCCATGGCGGGAGTGCTTCTGTCTGCGGCCACAGCAACCAGATTACCTTCATCGTCCGCTTCTAAAACCTGCCAAAATAAACCTGTCCCTTTTTGGTCGGTGCGAAATGGGTAATACTAAAGAGTTATCCGACCAGATGGGAGCCGATTGATGGCCTATATCGAATTCAAAGACGTCGTCAAAGCATACGGCGAGGGCGATGCCCGCATTCATGCGCTCGACGGCGCGAGCTTTACGGTCGAGCGCGGCGAGCTCGCCATCATTCTGGGTGCTTCGGGTGCCGGCAAGACCACGGCGCTCAACATTCTGGGCGGCATGGATACGGCGACCTCCGGCACCGTGACGGTGGACGGGCGCGACGTGAGCTCTGCCAACGAGGCGCAGCTCGTGGAATACCGCCGCGCCGACGTCGGCTTTGTCTTCCAGTTCTACAATTTGGTCCCCAACTTGACGGCGCTCGAAAACGTCGAGCTCGCGGCGCAAATCTGCCCCGATTCGCTCGATGCCGAGCAAACGCTTTGCCAGGTTGGCCTGGGCGAGCGCCTCGCCAACTTCCCCGCGCAGCTTTCGGGCGGCGAGCAGCAGCGCGTGTCCATCGCCCGCGCGCTGGCCAAGAACCCCAAGCTGCTTTTGTGCGACGAGCCCACGGGTGCACTCGACTACAAAACCGGCAAGCAGATCTTGCAGTTGCTACAGGACACCTGCCGCAAGCAGGACATCACGGTCATTATCATCACCCACAACTCCGCGCTGGCGCCCATGGCCGATCGCCTGATCCGCTTTAAGAGCGGCCGCGTGGAGAGCGAGACGGTCCAGCAAAATCCCGTGCCTATCGAGACGATCGAGTGGTAGCGCCCATGGACCAGGACCGCCAAAACAGCCAGCGCCGCGTCGCGCAGAACACGGAGCGCGAGCAGGATTTTACGACCTACCGTACCGCTCAAAGCTCAAACGATATGGTGCCGACGGTTTTTCGCTGTGGCATCTACCGCACAATCCGAGGCAGTCTTAAGCGCTTCCTATCTATCGTGGTCATCACTGCGCTTGGCGTGAGCGTGATGTGCGGCCTTAAGGCGGGCTGTGAGGATTTGTGCGATTCGGTCGACGCCTATTTTGACCAGCAGAATGTCTATGACATTAACGTGCAGTCGACCTATGGCCTTACGCGCGACGATCTCGCGGCTATCCAAGAGGTCGACGGCGTCGAGACGGTCGAGGGCATCTACACCGAGACCGCCTACACCGCCGTGGGCACAACGCGCGAGCGCGTGGTCGTGCAAAGTCTCTCCAAGGAGAACATCGATCAGCCGGTGCTGGTGAGCGGCGATTTGCCCGAGAGCGCCGATGAGGTCGCGGTGACTTCGAAGTTCCTGAAGGCTTCGGGCAAAAAGCTCGGCGATACGGTGAGTTTTGCCGCCAATGACGCGAGCTCGTCCAACCAAAGTGCCAAGGATCAGTTTGCCGCGGGCGATTACACCATTACGGCCGAGGTCCTCGATCCTACCGACGTGAGCTCCGACTCGACAGTCAACGCCTTTCGCGCTGCTTCGGCTGCGGACTATAAGTTCTATGTGAGCGAAGATGCCGCGACATCTTCTTCCTACTCCGCAGTCCACGTGATCGTCGAGGGAGCCAAGAGTCTTAACTCCTATTCAGATGCCTACACGACAAAGATCAACGAGGTCAAAGGCAACATCGAGAAGATCCGCGAGGAGCGTGAGAAGGCGCGCGTCCAGGAGTTGACGGTTGACACGCCGACAAGCTTGGATACGGCCGAGCGTCAGGCCGCCATGCTCTTTGGGATCGAGCAGGATAACATCAACCGTATGGCCGAGGGCAGCGAGGAGCGCGTCCAGGCTCAGGCCGAGTTGGACCAGCGCCGCGCCGCCGCCGACCAGCATTTTGCCGATGCCCGCGCCGAGCTTTCCGATCTGGGCGAATGCACCTGGTACATTCAGGACCGCGGTAACATCGCAAGCTACTCGAGCGTCGAGAGCGACAGTTCTTCGATCGAGGCCATCGCCACGGTTTTCCCATTTATCTTCTTTGTCGTCGCTGTGCTCATCAGTCTTACCACCGCCACGCGCATGGTCGAGGAGGAGCGCACGCTTATTGGCCTGTACAAGGCGCTTGGCTATTCACGCGAGCGCATCCTGTCCAAATACGTGGACTATGCGCTGTGGGCATGTCTGATCGGCGGCGTGCTCGGCAACATCATCGGATTTGTGGGCCTGCCGCTGTTCCTGTTTACGGTGTTCGACGACATGTACTCGCTGCCCCAGATGCTGCTCTCGTACGACATCGTGTCGTCGCTCGTGTCGGTGGCGCTGTTTGCCGTGGGCGTGGTGGGTGCCACGATTATCGCCTGCCGCCACGAGATGGCCGAGACCCCGGCCTCGCTCATGCGTCCCAAGGCCCCACGCGCCGGCTCTCGCATCTTGCTTGAGCGCATCGGCTTTATCTGGCGCCGCATGGGCTTTTTGAACAAGGTGGCAGCACGTAACCTGTTCCGCTACAAAAAGCGCGCCTTTATGACCATCTTCGGTATCGCCGGCTGCACGGCGCTCGTGATCTGCGGTATGGGCATTCGCGACACGTCGGTGGCGCTTTCGCCCAAACAGTACGGGCATATCACGCGCTACGACCTGCTGGCGGTCGCCAATCCCGACGATTTTTCGCAGACGTGCGCGGCATTGGATGAGCGCAGCGCGGCCAATGATTTCAACGTGACCGTGACCTCAACCCTGCCGATTATGACCGACAACGTCACCTTTACGTTTGGCGGCAAGAGCGAGACCGTGCAGCTGATCGTGGTGCCCGATAACCGCACGAGTGACTTGGGCGATTACGTGCGTCTGGAGGATGAGTCCAAAGAACCGCTGCCTTTGCGTGACGGAGACGTGTATCTGAGCAAAAGTTCACAGCTGGTGCTGGGGATTCAGCCGGGCGATACGGCTCACGTCCAGGATTCGTCGCTCAATGTTGCCAAGGTCAAAGTCAGCGACATTTCGCTTAACTATCTGGGCAACACGCTTTACATGACGCAGGGCACCTATGAGCGTGCGTTCGGTCGAAGCGCACGTCTTAACGGCGTCTTTGTGCTGCTTAAGGGCTCGTCGGCCGACCAGATTGCGTTTAGCAAGAATCTTAAGAGTGACGGTTGGCTTACGATTTCGAGTACGGCCGAGCATTGGGAAAACTATGAGGCGAACTTTACGATTATCAATTCGGTCGTGGTGCTCGTGACCTTCATGGCGGCGTGCCTATCGTTTGTGGTGGTGTTTACGCTGTCCAACACGAATATCTCCGAGCGCGAGCGCGAGCTGGCGACCATTAAGGTGTTGGGCTTCCGTCGCGGTGAGGTGCACCATTACGTCAACAAGGAGACGTTGATCCTCACGGCGATTGGCGCTGCGCTGGGCGTGCCGCTGGGCGGCTTGCTGGCCGAGAGTTTTACGTACATTTTGCAGATGCCGTCGCTGTACTTTGACGTCGAAGTCGAGCCGCTGAGCTACGTGCTTGCCGTGGTGCTTTCCTTTGGCTTTACGTTTATCGTCAACCTCGCCACCAATCGTACCCTCAACAAGATCGACATGGTCGGCGCCCTCAAGAGTGCCGAGTAACCTGCCAAAAAGGGACAGGTTTATTTTGGCAGGTTTTATCTGGGCAAACGCCGGACACCTACGGGCGATCCGGCGTTTGCCCCGTTTTGCTGGGGATGTCTGTCGTTCAGTGCTCTTACTGGCCAATCCAGTGTTGCGCATAGCTCTTAATGTCCTCGGTAAAACCGTCAAGGTCGTCAAGGGTGATCACGCTGTCGATAAGCAAATTGGCTATCTCGCGGTGCATTGTGCTGCGGCGAATGTCGTTTGCAATTACGCCTGAGGACAGCTTGTCTCTATTGAGGTGCTCTTCTAGTGCCCAAAATCTACTGGACGCTTCGCTGTCGCCGTTCAGCATCTCAACGTACTGGCCGATGAGCTTTTCCATATAACGTTCTTGCCATTGAGGAAGCATTTTCTTAAACAGCTTCCAGTCGCTTTCGGCTACGTCGCGCATATGTCCTCCGCTCGTCAAACGGGCTTTCCATTTGCCTTTCATTCTATTTGGTTTTCGCTCGCAGGCGTGGATGAGAGGCTCTCTTTAGCCTTCGAGATTGGGCTTGAATGGGTCGTATGCCACAAAACGGGCCTATCTACTACGTTTAATTGGATACTCTCAATCATGCCAGGAAAACGAAAAATAAAACCGACGCTCCTATAAGTTGTCAAGAGGCAGTTTGCGGGAGCGCTCTCTCCAATTCGCACAGGAGCTCGTAATACCTCCTCTCCAGTTTCGTCGACCGCCGTTTCCCCCGTTCCAAGTGCCCGAGTGTGGCTGCGGACAGGCCGAGCTCCGCGGCGGCTTTCTTCTGGGTCACCCGCATCGCCTTGCGCATCTTCGCGAGCTCGGGGCCTTCCGGC
>UQMU01000050.1 GCA_900542305.1 uncultured Collinsella sp. | reverse complement strand
GAGACCGTCGCGCTCGCGCCCGAGGCCGCGCTCGCAGCCACCGAGGCCGCATCGGAGCCCAATGACCGCCTGGCCGCCATGATGCGCCGCAGCGCCCGCCGCGAGGAAGCCTACGTGCCCACCTCGCAGCTCCGCCGCTTCACCCTGCCCGATTCGGCGCCCATCATGCGCCGCGTCATGGGCTTTCTGTCCGACCAGGCCCGCACGCTCATCCATGCCGGCGTGTCGCGCGACCGCATCTGCATCGATCCTGGCCCGGGCTTTGGTAAGTCGGCTAACGAGGACATCGTCATCCAG
The DNA here is from genome assembly GCA_900542305.1 of uncultured Collinsella sp. GTDB lineage: Bacteria > Actinomycetota > Coriobacteriia > Coriobacteriales > Coriobacteriaceae > Collinsella. The sequence goes on along the minus strand of UQMU01000050.1, from coordinate 7,391 downwards.
CGCGAGACTGCCAAGATGGCGTCGCTGGGCTACCCGCTCATGTGCGCCGTGTCGCGCAAGCGCTTTGTGGGCGCCGTCTCGGGCGTGACCGAGGCCGCCGAGCGCGATGCCGCTACGTTTGGCGTGTGCCTGGGCGCCATCCAGGCCGGTGCCAACATCGTGCGCGTGCACGACGCCGCGGGTTTTGCGCAGTTCCTGAACGGTTACTGGGCGGTTGCCAAGCCGCAGCCGCGCCGCGCGTTTGTGGCCGTGGGCTCCAACCTGGGGCATCGCTGCGACAACATCCGCGCCGCACGCGAGATGATCGCCGAGATTCCACTCACCTGCGTGTCCAACTCCTCCAAGATTTACGAGAGCGAGCCGGCCTACGAGACGCGCCAGGACGCGTTTGCCAACGCCGTCATCGAGATCAAGACCGAGCTGGCGCCGCTGGTGCTGCTCGATGAGCTCATGAAGATCGAGGCCGAGCTGGGGCGCGACCGCTCCAAGAAGGCCAAGGCCAACGGTCCGCGCACCATCGACCTGGACCTGCTGTGGATGGATGGCGAGACCCACGGCGGCAAAAAGCTGCGCCTGCCGCATCCTCTCATTGGCGAGCGCGACTTTGTGCTGGTGCCGCTCGAGGACCTGATGCACGACCCGGCGCGGTTCTTCCGCTACAACGGTGTCGAGGTCAAGGAGCCCGAGGACCGCGTGGGCCATATCGTTGGCGAATTGGGGCGTATGTAGATGATCGAGATGAATGCTGTTGCCGCCGGCACCGAGCTCGACGCGGCGCGTAACGCGGGCCGCGAGGGCGTGTCCGCGGGCTGGTGCGCGTGGAGCGCGGGCGATGCTTCGCTGACGTTTTCGCTGGTCGTGCGTCCGGATGTGAATATGCACGCCTTCCACGGCCTGCCGTTTGTGGCTGCGATGGGCATGATGGACGCGCTCGTGGGCACGGCTTCGACGCCGGGCCTGGGCCTTGCCGGCAAGGTGGGTATCCGGTGGCCGAGCGATATCGTGTGCGGTGCGCCTGCGTTTGAGACGTCGCTCGCGCGTGTTGCCGTGAACGGCGGTGCCGGTGCCGCGGGCATGTTCGGTGCCGTGACGGTGGATATTGAGCGTTCGGCGCTGGGCGAGCTTGGTGTGGACGTGGCTGACGAAGCGCTGGTCGAGACGCTGGCCGCCGCCATGCTGGCCCGCGTGGACGCCTGGGCGGTTGTTGCCAACACGCCGCAGGGCGCCGCAGGGCCGCTGGCTCCCGTGCTGGGCGAGTACTTCGACATGGTGCCGCTGCTGGGCCGCCAAGTTGCGGCGGTGTCGCCCAACGGTTTGCCGCTTGCGGTCGGTGTGTTTGCGGGCCTGGACATCTGGGGTCGTGCGACCATCAAGACCGATGCCGGCGAGCAAGAGTTTCCGCCCGAGGCCGTGCGCATTCGCGGACTGTAACGCGGGGCGTTCGCGCCCAAAGATAGACATGACAACAAGACCCTCCTCGGCCTGTGCCGGGGAGGGTTTCGCCTATCTGGGGAATGGGTTGCCAGCGCCCTATTCCTCAAAACTGGAAAATTTTCGTTTTTGAGGAATAGGATTAAGGCAGCTCGGTCTTTCGCGAGGTATATTCGCTATAGAGCCTATTCCTCAAAACTGAAAATTTTTCAATTTTGAGGAATAGCGATAAAAGACCGCGAGGAGGCCCCAATGAAACTCATCAATAGAACGTCATATATGGACACGTTGACGAGCCTTATTGGCGTGCCGGACATCAAGGTCATCACGGGCATCCGTCGTAGCGGTAAATCAAAATTGCTCGAGGCCCTCCGCGATTACGTGGAGGCAAATCTGTCCAATTCGAATGTCATCCATATCAACTACAACCTCGATGAGTTCGAGAACCTGCTCGAGTATCACGCGCTGCTCGCCTATGTAAAAGAGCATCGAGTGTCCGGCAAACAAAACTTTCTGCTTATCGATGAAGTTCAGATGTGCGACGGTTTTGAGCGTGCGATCAACAGCCTCCACGCATCCGAGCAGTACGACATATTCATTACCGGATCGAATGCCTTTTTGCTGTCGAGCGATCTGTCGACGCTCTTTACGGGGCGTACGTTCGAGATCGAGGTTTTCCCATTCTCGTTTGAGGAGTATCGTCTCTATGGCGACGAGGGCGAGGTCGACCGCGACTTCGATGAGTACACGAGAACCGGCGGTATGTCCGGCTCTTACCCTTATCCACTGCAGGAGCAGCGCTATCAATATCTCTCCAACGTCTTTAAGACGCTCATCGTGAGAGATATCGTGCAGCGGCATAACGTGAGAAACGAATCGGCGCTGCTGCGCATTGCCGATTACATGATGGACAACGTTTCCAACATTACGTCGGCACGCAACATTACTGATGCATTAAATGCGGATGGGCTAAAGATTACGAACAAGACGGTCGGCACGTACATGGGGTACCTGTGCGATGCGTTTGCCTTCTATAAAGTTCGTCGCTACGACATTCGCGGCAAAAAATACCTTAAGAGCGGCGAGAAGTACTATCTGGCGGACCATGCGTTTAAATATGCACTTCTTGGTACACGTGATATGGATTGGGGACGCGTATACGAGAACATGGTGGCAATCGAGCTGCTGCGTCGCGGATACGAGGTATACGTCGGCGTGCTCTATAAAAAGGAAATAGACTTTGTAGCAATCAAGCGGAGCGAGAAACTCTATATTCAAGTGAGCGACGATATCGGCTCGGATAAGACATTTGAACGCGAGATTTCGCCACTGCTGAGCATTGGCGATGCGTATCCCAAGATGATTCTCGCCCGCACGCATCACGAGGCCACGGATCGCGACGGAGTGCAGATCGTGGACCTGGCGAGGTGGCTGTGCGACGAGGCCTAGCAGAAAGCCTATTCCTCAAAACTGAAAATTTTTCGATTTTGAGGAATAGGCTTGGCGAACGTTTGCGGGGGCTGTGGCATCGGGCGTGCTCGACTTAAGCCCCTGCTCTATCCCAGCTCCTGCATGCGGCGGTAGATTTCGCAGATGCCCTTGATGGTGAGTTGTCCGTCGACCACGTCGAAGGCATCGGTCGAATCGGCGACGATGCCGGCGAGACCGCCCGTGGCGATAACGGTGGCATCCTCGCGGCCCAGCTCGCGCTTCATGCGCGCGACCAGGCCCTCGGCCATGGCGGCGGCGCCCATCACGGCGCCGACCTTGATGCACTCCTCGGTATCGCGGCCGATGGCGTGTTCGGGCGCCTCGAGCGGCACGCTGGCGAGCTTGGCGGCACGGGCGGCAAGCGCGTCCATGGAGATGCGAATGCCCGGCGCGATCGCTCCGCCAATGTAATAACCGTCCTCATCGATGACGTCGATATTGGTCGCGGTGCCAAAGTCCACCACGATTGCCGGCGCGCCGTAGAAGGTCTCGGCCGCAACGGCGTTAGCGACGCGATCGGCGCCTACGGCCTGGGGACGCGCCGCGCGCAGCTTGGTCACCGCGGCCGTCTGCGGCCCGATAACGATGGCGTCCGCGGCAATGCGGTCGGCCACAGTGTGCCACTCGCGCGAGAGCTGCGGCACCACGCCGGCGAAGGCGATCGCGTCGACCGCGTCGAGCGAGAGGCCGTACATCTTAAAGAAGCCCATCAGGCGCACATGGATCTCGTCGGCGGTATAGGAGCGGTCGGTGGGCATGCGCCACGACTGCACCAGCTCGTCTCCGTCAAACAGGCCCATGGCCGTCTGCGTGTTTCCCATATCGATAGCGAGCAGCATGTCTACTCCCGGTGTTGGCATAAAAGGACGCGCACCATTGTATACGCGCCGTCGACGGCGCTCGGCCGCGATTCGTTTACGGTGATAGGGGATGAGGGATTTTAAATATGAAGGAATTATGCTCTACGAGATTTTCCTTGCCGTTTACCGAACTCCCGCGTAATATTCTTTCACGCGCACATGAGGCGCCCAGACATTGCGGGGTGGAGCAGTCTGGTAGCTCGCCGGGCTCATAACCCGGAGGTCGTAGGTTCAAATCCTGCCCCCGCGACCAAGACTTTTAGCAGCTCGGAAGCAAAATTGCTTCCGAGCTTTTTCTTTATCGGTTTACTTTGCGGGTGAATCCTGAGTCAATTTATTATGTGAAGCAAATAAACCATTGATAATCGCGGGCCGGTCGGCTTGACTTATCGACCGATAAACTCCAATTGGGAGGAGTTCCGGCGGTCCTTAGCTAATAATAGTGCCGGGGATGGACCGCGCCATCCCCGGACCCTGCGCTCCAAAGGGACAAGTCCCCTTGGAGCCCCGTCTACTGCTCTCAACACGGAAACAGGGGAGAGGGGGATACAGGTCGTAGGATGCCGACGGGCGAGCGCTATGCTGTCTCAAGTCCGCATGTAGCTTGTTCGGAGGCCGTCTCTGCGTCTCAAGGCGGGCAGTGAATTCTGGCAATCGAACTTCTTCGTATCTGTTCGCTGAGACTTGAGCGATGTGCTCCGCACAAATAATGTTGCCGAAGCATGCGGAATATCAGAAGAGAGATTGCAGGGCGTAAGTCAGCGTATGAAGAGCTGCCCGTCGTTTTGATAATGACATAATTAAGTGACAAACTAAAGCGATCGGAGCGACCATGATTCTTGACAGCCTGCGTAACAGCGCGTCTTTTAATGAAACCGACCGAGCCATTGCTACCTATCTGCTCAATCATACCGGCGACCTTAAGACCCTCACTATGGCAAAGCTCGCACAGGAGACTTACACTTCGAACGCGACTATCATCCGCTTTTGTAAGAAATTGGGCCTAAGCGGCTATCGAGAGTTGATCATGCAGCTCATCCAGGAGATAAGCGGAGACTATCTTCTGGCTGCCACTGTCGATCACAATCGTCCTTTTGGCAGTACCGATTCAATTGAGGCCATCGAGGGCAACCTTGCAAATCTCTTGAAGGGCGTCATAGATCAAACGAAAATTGAGCTCGATAGCGCCAAATTGAGCATAATCGCCAAGGCAGTTCTTAGCGCCCCGCGAATTTACATCTTTGCTAAAGGGGAAAGCTATCTGGCGGGATGTATCTTTCGCAACAATCTTCTCAAGCTCGATCGTCATGTCACCATGGCAGACGACGGGGGCCTGCAGACACTGCACGTTAAGAACGGTAGGCCCGGAGACCTGTTTTTATTCCTAAGCTACAGCGGCATTCACTATGATTATTCCAAATACGCCGCCGCTCTTTCCGAGCGCGGAATCAAGCCGTGTTTAATCACGGCGTTTTCTGATTCGGCGCTCGCCAGGCAATGCGATACTGTCCTGCTCATTCCAAAATCAGAGCGCGTGATTGGAAAGGTTGCCAATTACTCTTCCATGATCTCGCTCACGTATACGCTTCAGGTTATTTATTCGCTTATATTCAATCAGGATTATCAAGAGAACTATCGTGTAAAACACGAGGCCGATTCGTTCATCTTTACGAGTTTTGCGGAGATTTAGTCATACAAAAGGTGACCCCAAAGCATTTTTGCCTTGAGGCCACCTTTTGTGCTTTTGCTATTTGGATGGTTTCTCTACTTCAGTTCAGGCCAATAGCCCTTGTTCGCCTCAATCATGTCGTCCAAGACTTCCTTAGCCACGCGCGCTGAGGGGATCGTGCGATTGAGGGTGAAGGCCTCGAGTGCCTTCTGGTAGGAGCCTTCGATAACGGCTTCGACCACAAGGCCTTCGCAGGCATCCTGCTGTTCGATAAGGCCCTTGTAGAAGCGGGGGATCTTCCCGACGCGGACCGGTTCGGCTCCTCGATCGGTGATGTACGCCGGAATCTCGACGGTCGCGTCGTCCGAGAGATTCTCGATTGCGCCATTATTGGGCACAATTACCAGCTGGCGATGTCGCAGGTCATGCGCTAGAGACTTGACGACATCGACAATGAATCTGCCGTGGACGCCTACATAGAATTGCGTGAGATCGACCTTTTCACCGCGCTTAAGCGCCGCAGAAGCATCAAAGATCCGCTTTTCGCGGCCGTTTACGACCTGCATGCCACGCGTGTTATTGATGTCCATGTATTCCACGCAGGCATCGGGCAACAGGTAGTACTGGTAATAGGTGTTGGGGAGGTAATCCTGGAATAGCGTGGAAATCGTCGCCGCATTCTTGAAGGTATGGGCCCAATCGGGGTCCTTTACCAAGGCGTCATTGAGGCTTGCCTCGGAAATGTAGCCGAATTTACGCACATGCTCTTTGAGCTTGTCTGTAACGTCGACGCCCTTGCAACGCACGTTGGTAAACCACCCAAAGTGGTTGAGGCCGAAGTAGTCGACTTCAATGTCGCTGAGTTCGCAGCCCAAAATCTCCGCCATGCGGGCTTCAATCTCTACTGGCATATCGCAGATGTCGAGAATGCGAGCGTTTGGACGTAGCTTGTGCATCGCCTTGGCTACGATGGCAGCGGGGTTGGAGTAGTTGACGATCCAGTAGTCCTTGCAGGCGTACTCCTCGCAGAAATCGACAAGCTCGCACATGGGGAAGATGGTCCTCATGCCATAGGCCATGCCACCTGCTCCGCAGGTCTCCTGGCCGACTACGCCATGGCGCAGGCTGATCTGCTCATCTTGGATACGCATCTTGAGCCCGCCCACGCGCATCTGCGCCATAACAAAGTTCGCATCTGTAAATGCTTCTTTGGGGTCGACAGTTACATGCAGGGGAATCTCGGGAGCAAGGTCATCGATAACTGCCTTAACCACCACAGCGACCGTGTCCTGGCGTTCCTTGTCGATGTCATAGAGCCAAAGCTCACGAATCCCCAGTTCGTCCTTTTGATCAATCAGGTCTTTGACGATACCGGCGGTATAGGTGCTGCCGCCGCCGCAGATTACAATCTTGTATCCGTTCATGTTGTTCATGCCTTTCAAATCAAATCGAGCCGCAGACAATCCTGGTCGCTATCTGTATGAAGTAAGTAACGATGTTGATAACGGCCGCCATGCCCGCAACGCTGCCCGCATCCGCGTGCTTTCCTGAATGCCGGGTCCAAACCGCAGCGAGTAGACCAAGGAGTGGCCAGATAAAACCGCATACGAATGCAGCCATCAGAGCGAGAAGACCCCTTGTCGACTTTTCTTTGTACATGTTGAGCAAGCGTTCGAACATGCCTCGGATTGAATGTAACGTTTTGGTCAACATGAGGTCTCCTTGCTTGTCGTCTGTCGATCAGGCGACTGTTAATCTTCCAGATTAAGGATGGGACGAAGCAGGTCGTAGACGGAGTGCACGTTGGTTCCCACGATAATTTGGACATTAGTGCCGTTCTTAAACAAGCCCTTGTCAATAGCCTTCTTGATGATCTCTTCGTTGACTGTTAGCGCCGGGCGATTTTAGCCGCTAATAGTCAAACTATTTTGACCAATCCC
>UQMU01000049.1 GCA_900542305.1 uncultured Collinsella sp. | reverse complement strand
GCCTGCTCGGCGGCCGGCGTCTCCTGCTCGCTTGCAGGCTCGGACGTGGGCTCCGGTTCGCCAAACGGCAACGAGGGCTGCACCACGCCGCCCGGAAGCTTGGTCTCCGGCTTAGGATCGCCCAGCAGCTTGCCGCGACGGCGGCGAGCCGGCTTCTCGGCCTCACGCGCGGCCTCGGCAGCCGCCTCGCGCGCCTTCTCGGCAACAAACGCCGCTGCCGAGGTATCGAGCTGCACCGTTGCGTGCGTGCGGGTGGGCGCGGCGACCTCGCCGGCATGCATCACGATGACGCCGCAGGTACTCGTCTTAACAAACTCGACCATCTTGGGATCGGTGAAGCCCGTCACGTCGTTGACGATCGAGGCGCCGCAGCGCACGGCCGCCTTGGCAACCGCCACATGACGCGTGTCGATCGAGACGATGGCGCCCTCCTTGGCCAGCGCGCGCACCACGGGCAGCACGCGGCGAGCTTCCTCGTCGGGGTTGACCGGGGTAAAACCAGGGCGCGTGGACTCACCGCCCACGTCGATGATGTCGGCGCCGGCATCGAGCATCGCCAGGCCGTACTCGATGGCGGCATCGGGGTCGAAGTGCTCCCCGCCGTCGCTAAACGAATCGGGCGTCACGTTGAGGACGCCCATGATGCGCGGACGGTCAAAGCTGAGCTCATACTTTCCGCACCGCCATGTCTTGCTGTCGTTCGCCATGAACATCCTCCTAAAATGCCCACGCCGCCGAGTTTGGGGAGCTGGCGGCGGGGTCGCTTTGCACTCAGTCTTTCTATTGTATCCGCGCGCGCGGGCTAGAACGCAAACGCGGCCGCGATGTCGCAAGAAATCAGCAGGTCGGCATTTGCATCCTGATCGGTGGGAGCAAGGTTGCATATGGCCAGCGTATCGCCGGTAAAGTAACGCGTAAGGCCCGCCGCCGGATACACCACGAGCGAGGTCCCACCCACAATGAGGGCATCGGCCGCGGCGATGGCGGCAACGGCACCGGTCAACACATGCTCGTCGAGCGGCTCTTCGTAGAGGACCACATCGGGCTTGATGCGACCGCCGCACGCAGGGCACACGGGCACGCCCGCGGCATCCTCGTGCTCGCGCGCGCAAATCCATTCGGCGCTGTAGACCGCGCCGCACGCCTGACAGATATTGCGGTGGACCGAGCCATGCAGCTCAAACACGCGCCGTGAACCAGCCGCCTGATGCAAGCCGTCGATGTTTTGCGTCACCACGGCATCGAGCTTGCCGGCGCGCTCCAGCTCCGCCAGCTTGGCGTGGCAGTGGTTGGGCTTGGCGTTAAGGGCGATCATCTTGGTCCGGTAGAAGTCGAAAAACTCCGCCGGATGCGCCTCGTAGAAGCTGTGAGAGAGCATAGTCTCGGGCGGATAGGAAAACCGCTGGTGATACAGACCGTCCACGCTGCGGAAATCGGGGATGCCGCTTGCCGTGGAAACACCCGCGCCGCCAAAGAAGACCACACGCTTGTGGGTGCCGAACAGCTCCGCCAGCGCGGAGGAGGCCTGTTTGGGGTCCGATATTGCCTGCGTCATATATGTCCTCCGTCCGTATCTCCGGGACGGCGGCGTTCGCACTATCACTCGCGGACTCCGCCCCGCTCTTGTTGCGTTAATCTTAAGCCTGCCAACCCCGTCGAAAGGACACCATGCCTCAGACTTACACTTTCGCCTCGTGGAACGTCAACGGCCTGCGCGCCGTGCTCAAAAAGGACCCGAGCTTTATCCAGATCGCACAGGAGCTCAATACCGATATCCTGGCGCTGCAGGAGACCAAGCTGCAGGAGGGCCAGGTACAGGTCGATCTGCCCGGCTACCACCAAACCTGGAGCTACGCCGAACGCAAAGGCTATTCGGGCACCGCGGTCTTTAGCCGCCAGGAACCGCTGCGCGTGCTGCGCGCCGACGCACTGCTGCCCTACGCCGGCGAGGGCGAGGCGGCCGAACTCGTCGCCCAAGCCGCAACCGAGGGCCGCGTCTGTGCGCTCGAGTTCGACAAGTTTTGGTTCGTGGACGTCTATACGCCCAATGCCCAAAACGAGCTTGCCCGCATCGACGTGCGCATGGCCTGGGACGATGCCTACCGCGGCTTTTTGAGCGCGCTTGAGCGCGAAACCGACAAGCCCGTCGTAACCTGCGGCGACTTTAACGTGGCTCACGAGGAGATCGACCTTAAGAACCCCAAGTCCAACCGCGGCAACGCAGGCTTTTCGGACGAGGAGCGCGGCAAGTTTACCGAGCTGCTCAACGCCGGGTTTACCGATACCTGGCGTGCGGCCAATCCGGACGTCGAGGGCGTCTACAGCTGGTGGAGCTACCGCTTTAATGCCCGCAAGAACAACGCAGGCTGGCGCATCGACTACTTCCTGGTAAGCGACGTAATCGCCGGCAACGTACGCGGCACCGGCATCCGCGGCGACATCTTTGGCAGTGACCACTGCCCCGTCACCCTCACGCTAGAGCTCTAGCCCCAAGTAATTCCTGGGGGACGGAGGAAAACAGATCATGTGACCCCTCTCCCCCTATAAGCTGCGGTGGAATAGTTCCTGTTTGGGCAGCAAATAGCCAAAAACGAGAACTATTCCACCGCAAGTTCGCGAGGAAACGCGAAATGCCTTACAGCCCGTATTTCACGACGACACGGTTAATGCGACGGCACCAAGGCTTGTACAAGGCGGCCAAGAACACGCAGGTCGCAAAGCCGTGCGTAATATCGAACGGCACTGCCGTGGCAAGACGCGCCACGGCACCCGCCCAAGTAAGCGGCTGCACAAAACCAATGATGTCATACGCGTTGATCACCACGCCGTACAGCAAACCCGAAGCAAAGCCGTAGGTCAGTAGCGCCGGCATGCGCACGGTTCCATCCGCACGGTCGAACGCACCGGCATGCGCCAGCGCACCGCCAACATAGCCAACCAGGCCCCAGGCATACATCTGCCACGGTGTCCACATGCCCTGTCCAAAAAAGAAATTGCTGGTCAGCGCCGCCAGCGCGCCAACCATAAAACCATTGCGGCGACCAAGCGTCGCCCCCGCGATAATGGCGATGGCGCTCACCGGTTTAAAGTCGGGAATGGGCCCAAACAGGATGCGCCCCGCCGCCGCCAGCGCCGCCAGCACCAGCGTGGGCATAATCTGGCGCAGGCCCGGTCGCGACGCCTCGTAGCCTGCAAAGAACAGCGCAAGCACCAGCGCCACCACGACAAGCATGGCGAGCGCCGCCTGCTCAACGCCCGCCAGCAACGCCGTTGCCATCACCGCCGGCACCGCCAACAACAGCGGAATCTCCAGTTTTGTGAGTAAACGCGAGAAACGACAGTCCGTCATCCCATCACGCCCTATAGAACACGTTGTCGGCAAAGAAATCTGCCGGCGGCTCCATGCAGGCAATCTCACCGTCAAACATCATGGCGACGTCGTCGGCTACCTGCTCGGCAAAGTCCAAATCGTGCGTAGCCATGATGACGGTGCCGCCAGCCTTCGCATGGTCACGCAGGGCACGGGCGATGATGCGGCGGCTGGCCAGGTCCAAACCCTTGGTGGGCTCATCGAGCAATAGCAGCTCGGGGCCAATCAACAGCAGCTTTGCCAACGCAAGCAGCTGGCACTGACCGCCCGAAAGATCGTACGGGTGACGCGCCTCCAAGCCCGCCAGACCCAGGCGCGCTGTCTGCTCCCGTGCTGCGGCCTCGTCGTATCCGCAGGTCGAGGCCCATTCCATCAGCTCATCGCGAACCGTCTCGGCAACCAGCAATGCCTTGGGATTCTGTGGCAGCAGCGCCGCCGAGGCCGCTTCGCGCACCATGCGGCCGCGCTGCAGCTTGGCGGTCTTCGCCAGCACCGAGAGCATCGTCGACTTACCGCATCCGTTGCCGCCCACGATTGCATGCACCGCGCCAGCCGAAAACGAAGCATCGAGCCCGCGCAGCACCCAGCCGGACGCTCGATCGTAGCGAAACCAGCCTTCCGACAGGGTGGTAGCCGACCCGCCGTGCATTTTTTGGAGTATTCTGCTTCCATCCGTGCGCGAGAAGGCTTCCGAGCCGTTCTCGAGCGACGTTTGCGCCACAAATTCGGACGATTTGTCCAATTCCGAACTTTTTTTCGCGCTCGATACGTCCCCGGGCGGCTCCAGAGAGCCCAAATTGTCCTCACGTCTGCTGAATACTCCTTTATTTGCACATCGGATGGCACCCCACCCCAACATGTCATCGGAAAACAGCGATTCTCGGCGTCCCAAAGAAGCCATATCCGTCACCTCGCGCACGCGACCGTCCTCAATCCGGTACGCACACGTCACGTATTCGAGCATTGGGCGCGGCTGATGCGTCGCCACAACAACCGTGCAGCCCAGCTCGCGATTCACACGAAACAGCGCGTGCAGGAAATTCTTCTCCGCAACCGGATCAAGCTGAGACGTGGGCTCGTCGAGCAGCAGCACGCGCGGGCGCAATGCCAGCACAGCCGCCAGCGACAGCAGCTGTTTGCGTCCGCCCGAAAGCGTATCGGTGTCGCGGTGGAGCCAATCTTCCAGCCCAAAGAAATAGCTGGTCTCAGCTACGCGACGACGCATCTCATCACGCGCTAGCCCCAAGTTTTCCAGGCCAAACGCCATCTCGTGCCACACGGTTTCGCACACGATCTGGTTCTCGGGATCCTGGAACACATAGCCCACGCGCTCCGCCGATGCCCGCACATCCATGTCGGCGACGTTCTCGCCCAGCACGCGCGCATCGCCAGTGCGCTCGCCCGCCGGAGCGATCTCGGGTTTGAGCAGCGACAGCAGCGTCGACTTACCCGATCCGGTACCGCCAACCAGCAGCGCAAATGCACCTTGGGGAACAGACCAGTCGAGCCCCTCGAGCACCGCAGCATCAGCATCGGGGTAGGCAAAGCTCAGGCTCCGCACCTCAATCGCCGGCATATCCGGGCCGCACGCCGCGCCCGACACCGGGCCCCTATCCAACCGAGCCATCAGCCAAACCTCTTCTCATCAATCGCGTGCAACGCGCAAGGCAGCACCATCCAGGCAGCGTACACGACATAGCCCAGCCACGGCGCCGGCACCGAGAGCTGCGGATAAAACGAATACTGCGTCGTCGCGGTCCACGCCACTGCCGCCGTGGCCACGCCAAACAGCGCAAGCCCAACCAGCGCGGCAACGTCGCTGAGTCCCAGTCGATACCGCGCATACGTCGTACGACGCGTCGCGGCACCCCACCCGCGTGAGCGCATCGCGTCCGCGCGATCCAGCGAATCTTCCATGCCCCAGCCCATCAACACGCTTGACGCCCGCAGACGCGAGCGCACGGGATCGGCCGGCGCGCGCCCCGGCACGTCAATCGCATCCTGCACCGCCAGCACCGTACGACCGCGGCGCAAAAACTGCGGGATAAGCCTCATGCACATCGAGATCATGAGCGCGATCACCGGTGCGGCATTACCCAGCAGCGCGAGCACCTTGTCGTATTCGAGCATCGACGCCGCGGCCTCAAACCACAGCACGCTCGCCACAAACAACCCGCCCATGCACAGGCCGTATACCATACTCTCCAGATACACCGCACGCATGCCAATACGGAACAGCTCCGTCGAGCCCGAGGCGCTAAACAGCGGATTGAGCACCGCGATAATCAAAATCACCGGCAGCTGCCAGCGAAGCGCCCCCAACGTGCGCGCAGCACCGCGCGTCGCAAGCCCGTACGCCAGCCCGCCCGCAAGCGACAGCGCGATCAGCACCGGTTGCATCGAGAACATGGTGAGCCCCAGCGTCAGTACCATGTAGAGGGCCGGCACCGCCGGATGCGACATCGAGAATGCCGCGACGGGCTCGCCGCCAAACCCCTCTCGTATGTTGTCCACGGGCACCCCCGTCCCCTCGCTCAAACGACGGCTCCGTAGCACCGCCAACGCCGCACGCAAGCAGCGCAAACGCCACACCAGCGACGCAAGCCTCAACCGCCGCAAACCAATCGTTACGCGCTCATCATATGCCTGCGGTATCATATTGCGCCGTGTATCGTTTCCAAACACACGTCTCTATAACGTAACAGGAGATCACATGGACGCAACCGCAATTATCCTCGCTGCCGGCGAGGGCACCCGCATGAAGTCGAACCACTGCAAGGTTTCGCACAAGATCCTGGGCAAGCCCATGGTCCAGTGGATCGTCGACGCCACCATCAAGGCTGGCTGCAGCCGCGTCGTGGTCGTCATCGGCAGCCACGCCGACGAGATGCGCGCCCTCATCGACGGCGCCTACGCCAACAGCGCCACCAAGGTCGAGTGCGTTGAGCAGACCGAGCGCCTGGGCACCGGCCACGCCGTGAAGGTCGCGCTCGAGGCCTGCGGCATCACCGAGGGCCCGGTCGTCGTGCTCAACGGCGACCTGCCGCTCATCACCGCCGACACCGTCGCCAAGTTCGCGCAGACCGTCGCCACCGGCGAGCTCGCCTGCACCGTCATGACCATGACCCCGCCCGACCCCTTCGGCTACGGCCGCATCAAGCTGGGTGCCGACGGCCAGATCGAACGCATCATCGAGCAGAAGGACTGCACACCCGAGCAGGCCGCCACGCTGCTCGAGTGCAACGCCGGCTGCTACGCCTTCGACGGCGCGCAGCTCGCCGCGCACATTGACGAGATCGGCAACGACAACGCGCAGTCCGAGTACTATCTGCCCGACATGCTCGAGATCCTCAAGGGCCACGGCCAGGCAGTCTCCATCTTCCACTGCGATGACTACCGCGACGGCCTGGGCGTCAACAGCCGCATCCAGCTCGCGCAGCTCACCGCCATCGCGCGCGACCGCATCAACGAGCACTGGATGGCCGAGGGCGTTACCTTCATCGACCCCACGCAGGCCTGGATCGGCCCCGACGCCACCATCGGCCGCGACACCGTCGTGTGGCCGCAGACGCACCTGATCGGCCACGTCACCGTGGGCGAGGAGTGCCAGCTCGGCCCCAACAGCCGTCTCACCGACACCACCGTCGGCAGCGGCTGCATCATCGATGAGACCATCGCCATCGAGGCCGTCATCGAGAACGGCGTCGACTGCGGCCCGCGCGCCTACCTGCGCCCGGGTACCCACATGCTCGACGGCTCCAAGGCCGGCACGCACGTGGAGATCAAGAAGTCCACGATCGGCGAGGGCTCCAAGGTGCCGCACCTGTCCTACATCGGCGACACGACCATGGGCTCCGGCGTCAACGTGGGCGCCGGCTCCATCACCTGCAACTACGACGGCGTACACAAGCACAAAACCGTCATCGGCAAGGATGCCTTCATCGGTTCCGATACCATGATGGTCGCGCCCGCCCAGATTGGCGACGGCGCGCTCGTGGCCGCCGGCTCCGTCATCACCGAGCCGGTCCCGGCCGACGCACTCGGTCTGGGCCGTGCCCGTCAGGTAAATATTGAGGGCTGGGCCGCCGATTATCGCCGCCGTCTGCACGAGGACGACGAGGTATAACGTTTTACCAAGCATCTAAGGAGCTGTCCCCATGGGGACGGCTCCTTTTTCTATGCTGACCTGCGTGGCCGGATGAGTGGTCGGTTCGTGTCCGTTGACGGTAAAGACGTTATCAAGACTCGATAAACCCCGCCGCGCGGTTACAATGCAACAAGGCATCTATATGGCATTCGATATAAAGGAGAAGGGTAATGCCGATTAATGATCCCGAGAAGTCGGAGAATATGCGCAAATCCATCCGCGTGTATTCCGGTTCCTCCAACCGTCCCCTCGCTCAGAAGATCGCTGAGTACCTTGGGGTCGAGCTTTCGGGCCTTACGCTAAAGCAGTTCGCCAACGGTGAGATTTACGCCCGCTACGACGAGACCGTCCGCGGCGCCGACGTCTTCCTGATTCAGTCCGTGGCCGGCGGCAACGTCAACGACATGCTCATGGAGCTGCTCATCGCCACCGACGCTGCCAAGCGCGCATCCGCCCGCTCCATCACCGCCGTCATCACCCACTACGGCTATGCCCGCCAGGACCGCAAGGCCGGCCCGCGCGAGCCCATCACCGCCCGCCTCGTCGCCAACCTGCTCGAGCGCGCCGGCGTCAACCGCATCATCACCCTCGATCTGCACCAGGGTCAGATCCAGGGCTTCTTTGATATCCCGGTTAACCACCTGTCCGCGCTGCCGCTGTTTGGCCAGTACTACAACGACATGCACTTCGACACCGACAACCTGGTTGTCGTCTCCCCCGACGTGGGTCGTGCCAAAGCCGCCAAGAAGCTGTCCGACATGCTCGGCTGCGACCTGGCCATCGCCCACAAGGGCCGTCCGCGCCACAACGCCGCCGAGGTCATGGGCATCATCGGTGACATCAAGGGCAAGACCTGCGTCATCAACGACGACATGATCGACACCGCTGGCACCCTGTGCGCCAACGTCAAGGAGCTCAAGGCTATGGGCGCTGGCGACATCTACGTCTGCGCCACCCACGGCATCTTCTCCGGTCCGGCCATCGAGCGCCTGAACGACGCCCCCATCGTCGAGTGCGTCGTCACCGACGCCATCCCCGTCGAGGTCGGCGGCAAGATCAAGACTATCTCGGTCGCCGAGGAGTTCGCCCAGGCCATCTCCGCCGTTTACCACGAGGAGCCCGTCTCCACGCTCGTCGGCGGCGACTTCGCGCTGTAGTCGCTCGACCCTCGCATCCCTCCGGAAGCCCCGGACACGCCTGCGGGGTTATCACGCGAACGTCCTCGCCGCTTTGCGGCTGCGGGATGTTCGCTTTGATAACCCCTCCCGGCGTGTCCGGGGCTTCCTGCTGTCTCGGGGCAGCTGTTTTCTGAAATGACTTTGCTGCAACCTTTCCTCGCCTTCGGCGGGCGTGGTAGCCTTTGTCGTTGATTAAGCTTCTTGTGTAACGAAAGGACAAATATGGCAGCTGCACAGCCGCTTAAGATTCGCATGGTTGCCGGGCTTGGCAACCCGGGCGAGGAATATGCCGAGACCCGCCACAACGCCGGCTTTAAGGCAATCGACGAGCTGGCCCGTCAGGCCGGCGTCACGTACTGGAAAAACCAGGCCGGCGCCGAGGTCGCGCTCATCAACATCAACGACCCCGAGGAAGAGGGCGGCAAGCGCCAGATAGTGCTGGTCAAGCCGCAGTCGTACATGAATACCTCGGGCGGCCCCATCTCCAAGCTCTGCCGCGAGTACAAGATCAAGGCCGAGGAGCTGCTCGTAATCCACGACGAGCTCGATATTCCCGCCGGTGACGTGCGCGTCAAGGTCGGCGGCGGCCATGCCGGCCACAACGGCCTGCGTTCCATCATCGACAAGATGGGCAGCCGCGACTTCAGCCGCATCCGCACTGGCATCGGCAACCCTCCCGGCAAGATGGCAGTCGCTGACTACGTGCTCAAGCAGCTGCGCGCCCGCGAGGCCGAGGATTTCCAGGACACCTGCGCCCAAGCCGCCGACGCCGCCGGCTTGGCGATCGTGCACGGCGTGGTCTATGCCCGCGACCACGTCAACGGCGCCGCCTCCGCCAACGGCAAGCACTAAAACCTACCATTTAGGGACAGGTTTTTTTGGCAGCGTTTATCTGCGAAAACGCCGCAACGGCCGCATCGCAATAAACGCTGCCCCGCCATACATACGTAGCATCCCAAAGGGGGCCGGCCTCATCACAACCCGAGGCCGGCCCCCTTTGCCGTTTTACCCGATAAAACTGACCAAAATAAACCTGCCCCTGTTTGGTAGGCCGAAGTGGATAAACCGGTTGATTTCCGATCTCAGCCGAACACATTGAGCGGATAGGACGTTCCCGCAGCT
>UQMU01000048.1 GCA_900542305.1 uncultured Collinsella sp. | reverse complement strand
ACGAGCCGGAGAGCACTTAATGTGCTCTCCGTGCGAGCAGGACTGTCCGAGCAGGCGACCAAACCCCCGCGCCCCGTCCCGACGAGCGCTTGGGGACCGGTGACCTAGAGGTGGCTGATGATCAGTTCCATCTTGCCTTCGAGGTCGATGGAGCTGACGGTGCTCGGGGCCAGCAGGTGGCTTCCCTTGTGGACGGGGTCGCCGCAGACGGTGCCTTCGCCGTCGATGACCGACAGACACATGAAGGGCCAGCGCTGGTCGAGGGTTTTGCTGCCGTCGACGCGCACACGATCGACGGTGTAGCAGGAGTTAGACTCGAGCTCGGTCACGCCGTTCACCTCGGGCGCGGTCACCGTGCCGTCGGTCGGAGCCTGGGCATCAAAGTCGATGCAGTCGAGGCTCTGCTCAATGTGCAGTGGGCGCAGCTTGCCGTCGGTGCCGGGACGGTCGTAGTCGTACAGGCGATACGTCACGTCGCTCGACTGCTGCGTCTCCAAAATGAGCGTGCCGGTCTTGATGGCGTGCACGGTACCGGAATCAATCTGGAAAAAGTCGCCCTTGTGGATCGGCAGTACGTTGAGCATGTCGTCCCAGCGGCCGTCCTCGATCATCTGCGCGGCCTCGGCGCGGTCGTGCGCGCGCTGGCCGACAATGATCGTGGCACCGGGCTCGCAGTCCAGCACATACCAGCACTCGGTTTTGCCCAGGCTGCCGTTCTCGTGCTTGGCGGCGTACTCGTCGTTGGGATGAATCTGGATCGAAAGGTCGTCCTTGGCGTCCAGAATCTTAATGAGCAGTGGGAACTCCTTGCCCTCGCAGTTGCCAAAGAGCTCGCGGTGCTCGGCCCACAGCCACGACAGCGTGTGGCCTGCATACGGGCCTTCCGCAATCTGGCAGTCGCCGTTGGGGTGGGCCGAGATGGCCCAGCACTCACCGATGGGTCCATCGGGAATGTCGTAGCCAAATACGGTTTCGAGCTGGCGACCGCCCCAGATCTTCTCGTGGAAGATCGGCGTCAGCTTAATCAAATCGGACATGTTTATACCCCCATTGTGTTGCGCGGGCGCTGCACAAAACAGCTCAAAGCGAGCGCCCGGATGACTACAAAAACCTATGCCAACGTTACGTTGTGCAACTCAAAGCGGTCGCCAACGTTGCGCGAGACCGAATACTCAAAGGCGGCGCCGCTGTCCAAAAAGCCAATCTGGGTGAGCTCGAGCAGGGGAGAGCCAGGCTTGGTGTCCAAGCGCTCGGCTTCTTCCTCGGTTGCTGCCACGGCGCGAATGGTACGGTGGAAGCTCGAAATCTTCAGCCCACATTGCTCGCGGATGAAGTGGTAGACCGATCCGTACAGGTCCTTCTTTTTAAGGCCTGGAATCAGCTCGAGGGGCATGTAGGTGTACTCGATAACGATGGGCTTCTCATCGGCCTGACGCACGCGCACGATGTGATAGGCAAAGTCATCCTCGGCAATTCCCAGCTGGGCTGCGATGTCCGCTGGTGGATTAACAATCGAGAAATCGTAGACCACCGAGGTCACCTTCTCCCCGCGGTGCTCATACGAAAAGCCCTGGGCACGGTCGTTTTTGCCCTGGAAAAACGCCTGACCGGGAAGTCCCGCCGTGTCCTTAACGTAGGTACCCGATCCGCGTCGGCTGGTAATAAGACCTTCCTCGGTGATTTGCTCGATAGCTCGTTTGACGGTGATTTTGGAAACGCTATAGAGCTCGCAGAACTCAACGACGGTGGGAAGCTTGTCGCCCGGTTTAAGAGTGCCATCCTCGATGCTTCGACGAATATCTGCAGCTATCGCCTCGTATTTGGGAATCATTGAACCTCCTTTCCGACATATATCAATACGCAAGTAAGTATAACCCTTAACAAGGCACCCATATAACCTTTATCTAAGAAGCTCGAGAAAGAAAAAAGAAAAAGACGCTTTACTTTTAGAATTAGAGCGCTATAGTTTAAGCAACGAACGGAATCTTTCCGCAGAACAGGATCGACCGTTTGGGGACGGTTTTGTTTTGGCGGGTTGGATATCGGTATGACCGGTGCGCGCCCGCGCCGGATAACCTGCCAAAGCAAACCCGTCTCCAACCGGAAGCTCTAGAACACGAAAGCGAGGACTTCGATGGCACAGTATCAGCTGCCCAGCGACTTTTTCTTTGGCGCGGCCATGTCCGGTCCGCAGACCGAGGGCCAGTGGAACCAGGGCGGCAAGCTCGAGAACCTGTGGGACACCTGGTCCATGCAGGATCTGGGCTCGTTCTATAACCGCGTGGGTTCCTATGCCGGTAACGACTTTATGGCCAAGTACAAGGACGACCTTCGCATCATGAAGGACCTGGGCCTGGATACCTATCGCACCTCCATCCAGTGGAGCCGCCTGCTCGATGCCGACGGCAACCTCAACGAGGAGGGTGCTGCGTGGTACCACGAGCTGTTCCGCGCTTCCCGCGAGGCAGGCCTGGAGCCGTTCGTCAACCTTTACCACTTCGATATGCCCACCTATCTCTTTGACCGTGGCGGTTGGGAGAGCCGCGAGGTCGTCGAGGCCTACGCGCATTACGCCGACGTCGCCTTCCGCGAGTTCGGTCAAGAGATCAAGTACTGGTTTACCTTTAACGAGCCCATCGTCGAGCCCGAGCAGCGCTACCAGGAGGGCGTGTGGTTCCCGCAGCTCCACGACTTCAACCGTGCTCGCACCGTGCAGTACCACATTTCGCTGGCGCACGCGCTGGCTGTTGCCAACTATCGCAAGGCCTATGACAAGGGCGCCGTTCGCGCCGATGCCAAGATCGGCATGATCAACTGCTTCACCCCGGTCTACACCAAGGAGAACCCCAGCGAGGCAGACCTCGAGGCCGTGCGTATGACCAGCGGCATCAACAATCGCTGGTGGCTCGACCTTATCACCAAGGGCGAGCTTCCCGCCGACGTGCTCGACAGCCTGGCCGAGGGCGGCGTCAAGCTTCCGTTCCGCGCCGGTGACCAGGAGATCCTCAAGCAGGGCGTCGTTGACTGGCTTGGCTGCAACTACTACCATCCCACGCGCGTCCAGGCGCCGGCGAGCAAGATCGACCAGTACGGTCTGCCGCACTTTGCCGACGAGTACGTGTGGCCCGATGCCGTCATGAACAAGAGCCGCGGCTGGGAGATTTACCCGAAGGGCCTCTACGACTTTGGCATGGACTGCGCCAAGAACTATCCCGATCTTGAGTGGTTCGTCTCCGAGAACGGCATCGGCATCATGGACGAGTACAAGAATCGTGACGCCGAGGGAACCATTCAGGACGACTATCGCGTCGACTTTGTGCGCCAGCACCTTGAGTGGGTCGCCAAGGCCATTGACGAAGGGGCCAAGTGCCGCGGCTACCACTACTGGGCCGTCATTGACAACTGGTCCTGGGCAAATGCCTTCAAGAACCGTTATGGCTTTGTCGAGGTCGACCTCATGGACGGCTATCAGCGCCGTCTTAAGAAATCGGCAGCTTGGCTCAAGCAGGTCGCCACGACCCACGTGGTGGATTAGCGATCGGGCGCTCAGCCCCAAAACGGGCGCTCAGCCCCTGCGCAAACGCGCAATAACATTGGCACATCTGGTGGCAGAGGGCGACAGACCACCGTGCGCATAGGAAAAGGCCGGATTTGAAAGTTAGGAGCAATCATGGCCAGTGACAACGGAAAGAGCTTCCTCGACAAATTTGCCGAGGTCTCTGCGAAGGTGGGAAACCAGGTTCATCTGCGTTCCCTGCGCGATGCCTTCGCGACCATCACGCCGCTCTATATCCTTGCGGGTATCGCGGTTCTTATCAACAACGTCGTGTTCCCTCTGTTCCCGCTCGATGCGGCGGGCCTCGCCAACCTCCAGACCTGGGGCTCGGCAATCACCCTGGGCACCCTTAACGTGTCCGCCATTATCCTGGCCGGTCTGATTGGCTACAGCCTCGCCAAGAACGAGCGTTTCGATAACCCGCTTGCCTGCGTGGTTGTCGCTATCTCTGCCTTCGTCATCATGATGCCGCAGCAGATCACCGCCACCCTTGCCGCCACGAGCCCGCTTCTCACCGACAAGATCACCTCCGCCGAGGTCACCGGTGCCCTTTCGACCGCCAACACCGGTACCAACGGCCTGTTCTCGGCCATCATCATCGCCCTGCTCTCCACGACGCTCTTCATCAAGATCTCGGGCGTCGAGAAGCTCAAGGTCAAGCTGGGCGAGGGCGTACCTCCTGCGGTCTCCAACTCCTTCAACGTCATGATCCCAATGCTGCTCAACCTCTCGATCTTCGCTATCGCCTCGGCCCTGCTCGCCGTCTGCGCCGGCACCGACCTGTGCACCATCATCTCCACCTGCATCTCCAACCCGCTCAAGAGCATCATGAACGCCGGTCCGTGGGCTGTCATCCTCATCTACACCCTCGCCAACCTGCTGTTCTGCGTTGGTATTCACCAGTCCACCATCTCGGGCGCTACCGTCGAGCCGATCCTGACCATGCTCATCGTCGACAACATGGCTACCTTTGCCGCCGGCGGTACCATCCAGCCCGATCACTACATGAACATGCAGATCGTCAACAGCTTCGCCCTCATCGGCGGCTCGGGCTGCACCCTCATGCTGCTGCTCGACACCTTCCTGTTCTCCAAGAACAAGGCCTCCAAGACCGTTGCCAAGATGGCCATTCTGCCTGGCCTGTTCAACATCAACGAGCCGGTCATCTACGGTTACCCCATCGTGTACAACCTGCCGCTCATGATTCCGTTCGTGCTTCTTCCCGACCTGTTCATCGGTGTCACCTATGGCCTGACCTGCGCTGGCATCATCAGCCCCTGCATCGCTCAGGTGCCTTGGACCATGCCGCCCGTCATCAACGCCCTGCTTGCTACGGGCTTTGACTGGCGCGCCGGCGTGTGGCAGGCTCTGGAGCTGGTCATCGGCATGGCTGTCTACCTGCCCTTTATGAGGATCTCCGAGAAGGCCATCGCTAAGCAGGAGGCCCTCGCCGAGCAGAACGCCTAGCGTTTGTCCATTCCACCCTTGCGGGTACCGATGCTTGGTACCGGTACCCGTATCTCCTTTTTTGCCTAAACGTGCAAAACAGGGGAAAGATAACCACAAGGATTTATCCAGTTTGTCGTCTGCGCGCCGCGCAGTTATAAGGAGGAAACCATGAAGAAGATCATGCTTTGCTGCAATGCCGGCATGTCCACGAGTCTGCTGGTCCAGAAGATGCAGTCCGAGGTCGCGAGCCGTGGTCTGGACATCGAGGTCGAAGCCCGTCCTATGAATGAGGCCCACGATCACCTGGACGAGTGCGACATCCTGCTGCTCGGCCCGCAGATCGGCTACACCAAGGGCGACTTTGAGAAGGAGGCCGCCGGCCGTTTCCCGGTCGAGGTCATCAACATGGTCGACTATGGCCGCATGAACGCCGCCGGCATCATCGACCACTGCGTCAGCGTGATGGGCTAGGTGCAGCGCATGGAGGATATGAACGAACTGCAGATGACCTGCTTCGAGATCATCAGCTACGTCGGTACCGCCAAGAGCATGTACATCAACGCCGTGCAGAAGGCCAAGGAGGGCGATTTCGACGCCGCCGAGGAGCTCATTAAGCAGGGCGACGAGGCCTATAACGGCGGCCACGATGTTCACATGGGACTTCTTAAGAAGGAGGCCAATGGCGAGCGCAACGGCGAGGCCCCGCTGATTCTGCTGCACGCCGAGGACCAGATGGCCGGCACCGAGACCATGCGCGTCATGGCCACGGAGCTCATTGAGGTCCACAAACAGCTACAGGCACTCAAGGCCTAGCTGGCGTTTTCGCCGCGACGGATCGTGCGGTTCGCATACAATCCAGTCCCTTTTGCAGGCGCCGGGAGTCTCCCTCTCCCGGCGCTTTTTGTTTGGCGAGTTGCTGAGCGTCATTGCTCGTTGAGCGGGCGGACGTTTCCCCAGATAAAACCTGCCAAAACAAACCTGTCCCTTTTTGGCGGGTTTTTGTCTTGAGAGCGGTACCATACAGGCAATGTTTAAACGAGAAAGGTGGGCTCTCATGGAACCTAAGCAGTACTACATCGGCATTGACGTCGGCGGCACTTCGGTTAAGGAGGGCCTGTTCGACGAGGACGGCAACCTGCTTGCCAAGGCCAGCGTGCCCACGCCTCCCATCGTCGACGCTGCGGGCTTTGCCGCGGTAACCGAGGCTATCGACCAGGTGGTCGCCAAGGCTCAGATTCCGCGCGCCTTTGTGGCGGGCATCGGCCTGGCCGTTCCGTGCCCCATTCCGGCTGCGGGCGATGCCAAGGTCAAGGCGAACATCTCCATCAACCTGCCCGAGCTTAAGATTGCCATTCAGGAGCACTGCCCCGACGCGGTCGTAAAGTACGAGAACGACGCCAACGCCGCCGCCATGGGCGAGGCCTGGCTCGGCTCTGCCAAGGGCGTGCAGAACGTGGTGATGGTCACCATCGGTACCGGCGTGGGCGGCGGCGTCATCATCAACGGCGACGTTGTGTCGGGCGTTGTGGGTGCCGGCGGCGAGATTGGCCACATGTGCCTGAACCCCGACGAGGAGCGTACCTGCGGCTGCGGCGGCCATGGCCACCTGGAGCAGTATTCCAGCGCCACCGGCGTGGTGAGCAATTACCTGGCCGAGTGCAAGGCTGCGGGCGTCGAGCCCATCGAGCTCACCGGTCCTTCCGATTCCAAGGACGTATTCCAAGCCTGCCGCGAGGGCGATAAGCTCGCGCTTGCCGCGGCCGATACCATGGCCGACTACCTCGGCCGTGCCCTGGCGCTTATCGCCAACGTGGTCGACCCTGAGATGTTCCTCATCGGCGGCGGCGCCTCCGCCTCGGCCGATGTCTACCTCGACGCCGTGCGCGAGCACTTTAAGCAGTACGCGTTTTCCGTCTCGCGCGAGACGCCCATCGAGGTCGCCTCGCTCGGCAACGACGCCGGTATCATCGGTGCCGCCTACGTAGCCCTGCGCGCCGCCGGCAAATAGCCGGTGCAAGGGGGTCAGGTTTCTTTGCACCAACATGGTGTAAAAGGGACAGCCTTGGCCCCCGTGCCTACCCCAAAATATGCCGTGGCCCTTCCGTCTGCGAAGGCTCGGCATCGGCGTGCTACCATAGCTACGTCCAAGTACACATATCAAGTGGAGGATATCCATGGCAAACGTTCTTGTCTTTGGTCACCAGAACCCCGATAACGACGCCATCATGAGCGCCGTCGTCCTGTCCCAGCTGCTCAACCAGGTTGAGTATGCCGGCAACACCTACGAGGCCTGCGCCCTTGGTCAGCTTCCGGCAGAGTCCGCCAAGCTGCTCGCCGACGCCGGCATCGCCGAGCCTCGCGCGATCGAGTCCGTCGAGGCCGGTCAGCTCGTCGTCCTCACCGACCACAACGAGTCCGCCCAGTCCGTCGCCGGCCTTAAGGACGCCACGGTCTTTGGCGTCGTCGATCATCACCGCATCGGCGACTTCGAGACCGCCGGCCCGCTGCACTACATCTGCCTGCCCTGGGGCTCCAGCTGCACCATCGTCACCAAGCTCGCCGACGTGCTCGGCGTTGAGCTTTCCGACGTCCAGGCCAAGCTGCTGCTCTCGGCCATGATGACCGATACGCTCATGCTCAAGAGCCCCACCACCACCGCTGTCGACCGCGTCGTCGCCGCCAAGCTCGGCGAGCAGGTGGGCGTCGACCCGGTCAAGTTTGGCATGGAGGTCTTCCTCACCCGTCCGTCCGGCTCCTTCACTGCAGCCGAGATGGTCGGCAACGACATCAAGATGTTCGAGCCCGCCGGCAAGAAGCTGCTCATCGGCCAGTACGAGACCGTCGACAAGACCCGCGCACTCGGCATGATCGACGAGATTCGCGAGGCCATGCGCGCTTACGCCGCCGAGAAGGGTGCTGACGGCATCGTCCTGTGCATCACCGACATCATGGAGGAGGGCTCGCAGGTCCTGCTCGAGGGCGAGACCGAGGCTGCTCAGAAGGGCCTGGGCATTGCCGACGAGCACGACGGCGTCTGGATGCCGGGCGTCCTCTCCCGTAAGAAGCAGGTCGCTGCCCCCATCATGGCCGCCTGCTAGGTTTAGTTCACTAAACGCCACGACCGGATCGCGGACGCCCCGCGCTCCGGTCGTTTTTTGTGTACGGCGCCGCGTCGTCTCTTGGACAGGCGTGCCCGTGCCGTTGAGCAAATAATGTTCAACCTGTGGTTCCGCTTTTCGGCCGAGCTTGTGCGGTATCCGTGCAGGGTAGGCTAGATGCAAGCGTAATACGTTAGAGCGCGGCACCGCCGATTTGGCGGGCCGTGCTTTTTTAAGACGGGAGCCTTCCCGTGAAAGGAGCCGCCCATGGCAGCACCCGAGCAGCTGTTCAACGTTCGTGAGCGCAAGCGTTTTGAACGTCACGACATCTGGGAGCGCATCGCCGAGAACGGCACGATTTCCGCCGCCGTCATGGTCTTCGCCGCCATCGCCGCCGTCATTTGCGCCAATACCGATGCCTATGAGGTCATCCATCACTTTTTGGAGACCCCGCTGTATGTGGGCCTGGGCAACCTTACGGCCGGTCTCACCGTTGAGCTTTTCGTCAACGACTTCCTCATGGCGATTTTCTTTTTGTTGGTGGGCATCGAGCTTAAGTACGAGATGACGGTCGGCGAGCTCAAGAATCCGCGTCAGGCCATGCTTCCCATGCTGGCGGCCGTGGGCGGCGTCGTCGTTCCCGCCTGCATCTACCTGATCTTTAACCATGCCGGCGCCCGCAACGGTTGGGCCATCCCCATGGCAACCGATATTGCCTTTGCACTGGGCGTGCTGTCGCTTTTGGGCAACCGCGTGCCCAACGGCGTGCGCGTGTTCTTCTCGACGCTCGCCATCGCCGACGACCTCATCTCCATCGCCGCCATCGCCATCTTCTACGGTCAGAGCCCCAATCCGTTTTGGTTGGGCGCCGCCGCGCTGGTGACCTGCGCGCTCGTGTGGCTCAACAAGACGCAGCATTACCGCCTTGCCCCGTATTCGGTACTGGGTCTGCTGTTGTGGTTCTGCATGTTCAAGAGTGGCGTACATGCCACGCTCGCCGGCGTCATCCTGGCCTTCACCATTCCGGCCAAGTGCGGCGTTAAGCTCGATAGCCTCACCGATTGGCTGGGCGAGTGCCTGCCGCTGCTCGACGACCGCTACGACGACGAGGCACACATCCTGGGCCAGCATGACTTTACCGTCTCGACCACCAAGGTCGAGCGCGTCATGCACCGCGTGACCCCGCCGCTCATCCGCATGGAGCGTCTGATCTCCACGCCGGTCAACTTTGTGATCCTGCCGATCTTCGCGTTCGTCAACGCACAGGTTCGCCTGGTGGGCGTGGATATGAGCACACTGCTCACCGACCCGGTGACGCTCGGTGTGTACTTTGGCATGCTGCTGGGCAAGCCGATTGGTATTTTTGGCATGACATTTACCCTGGTCAAGCTCAAGGCTTGCCAGTTGCCGCGCAACGTCAACTGGCACATGATTGCCGGTGTGGGCATTCTGGGCGGCATCGGCTTTACGATGTCGATCCTCATCAGCGGCCTCGCTTTCCCGACGGCCGAGTTTGAGGTTCTTGCCGCCAAGGCTGCCATTCTTGCCGGTTCGGTCACCGCGGCCGTGCTCGGCATGATCTACATGAGTGTGGTCTGCAAACACCCCGCGCCCAAGAACGAGTAAAAGCACAAACAAGTTTGAAAACGCCGCCCGTGAACACCGTCACAAGCGGCGTTTTAGTCATTGGGTGTTCCTATAGTTTTGTCAACCGTCGGGGCTACTCCCGGTAGGGCACCCG
>UQMU01000047.1 GCA_900542305.1 uncultured Collinsella sp. | reverse complement strand
GCCGCGCGGCAAGGAGATATATTGCCAGACCGGAGGGGCCCCGGGGGCGGGAATCGCGCACTCCATATTTTGTTCACAAATGAATAGAACCCTCAGTTGCTTCGCTGAGGCCGTATTCGAAGCAGCAGCTTCTGATATTGGCGATGACCAGCTGTTTTATGAGTATTGAGACATCGGTCATCTCTGGAGCGCTACTTTACTCCAAAGGCATCAGCTATTTGTTTCCCATCGGTAAAAGGCGGGTTTTGTTCGCCAAGCGTTCTTATATATAGATAGATACGGGTTCGAACCCGTGCACCGGCAACAAAAAAGACGGCCAACCGAAGTTGACCGTCTCAACAATCTTTGGGTGGGCCGTCAGGGGTTCAGCCTGCTTCGCAGGCGGCCGCTGCGGCGCTTTCGCGCCTTGCGCGCTGCGCTGGCAAACGCTCATGCGTTTCCTCAGCTCCGCGCCCTTTCGGGTTCGAACCCGTGCCGCGGTAACAAAAAAGCGGCCGGCATCCGCCAGTCGCTTTTCTATTCTATGGTGGGCCGTCAGGGGTTCGAACCCTGGACCTTGGGATTAAAAGTCCCCTGCTCTGCCAGCTGAGCTAACGGCCCGCGGGTGGCATTGTACCACGGTCTGGAACTATTCCCAACTCCATTGGCCGTTCTGGAAAATCACAACTTCACGTCCATCAGGCGTAATGCCCGTAATATCGATGTCGTCCGTGCCGATCATAAAATCGACGTGCGTGCTCGAGACGTTAACACCATGCTCCAGGAGCTCCTCCTTGGACATGTCGTACCCACCCTCGATGCATTCGGGGAAACCGACACCTAGCGCAAGATGGCAGCTAGCGTTCTCGTCATAGAGCGTATCGTAGAACAGAACACCACTTTCGCGGATCGGCGTGTTCTTGGAAATGAGCGCGACCTCTCCCAGGTGAGCAGCGCCCTCGTCAGTATCGATGATACTTGCGAGCGTTGCCTTGCCCACGCGGGCGTCGTAGTCCACCACGCGGCCGCCCTCGAACTTAATCCAAAAATCGTCGACTTTATTGCCGTGGTGGATGAGCGGCATGGCCGAGTACACGATACCGTCGGCGCGCATGCGATCGGGCGAAGTGAAGACTTCCTCGGTGGGAATGTTGGGGAAGAAGGGGTGCCCATCGGGCGTCTTGCCCTTGCCGCCGGCCCACTCGTGACCCTTCGTCATGCCAATCGTCAGATCGGTTCCATTTGCCGCGGTGTAATGCAGGCAGTCGAAACGATTGTCGTTCAGGAAACGCAGGTTCTTTTCGAATGCGGCGTCATGGAGCTCCCAGTCGCTCTCTGGGTCCTGGCCATCGGCGCGAGCGGTGTGCAGAATCGCATTCCACAGCTTATAGATTGCAACCTCATCGGCGTCTCCCGGGAACACCTCGCGCGCCCAAGCCACGACCGGAGCGCCGGCGATGCACCACGGATTGATGTTGTAATCCAGTCCACGGCGGAAAACTTTGCACTGCGTGTTCTTTGCCTTAGAAGCTGCAGCGGGCTTAGCGGGATCGATGCCCTTAAGGGCGGCGGGGTCCGCACCCTCGATAAAGATAAAGCAGGCACCGTCCTGGGCCAGGGAATCCAGCTGCAGGCGCTTCCACTCGGGCGTCTGCTCAAAATAGCTTTTCTCGACATGCTCGTACGTGAGCCTCGTCACGGCATCATCGGCCCAGATGACCGTCACGTGGCCGGCGCCGGCAGCATAGGCCTCCGCGACCACCACGCGCGCAAACGGCGCGCACTCAACCGGAGACTGAACGACGACTTCCTGGCCGGGCTTAACGTTTACGCCCTTGCGGACAACCAGGCGCGCATAGTTTTTAATCTTGGGCTCCAGGGACTTCATACCCTCCAGGGCCTCTTCGACCGTCAGGGCAGCTCGAATCATGTGCCACTCCATCTATCTATAGAACAGTAAAAAGGCGCGCCGCAAAAACGACGCGCCTTATATCTTAGCGATAAGTATGTATGCAAACGCTACTTCTTCTTGGAGTCCTTCTTGTCCTCCTCGGCAGCTGCGCGCTCGATAAGAGCGTTGAGCTTGTTCTCGGACATGCCCTCGGCCTGCGCGCGGTACATGTTGCGCAAGGGACGAATACGAGCGAAGTCGTAGATAAAGTCACCTAGGATGATGACATAGGACAAAACGATGCCGACCATCTGGACAGGGCTGGACACCATGCCAGCGGGAGCGAAGTACAGCGAGGCCCAAATTGCCACGACGAGCACCATGCCAATGGCGAGCACAATCCACCAGATGCGACGGCGCTTGGTGTAGTCCTCGTCCTGCTTGAGGAGGATATTCGACACCGTATAGATGCGGTCCTCCTTGGCGCGCTGCTTAGCCTTGCGGGCGCGCTTCTCCTCTTTAGAGAGGCCCTCGAGGTTCTCGCCCTTCTCGAGCTCTTTGCGGCGTGCCTTAGACGAAGCCGGCACGACGCGAACGGAGCTCGCTGCTTGGCGGGCGGGCTTAGCAGATGCGGCAGACTTGCGCGCAACCCCGGTAACTTCGTGGGATTGCGTGCGCTTGTTCGTGGCGCTACGGGTACTCACTTATGCGTTCTCCTTCATGCTTGTGAACTGGGAGCCCGTGATGATCTGGAAGGCCTCGCGATAGCGCTCGGACGTGCCATCGATGACCTCGGCGGGCAGGTGCGGGGTCTCCCCCGTCATATCCCAGTTGGCCTTGAGCCAATTGCGGACGAATTGCTTGTCGTAGCTAGGCTGGATCTCGCCCTCCTCGTAGCTGGCAGCAGGCCAGAAACGGCTGGAGTCGGGCGTGAGGCACTCGTCGATCAGCGTGACCTTGCCATCGATGACACCAAACTCGAACTTGGTGTCGGCAATGATGATGCCACGGGTCGCGGCGTACTCGGCAGCGGCCTTGTAGATCTTGAGGGAAAGGTCACGAATCTGCGTGGCGATGTCCTCGCCCACGATCTCGCAGCAACGCTCGAACGAGATGTTCTCGTCGTGGTCACCGATCTCGGCCTTCGTGGACGGCGTGAACAACGGCTCGGGAAGCTTGGAAGCCTCGGTCAGGCCCTCAGGCAGCTGGATGCCGCAGACGGTGCCGTTCTCGTCGTAGGTCTTCTTGCCCGAACCGGTCAGATAGCCGCGGACGATGCACTCGATAGGAATCGTCTGGGCCTTCTTAACCAGCATGGCGCGGCCAGCGAGGTAGTCACGATACTCAGCAAACTCCTCGGGGAAATCCGCCGGGTCGATGGAAACGAGATGGTTGGGGACGATGTCGGCAAACTTATCGAACCAGAATGCCGAGATGCGATTGAGCACCTCTCCCTTAAACGGAATCTCGTCGGGAAGAATGAAGTCGAACGCAGAAATGCGGTCGGTGGCGACCATCAGCAGGTTTTCACCGGCATCGTAAATATCACGAACCTTGCCACGGGAATCCGGACGACGCTCCATCGTTGTCACGTGAGTCACTCCTTACCTAAATACGACAGAAATGCGGGTTCTTTCCCGCATGTTTTCGCAAACTCGGAGCGGCAGGGACGCGGCCCCTCCTTCACCGAATAGCGAAAAGCTAGTGCTCCATTGTAGTAGATGCCGCGTCCGCCGTGTGCTCGCGGGGCAGATGAATTGTAAAAGTCGTACCCTTTCCAAGCTCCGACTCCACGGATATGTAGCCATGGTGACGCTCGACGATCTGCTTGGTCACGGCGAGGCCGACGCCCAGGCCGCCAGCTTCGCGGGCGCGGCTGGCATCGGCGCGCCAAAACCGCCCGAAAATGCGCGACAGATCGTCCTTGGCAATACCGATGCCGGTATCAGAAACGGCAATGCTGACGTGCCTGCGGTCACTGAGCACCGACACCACGACCCAACCGCCCTCGGGGGTGTAGCGCATGGCGTTGCTCATGAGGTTGATAACACATTGCGTGATCATGTCAGGATCGGCCTCGACGACATCGTCGTGCCCTTGGGTTTCATCTGCAAAGCGAAGACGAAGGTCACGGTCGGCAAACAGACGCTCCTGGCCGTTCACAATCGATCGCACGAACGGAACCATGTCCACCGGTTCTAGATTGAGCGGAGCCGTGCTGTTTTCCATACGCGATAGGTCGAGCATCTGCTGCACCAGACGAGCCAGGCGACGCGTCTCGGAAGCAACGGTCTCCAAATGCTCATCGTCGGTGGGATACACGCCATCCTGCATGGCCTCGACCGTTGCGAGCATGGCCATAAGCGGCGTGCGAAGCTCGTGTGCAACGTCTGAGGTCAGGCGCTTCTCGTGTTTCATATCCTTCTCGAGCGAGGTGGCCATCTCATCGAAGGTCTCACCCAGCTGATCGATCTCGTCATCACCGCGCAGCCCCGTGCGAGCCGACAGGTCGCCGTCACGGATTTGCTTTGCGGTACTGGTGATGCGATGAATCGGTTTGGTGAGCATGCGCGACACGAGCGATCCGATAACGACCGAAATGCAGATTGCAACAACCGCGGCGAGGGCCATGGCGTTAAAGGTCTTCTCCCTAAACGCAGAGTCCGCCTTGGTGAGCAGAGCGTCGGAGCCGATGGCCCACAGCTTTACCTGTCCGACATGCTCGCCGGAAGACGTTACAATCTCGACGTTAGCAACGCTATCGGAGTCGGTTGGAGCAGACGAGACCGGGCTATGCGATGCCCTCTTGCCGCTCGTGTCGTCGGTCGTAGCCTGGTTTTCGCGTACATCGGCGGTGGCGCTTGCCGAGGGCCAGGAATCGTCATAAACGATCACACCCTTTTTATTGACGACCTGCATGCCCAGATCGTCGGAAACCAAACTCGACGTTGCGACCGTGCGCAGTTCTCCCGCGGTCCAAGAGCCGTTTTCCTCATATGAGGTCGCCAACTTCTCGGCAGCGGAATTTGCGATTTCGACGATATTGGAGCGTGTGTAATCCGAAAAGACCGTGCCCCACACAACAGAGACAACGCCCACCAGCACCAATACCGTCATGAGCGATGTCAGAGCAAAAGCAAGTGCCATGCGCGAGGGATAGCTCATCGTTGGCCGTGAATCGGAACGAGGCGTGTTCCAACTAGCCTTGGAACCCGCCTCGCTCTCCTGCTTGTGCTTTTGTCCGATTTCAAAGCGCGCAGGTGTCATATGTGATTTCCCTATTTCTCGTCCGACTTATCGGTCTTGGCCGGAGCCTCGAAGCGATAGCCGACACCATGGACGGTGTAGAGCCACTTGGGCTTCTTGGGATCATCGCCCAGCTTGGCGCGAAGATTCTTCACGTGGCTATCGATGGTGCGCTCATAGCCCTCAAAGTCATACCCGAGCACTTTCTCGACCAGCTCCATGCGGTTATACACACGGCCGGGATGGCGGGCAAGCGTGGTGAGCAGCTTAAACTCGGAAGCCGTCAGATCGACTTCCTTGCCCTCGACCAAGATCTTGTGGCCCGAGATATCGATGACCAGATCGCCGAAGTCGAGTACCTCGACGGCGGGCTCGTCGGCCTGATGGGCACGGCGGAACAGAGCGCGAACGCGGGCGACGAGCTCGCGCGGCGAGAACGGCTTAATCAGATAGTCGTCGGCGCCGAGCTCAAGACCGATAATACGGTCCTCGATCTCGCCCTTAGCCGTCAGCATGATGATGGGGACATCCGAGGTATCGCGAATGGTGCGGCAAACGCGCTCGCCGGGAATCTTGGGGAGCATAAGGTCGAGCACGACCAGGTCGAACTGATGCTTCTCGAACTCCTCGATCGCGGACTGGCCGTCGCCGACGCCCACAACCCAGTAGCCTTCGCGCTCGAGATAGGCAGCGACAGCGTCACGGATTGCCTTCTCGTCCTCGACCAGCAGAATCTTTTTTGCATCTGAAGCCATAACACGGCCCCCCTGTCTCAATTAGCTAAGAACAAGCTCATTTTAACGCACCTGAGCCCACCGGGCATCGCATGGGTGCGATAGCTCGGCGGGCGGTACTCATAGTCACAACGCGCTTATTCCCCTGTCGACGCCTTTTTAACCCCTCGGAGACTAAAGAGAGAACAAGCGAGCGGTAACCGTCTCGGGAATTCCCTGGCTGTTACGCACCGTTGCGTACGTTAAGAACGAGCTCGATTTACCCGCCGTAGCAGGATAATCGCCATACTCCAAGGCTCGGTCGGGCGACAGAAGCGAGCCGTAGGTCTTAGCCGAAGTGTCAATCAAAAAATGCGACGCCTGAACTTTAACCAGGTATTTGTTTTTCCTTCCCGCAGCGCACGCGAGCGGCTCACGCGACAGGAAGAGGTACGGCCCGCCCTCGTTACCGATATAGGTGCCCATATTGCCCAGGCTGCCCACACCGCTATACGTCGCCTCAATGGAGAACACGAAGGTGTCTCCCATATACACGGCCTCGAAAGGCGAAACCGACGAAGGAAGCACCAGCTGAGCTCGCTTCGTGTTGTTGCCGTCAGTCAGGTCAATCGCCGTCATACCGTAATAGACGCCCTCATCATTGTGCACGCGGGGCGAGATGGTCAGGATGCCGTCGCTCACACGCGGGGCGGATGCGAAGCGGCCCGTTGACTTCCAAATAGTCTCAGGCTTGGACTCGCTGGGCGCCTGACGGTAACAGTACGAATCGTTACTCGTCTTGGTGCCGCCGGACGAAGGCATCTTATACCAGATGACCGACGACCCATACGCTGTGAAGAGCGGCGGATCGTAGTTTTCGCCGCCGCGGTCGAGCTCGACAGCGTTGCCGGTAAGGGAGGAGCCTGCAAGGTTTTGCGCATAGAGTTTCCAAGACGCATTGGCAAAGTTCATCTCGACCCATGCGAACACGCCATCACCCGCGCGAACGTCGTAAAACGCATAACCGGTTCCCTCAATGGGATCCTCGATAAGTGTGGTAAGCGAGCCATCGCCCAGGCTGAGCACACCAAGCGTATTGGCATGCAGGGCAGAAGCAGGCGCCATCATCGCGGCAGCGTAGTCGCCATCGCAGTAGTACAGCAGCGTGCCCAGCGGCAGCGTCCACGAGGCCGCGGGCTCAAGATCGATATCAACAGCTTCGTACTCATCAGTGATCGAAACAATCTTCGAATCGTCCTTGATAACCTGCGGCTCGCCAGCGGCGTCATCACTCGTGCCCGTTTTTTTCGAGCAACCGGCCAGTACGGCAGCAGCACCAGTAGCGGCGCCACCCAGCACAAAACCTCGACGCGTTATTCCATTCTTAAAGCGATCAGCGATGCTCATTAGGCGATCTCTGCGCGAGCGGCCTCGATAGCGCGCGTAAGCTGATCGGCGCAAGAGGTCTTTTTCATACCGCAGGTATTGCCGGCGAGAACCTCGATTACGCGATCGGCGGGAGCGCCCTCGACCAGCCTGGAGATGGCCTTGAGGTTGCCATCGCAGCCGCCAGTAAACTCGACGCCCAGCACCTTGCTGCCATCGTCAGAGAGATTGAGGTGAATATTGCGAGAGCATACACCCTGAGGCTTGTAGTCAAAACTAATCATTGAGATCCCCTCTCAGAAAGAAATTTCAGACGTCTATTATCCCCGCCTGGACCGACTTATTATCGCAAGCACCGATTCAACATCCTACGATGCTTGGACTGGTGGGGGCAAGATTAGCAGTCCGCACCCTGTACGTGGACCATGCGCTTCTCACGATACATATTGTGGTCGGCGACGCGATATACATCGGCCAGCGTATTTCCAGCCGTCTCGACGGTCGCCACGCCAATCGATGCGCTGACCGTCAGGGTCTCATCGCTTACCGCGGCAAGACCGAGACGAAGGTCCTGTTCCAGCCCGAGCGCAGACTCGTTGTCAGTATGGGGGCAAACCAGCAAAAACTCGTCGCCGCCAACGCGCATCGGCAGGTAATCCGCACCAGCCACCCGCCGCAGCACGGACGCCGTCCGTCGCAGCAGCTCATCCCCCATCTCGTGACCATAGATGTCGTTGGTCCGCTTGAGATAATTACAGTCCACCATAATCACGCTCACCGGCAAGTCCTCGTTTACCAGGCTATCTCCACGCGATTCAAGATAGTTGCGGTTGCGAAGCCCCGTCAGTTTATCTTGGTATGACAGCTCCTCGGCATGCTTGACCATCGATATGTTGTGCGTCGCCACGACAACCGACTCCAGCCGGCCTTGCTCATCGCGATGCTGGGGGACAACCTGTAGCGAGTACCAAGCGCCTCGACGATCTCGCACCTCGGCAGCCAAGTATGGTACGCCCTCCATACGTTCACGAAGCGTACTTATATCTACGAGTCCCACAACCGCTTCGCGGCTTTCGGGGCTCACGATATCCCGGCAGACTGTGTCCATAAAGTCATATGCCTCGTTGTGCTCGGCGAATATCTTCGCTATCGCCGGCGACATATTGATTCCCTCGATCTCGAGGGTGTCGAGATGCAAAAGGAAGGTCGAATCGTAGATGGCGCTTATGGCATTGATAATGCCGAGCTGTTTATCCTTTTCGACCAAATTGCGGTGGTCAACGATATTTCGAGCCAACAGCACCACGACCCAAAACGCGAGGCACACCAAGACGCCGACGGCGACAAATGAAATCCTGTCAGACATGACCTCAGATTTGGGATATAGCGCAAACAGGCGGTAGTCCTTATATGCCGCACGCACGGCATACCATTTGTCTCCTCGATATTCGATGCGCGTCAGGCCGTCTTCTTTCCACTCAACTCCTGTACTGGTGAGGAGTCGGGCGAGCGACATATCGGCATCGGCGCTGTTGGATGAGACAATCTCCGCATCCTCCATAACAAGCACCGTGGGGCCCTGGTGGAAGGTGTTGTTCGAAAGCACGTCGGCTATGGCATATGAATAGTCGTCCGCCGAATCGGAAACAAGTGAGCGGTATGCCAGGGCAACGCCGTCGCCATACGGGACAGCACAGACGGCAAACACAACACCACGGCGCTCAACGACAGTTGAGTAGGTCACTTTGGAACCTTGATACATCGATGTGACCGGCGAACAGGCCAGCTCCTCTCGCCACAGCATGAGTGGATCGCGGCCGTCGATATCGTAATGGGCGACCATATGACCATCGGCGTCCATGACCAACATTCCCGAAAGGCTCTCGGTATGGACATATTCCTCGACCAGATCGTCGTTGACTTCAAATCGATCAGGCGGCAAGAACGTCGCAAACGACTCGAGCGCCGCATCCAAATTGTGCGTCGCCTCGGTTTTTCTTCCCTGTTCATATCGGTCATATTTTTCGCAGGCATTTTTTAAAAACACCATGGTTTCTTGGCCAAACCCAAGCGTTTTTTCGAGGCAGCGATGGGTTCCAACCGCATACAACAGGCCTAATAAGACAGCGCTGACAATAACGCTGACAGCTATGACGGTCAGAGTCTTTCGACGCAAGCGGTGTTTGTCATTTGTCATGATTCCGCTCCTTGCCCGCCCGTCGTCGCTCCTGCCTTGTAATTGTCCACAATGCGCTCTATCGTGCCGTCTCGATCCATGTCGAACAGCGCGGTATTGAGGTTTTTGACGCACTCTCCCTCATAGGCAACATCAAATGCAACGCCCAGGTCAACCGTCATAACGTTGTCGGCAAACGCACGATAAACGCCGGGATACTGGACGACGAGTCGATCAAGCGATTGAACGTCCGCCATCCAACAGTCAACATACCCTTTGGCGAGGGCGGCTTTGCAGAGCTCGGCAGAACCATACGATTTGATTTGCACGTCCGGCGAGATTTCCAGATCCCCTGCGAGCAATCGGCGTTCGCTCACCGAGCCCGCAATCACCGCGATGGCCTTGCTTCCATCGAGATGCGCCAAGGACGTGATGCCACTCGTTTTCTTGGCGGCAACCGAGACCGTCACGGTTAGATACGGCTCGGTCCAGTAATACTTATCCTCGCGATAACAGGGAGAATAATCACACCACAGGCAATCGATATCACCGTTTTTGAGCAGCCGGTCGCGATCGTTCCAGTCAATATCGACAAACTGTGGCTTGAGCCCCGCACGCTTGCAGGCCTCGCGGGCGATGTCGATATCGATACCAGCGTAATCGCCCGTGGTATCGACATACACATAGGGGTCGTTATCCGTAACGCCGATTTTGAGTACCGGGAGATCTTTGTCGCCTTCATTCGAGGAGGAAGAACTGCTTCGAACGGTATACGTCAGGGCGGCCAAACAGGCGGCAACAAGGAGCATGAGCGTAAACGAGACGATGGCGGCTCGCTTGGTGCGTCCGGGCACGCGCCTCCCTTCATCGAAACAGCAGTCGGATTTCATTGTATACCCGGGGCTGATGCGGCAATAAAAAAGCGCCTCACCCAAGATGGGCAAGGCGCCAAAGGTTGAAATGCATCCGCAAGCGGTCGAATTAGGTTAATCCTACTCGAAGTTCAGCTGCTCCCGAATGCACCCCGACCGCTGCCTCGTTCAGGCCGTTGGCGCCGACCGCGTATCTGGCGGTTTCCGACGCGCCGCACTGCACGCGACACACGGGCTGAAGTCTTTAATCAAAACCACCCCTAAAAGGGGTGGTTTGCTCTTAGGGTATAACCCTTGGATT
>UQMU01000046.1 GCA_900542305.1 uncultured Collinsella sp. | reverse complement strand
AGCTGCGGGAACGGCCTGTCCGCCTAATGTGTTCGGCTGAGATCGGAAATCAACCTGCTGACGTCAAATCTTGTCATTACAAACATGCACCTTAGGCTTAAGACTCAAAAAAGGGCGGCTGAGATGGCCGTCCCCTCCCCATTATCGATCTATCTGACAAAGGGACAGCCCCTTTGCCGCATTCGGTTACTTTCGGCAGCCCTCTTTCCAAGCCTCGGCCGCAACCTTCCAGCGTAAGCGCAAGTCGCGCTCGCGGTCGATGAACATGATGGCAAACGCGACAAACAGCAGCAAGCTCGCCACGACGATGGCGTGCAGGCCCATGCGCTCAATACACCAGTTGCCCAACACAGCGCCAAACACAAAGGTAAAGATCACGCCAAAGTACAGCAGGCCGTTTTCCAAAAAGCCGCGCCTGTGGGTGATGATGTAATCGTCCACGTTTTGCAGCGCGTTGCGCAAGTTGCCGATGCACATGGTCGTAGCGATGCCGTGACCGTGGATCTTGCGGAAGCTCTCGACCTGCATGCCGCAGGCAAACGAAGTGAGGCAGTTGGCGAGCAGGTTGTAACCGCCACCGGGGATAAAGCTCACGCCCAGCAAGATGACGGCTTCAAAGAACACCGTCACTTGGCGCCAGTGAATCACGCTGCCAAACCGTTCGTGTACCAGGTCGGCAAGCATAATGCCCACGGCAAACGACACCACAGGGAAGAAGTAGCGCCCCGCAAGTGCCCAATTGCCCTCCGAGATGCTCACGCCCACCAGCAAGATGTTGCCCGTCTGCGCGTTGGCGAAAACATGGTCGCGCCCAATGTACGAATAAACGTCCATAAAGCCACCGGCGAGCGCCAAGATGATGCCCAGCTCAATAGACTCCGATATCTGTTTGGCACGCTGCATCGTCGTGCATCCTCCTTGTTGACGACTCTCTCGTGCGTTGGCGGAAACATAGCCGCCGTTCATACTGTAACCCATTGACAACATGGCGTGCGCGCGAGACGGCTTCCCCAACACGCAGATACACAGTCTGGAAACAAACGACGGATACAGCACCCGCATCGACGCGCCGATCCGCCAGCCCATGTACTCCACCAGTCTTTTTAGCCCCGTCCCAAAAAGACTGGTTACAATTACGTGCAGCATACAAACACCGGGAGGGATCGTGGCAAAAAAGCCTCAGTACGCTCAGAACAACCAGCGCAGTCAGCAGGGCAAACAGGGCCAGCAGCAAAAGCGCGGCGGCAAGGCCCAGGGCGGCCACGCCACTCATACCCCGGCAGCGCCTGCCCGTCCCTGGCGCCCGGGCCGCGACAAGTTCCTCCCCGTCAGCCGCGCCGATATGGACGCGCGCGGCTGGGACCAGTGCGACTTTGTCTACATCTGCGGCGACGCCTACGTGGACCACCCCAGCTTTGGCATGGCCATCGTCAGCCGCGTACTCGACGCGCACGGCTACAAGGTGGGCATCATCTGCCAGCCCGACTGGACCGATCCTGCCAGCATCAGCGTGCTCGGCGAGCCGCGCCTGGGCTTTTTGGTCAGCGCCGGCAACATGGACTCCATGGTCAACCACTATTCGGTGACCAAGCACCGTCGCCATACCGACGCCTATACCCCCGGTGGCGAGGAGGGGCACCGCCCCAATCGTGCCGTCACGGTCTACGGCAACCTCATCCGTCAGACGTTCAAGGACGCTCCCATCATCATCGGCGGCATCGAGGCAAGCCTGCGCCGCCTGGCTCACTACGACTACTGGCAGGACAAGCTCAAGCGCTCGGTACTGCTCGACTCGGGCGCCGACATCCTCATCTACGGCATGGGCGAGCACGCGATTGTCGAGATCGCCGACGCGCTCGACGCGGGACTGCCCGTCGATCAGATCACCTATATCAACGGCACCGTCTACCGCACGGGTTCGCTCGACGAGGTCTACGACTACGACCTGCTGCCCAGCTGGGACGACCTTACCGCCAACAAGCTCAACTACGCACGCAGCTTCAATGTGCAGCAGCAGAATATGGACCCCATCACCGGACACCGCCTGGTAGAGCCCTACCCCAACAGCGTCTATGTGGTGCAGAACCCGCCATCGGCGACGCTCACCACCGATGAGATGGACGAGGTGGCCGAGCTCCCCTACGCACGCGATTGGCATCCCGACTACGACGCGGCAGGCGGCGTGCCGGCCTTTGCCGAGATCAAGTTTTCCATTAGCTCCAACCGTGGCTGTTTTGGCGAGTGCTCGTTTTGCGCCCTCACCTTCCACCAGGGGCGCGTGCTGCAGATGCGCAGCCACGATTCGATCATGCGCGAGGCCGAGCTGCTCACGCGCGATCCCGAGTTTAAGGGCTACATCAACGACGTGGGCGGACCGACGGCAAACTTTAGCCGCCCTGCCTGCGACAAGCAGCTCAAGCACGGCGTGTGCAAGAACAAGCGCTGCCTGTGGCCGAGCGTATGCAAGAACATGGTGGTCGACGAGAGCGGCTACACGCAGTTGCTGCGCGACCTGCGCCAGCTGCCGGGCGTCAAGAAGGTCTTCGTCCGCAGCGGCATCCGCTTTGACTACACCATGGCCGATGCCTCGGACGAGTTTTTGCGCGAGCTGCTGGAGCACCATGTCTCGGGCCAGCTGCGCGTGGCACCCGAGCACGTGAGCGACGCGGTGTTGTCCGTGATGGGCAAGCCGAGCCGAGCCGTCTACGACGCGTTCTGCCGTAAATTTGAACGCCTGAACCGCGAATACGGACTCAAGCAGTACGTAGTGCCGTACCTAATCTCGAGCCATCCCGGCTCAACGATGAAGGAAGCAGTGGACCTTGCCGAGGCCGTGCGCGACATGGGCTACATGCCCGAACAGGTGCAGGACTTCTACCCCACGCCGTCCACCATGTCGACGTGCATGTACTACACCGGCGTGGATCCGCGCACCATGCAGCCGATCTACGTGGCGCGCGACCCGCACGAGAAGGCCATGCAGCGTGCGCTCATCCAGTATCGCAAGCCCGAGAACTACAAGCTCGTGCGCGAGGCGCTGGAAAAGGCTGGCCGCCGCGATCTGATCGGCTACACCAAGCATTGCCTGATTCGTCCCGTGCCCCCGCGCCCGGGCGAGACATCTGCTGGCGGTGGGCATGGCACCGGCAAGAAGGGCGGCAAGGCCCACGGTGGCGCCGCTGGCAAGGGGCCTAAGGGCAGCAAGGGCCACGGCGGCATGTCGCGCGCACAGAACACCGCGGGCCGCAACCGTGCGGCCCAGGGGCGTCAGGGCGCCAACGGCGGCGGACGCCGCAACTAGGGCAGCGGTGCGCTCGCTGCATCCACCCCACACGCGTGGCGCAGCGAACGCATTGCCTCAACGAGGATGACGCCGGCGATAGCGACCGTAATTGCCACATCGAGCGGCGTGTTCACAAACCAGAGCAACGTCATGAGATACGACCCGGCATTAAAGGCAAAGTGCAGCAGAATCGTGTAGCGGAGCTTTCCGGTCGTCACGAGCACCCAGCCAAAAATGAGGCCGGCGGCACCCGCGTAGCAACCCTGCACCCAATTCATGTGCATAAAACCGAAGATTGCCGCCTGCAGCACAATCGCCGCGGCAATACCCCACGTACTTGGGGCCGCCCAGGGCACCATGGCGCCGTCCTGCGCGCTCGCACGACGCCGGCGCTTCCAAAGTGGGCGGCACTGCGGATTAAACGCTCGGAGCGAAAACTCAAAAATAATGCCGCGCACCAGCAGCTCTTCACAAAATGGGGCGCCGAGCACCGTAGTCAGGACGGCGAGATAGCTGGTGTCGCCCATGCCTGTTTCCTCGACAAGCTCGCTGTAGTCGGCCGCGGCCTCGGGCAACAGCGACAGCGCGGCGTCGATCACGTAACCAACGACCACCTGCAGGGCAAGGCCAATCACGATAACGCAGGCGATGCGTTTCCACGCCCCACGCGCTCCCCCGCCGAGCGGGTGCTCGCTTTGCCGGCGTGCCATAAACGAACGCGGCCACAGATAACGCCACCACAGCAGCGCCATCAAAAACGATGCTGTCTGCGCGACGGCCTGAAGCAATTGAATGTCGAGGTCATCGATCGAAAAACCCATGAACACCGATGCGACGCCAAGGGCGGAAAACAAAACGACGCTCAGGGCAATATCGACAGCAACGACGCCAAAACAGGCAAGCGCCCAAATCATCGCATTGAGCATGCCAACCTCCTCCCGACGACTAGTCATTGGGAACGTTCTTCAACGACTAGCTGTTGGGGACACTCTTTGCCAAAAGCCCCGTTGGGCGAGATGTCGAACGGGAAGGTGCCGCAGCGATTGAACGCGGCGATAAACATGCGGATGGCGTTGGACGGCGTGGTGCCCACGAGCTGGGTTGCCGCCGCGAAGGCTGCCTTCTCCTCGGGCAAGACCTTCGCGACTACAGGGGTCATGTGTTCTGCCATGGCGCTTCCTTTTGAAACGACGGTAGTGCGGATAGATGCGGGCCACGCGGCTGGGCGACGGGCTGTGAAGGCAACCCGATTGGCCCGCATCCGGAGTTTGTTTCTACGGCGTTGGTATTACTTGGTATCCCTAAGTATTACCCCGCAGATAGAATACCACACCCGACCCCATGGGGACGGAGGAAAATGGATCATTTTGTTGCTGAGTTAGTTTTTAGAGCGTGGTGATGTCCGAAATATCGAGGGCCTGAGCGTCGGCGACATCGTGCGTGGCAAGCAACAGCATACGACCGTCGAGCAGGTCGAGCACGGCCTCGGCCGTCGCATCGCGCGCGGCGGCATCCAGGCCGGTAAAGGGCTCATCCAGAATGATGGCACAGCCGCCACACAGCAGGGCGCGGGCGATCTCGACGCGACGGCGCTGCCCGCCCGAAAGCTCGGCCACGCGAGCATGCGCATCGATTCCCGGCACCAGCAGGCGCAGCAATGCCGCGGCGCTCGAAGCATCCACACGCGCATCGGCGCATACCAGCACGTTATCCAGCGCCGAGGCGGACTCGATCAAGCGTGCATCCTGAAACACCATCGAGCACGGCGCGCACTCCCCCGCTGCCAACGAAAGCAGCGTCGACTTGCCCATGCCCGAAGCGCCCATCACACAGATACGCCCACCCGCGGGCACGTTGAGCACCAGACCATCCAGCGCCGGCGCCCAGGGCGCGCGATCGCCCACGGCAAGCGCAAGCTCCGCCGCAGCGCTATCGCTCGCAGCCCCCGCACGCCCGCGCAATCCATGCCCATGCGCCCGCACGGCCACGCGCCACGCCACGGGCCCCGAAACCCGCAGCAGCCACACCAGCACGCGCTCACAAGCCCACGAGGCGGCAACGACCAGCACGGTCCAAGCCAGCAGATCAGCCGTCTCAATCAAAAGCTTCGCCTGATAGATGCGCTCGCCCACGGTGCCCGTCGCCATGCCGATCAGCTCCGCCGCCACGCCGGCCTTCCAGCTCATGCCAATCACGGCGCGGGCGCACGAAAGCACAAACGGCAGGACTTCGCGCCAGGTGTGGGCACAAAACAGTCGCCAACCCCGCACGCCATGCAGGCGAAACATCTGCTCCAGCGGCTTATCCACTTGTGCCAAGCCCTCGACCAGCGAGAAATATACGCCCGGCAGCGCCATCAAAAAGACCGCCGCAATGCTTACGCGCGCCGACCCCAACCAAATGAGCAGCAGGACCACCACGCAGGCAACCGGCGTCGCCTTTACAAATGACAGCGCCGGAGCCACCAGGTGCGCAAACGCCCGCGAACGTGACGAAATCCCGGCAAGCATGCCACCACACACCGCGGCAAGCGCCAGCCCGCCCAGTATTCGCGCGCCCGAGCCCGCCAAAATCGCCCAGGTGCCGCCATCGCACACCAGGCGCAGCAGCGCCAAGGCAACAGCACCCGGCCCCGGCAAGATCAGCGGCTGCGCCACCAGCGCCGCCGCGAAGACCCACACGGCAAGCCAAAAGGCGGCGACGGCACCTGCTGCCGCCACCGCCTTCATACGCTCTGTCATTTGTCGAGCAAACGCACGCACGGGCTACTCCATGTAGTAGAAATCGTCAGCCGGAAGTTTACCACCCACGGCGCTCGCGTCCGCGTCGGCCAGCACCTGCAGATACCCACTAAGTGCCGCCTTCATATCCTTGCCCGTCTGACAGACAAGCATGCACCCGGGAATCGCCTTCTCGGCGATCTTGGCGTTGTCCACGATGCCGGCATCGACCACGGCCTGCGCCCAGTCTGCCGGCGCCGCATTGACGGCCTTAACGCTCGCCGCATGGCAGCTCAAGAACTCCGCCACAGCCTCGGGATGTTCCTCGGCAAACGCGCGGCGCACCACGGTCACGCCCGTCAGCAGGCGCGAACCCGTGTCACCCGCCAGCTCGTCCCACACATCGGTCAGACTTACCGGCGCTGACAGCTTGCCTTCGCTCTTGGCGATGGCAGCGGTCTTGAACGGCTCCGGCAGCACGCCCACGGCAGACGGATCGGCAAGCAGGGCCGACAGCACCTCGGTGGGCTCGCTCTTAAACTCGAGCGTCACCTGGCCGGTCAGGCCCGCGCGCTCCAGCAGGAAGTTCATGACGTACTCTGGCGTGGTGCCCTTGCCCGTCATGTAGACGGTGCGACCCGCCAGATCGCCAAACGAGGTTACGCCTGCATCGCCCGTCACCACGTTCAGCACGCCCAGCGTGTTGATGTCGATGACCTGCACCGCGCCCTCGGTCTTGTTGTAGAGCACGCTCGCCACGTTGGCCGGGACCAGCGCGATATCGACATCGCCCTGAATGACCTTGGGCACGATCTCGTCGGCGGCGGTGTTGATCGTAAAGTCGAGCTCATTGTCCGTCTCGCCGTTTGCGGCCTGGTCCATAAACTGCACCAGACCGATCGAGGTCGGTCCCTTGAGCGAGGCGACGTGCACCTCGACCGGCTCGGCAGCAGCACTGCCCGCGGCAGACCCAGCAGCAGAGCCTGCGGCAGAGCCGGCACCGGCAGCCCCGCCGCCACAGCCCGCGAGCGCAAGCGACAGGGCGCCCGCGGCGAGCGCCGAGGCAAACCCCCGGCGCGACATCTCAAAATCAAACGCGCGCATCGCTAGTACGTCCCCTCGTTGGGCATCGTCCATGCGTGATGGTCGGTATGCAGCAGCTCCTCGGCCAGCGGCGAGAGCGGCTCGCCCAAGAACTCGCGGTAGCACGCCTGGACATCGGGATTCTCGTGCGAGAAGCGAATGTCCGCAGCGGCATCCAGGCCCCAGAGCACCTGGCCACGCTCGGCTGCCAGCTC
Source organism: uncultured Collinsella sp. (assembly GCA_900542305.1). Lineage (GTDB taxonomy): Bacteria > Actinomycetota > Coriobacteriia > Coriobacteriales > Coriobacteriaceae > Collinsella. The sequence continues at coordinate 4,354 of UQMU01000046.1, read as the reverse complement.
GCAGCCGTCGTGGATAGGCTGACCGCCGCCGCCGACGCAGCCGCCCGGGCATGCCATGACCTCGACGAAGTCATAGCTCACACGGCCGTCGCGAATCGCGTCGAGCAGACGGGCGGCGTTGCCCAGCCCGTGCGCCACGGCGACGCGTACTTTGGTGCCATCGATATCGGCGACGGCTTCCTTCCAGCCGTCGAGCCCTCGCACGTCGGTAAAGAAGTCGGCGTCGGGGTTCTTGCCCGTCACCAGGTAATAGGCCGAGCGCACGGCGGCCTCCATCACGCCGCCCGTGGCGCCAAAGATCACGCCCGCGCCCGTGCCAAAGCCCAGCGGCGTATCGAGCGGCTCCTCAACCAGCGTATCCACGCTCACGTGGTTCGCGCGGATCATGCGTACCATCTCGCGCACCGTCAGCGCAACGTCCACATCGGGCGTGCCGTCCTCGCCCACCATGCTCGGCAGCGCGCACTCGGCCTTCTTGGCCGTGCACGGCATCACGGACACCACAAACAGACGCTCGGGCTCCACGCCCAGCACCTTGGCGTAGTAGGTCTTGGCGATGGCGCCAAACATCTGCTGCGGCGACTTTGACGTAGACAGGCTGTCGACAAACTCGGGGTAACGCGCCTTCACAAAGCGCACCCAGCCCGGGCAGCAGCTCGTGAACATGGGCCAGCCACGGCTGTCGCCCTCGCCCTTGGCGGCCTTACCCAGGCGCTCAAGCAGCTCGGAGCCCTCCTCCATAATGGTGAGATCGGCCGAGAAGTCGGTATCGAACACGTACTCAAAGCCCACGCGGCGCAGCGCACAGGTCAGGCGCTCGACGGTTGCCTCCTCGCGCGGAATGCCGAGCTCCTCGCCCCAGGCGCTACGCACGGCCGGCGCAATCTGCACCAGCACGATCTTGTCGGGATCGGCGATGGCGTCGAACACGGTCTCGGTATCGTCGCGCTCGCGCAGGGCGCCCGTCGGGCAATGCGTGATGCACTGACCGCACGCGACGCAATCGGTCTTGCCGATCGGCGCACGCCCGCGGGTGCCCACGGCGGTATGCGTGGCGCGGTTGGTCAGATCCCAAATCCCTAAGCCCTGCACGTTCTCGCACACCTTGATGCAACGCATGCATTTAATGCACTTGTCGTTATCGCGGATGATGGGGAAATCGAAGTCCCAGCCCTCGCGTGCCAGGTGCTGCTCGTACGGCAGATAGAAGATGCCCAGGTCGTTGGCGATGGTCTGCAGGTTGCAGTTACCACTGCGCACGCAGCTCGTACAGCGCGAGTCGTGCTGGGACAGCAGCAGCTGCACGTTGGTGCGACGCGCCTCGCGGGCCTTGGGGCTGTTGGTGTGGACCACCATGCCGTCGAGCACGTAGTTGTTGCAGGCGGCAACCAGCTGGTCGCAGCCCTCAACCTCGACCACGCACACGCGGCAGCCGCCGATCTCGTTCAGATCGCGCAGGTAGCACAGGGTGGGAATCTGGATGCCGACGGACTTGGCCGCGTCCAGGATCGTGGTGTGCTCAGGCACCACGACCTCGCAATTATCGATAGTGAGCTTGACCATATTGAGTGCTCCGCTTTCGGTGTTATCGCTGACAGTGGGGTTGTTGAGCTCTACCATTCCAGGTTCCTCCCTCCGCGGAACGCGCCAAAACCAAAGTGGTCGCAACGCAGGCAGCGGCTTGCCTCCTGGCGCGCCTCCTCCTCGGTAAGGCCCTGCTCGACCAGATTCCAATCGTGAATACGCTCGCCGGCCTCGCGCTCACCCAGCTCGCAGCGGCCGCACTCGTGCTTGCCCTTAAACTGAACGGTCGGCAGCTCCACGTCGAGCTTGATCTTGTGGTCGAAGCCCAGATAGCGGTCGATGTTTGCCGAAGCCACGCGGCCGGCGTTGATGGCACGGATGACGGTGGCGGGGCCGGTCTGGCAGTCGCCGCCGCTAAAGAGGCCATCGAAGTTGGGCACGGCACCGTCCGAGTCGGTGACCACGCAACCCCACTTGCAGGCGATGCCCATGTCCTCAAACGGCTTGGAATCGATGTCCTGGCCAATGGCGACAAACACGCGCTCGCAGGGGATGACGCGCTCGGGCGTAGCGGCGGCACGCGGAGCCGGACGACCGCGGCGGGGCTCGCCGATAATCTGCGGTTGCACGCGCAGGCCGCTCACGCGACCATCTTCGCCCGTCTCGATGGCGAGCGGCGCCGTGAGCTCCAGAACCTCGCAACCCTCGGCCTGGGCGCCGGCAATCTCGGCGTCCTGGGCCGTCATATCGCAGATGCGACGGCGGTAGACGATGCTCACCTTTTCGGCACCGCAGCGCACGGCAGAGCGCGCCACGTCCATGGCCACGTTGCCGCCGCCGATGACGCACACGCGCTGGCCGCTCAGGTCGGGCAGCTCGTCGTCTCCGATGGCGCGCAGCATCTTGACGGCCGACTCCACGCCGGGCGCCTCTTCACCCGGAAGGCCGAGCTTCTTGTCGCTATGGGCACCGATGGCCAGGTAGACGGCATCGAACTCGTCGCGCAGGCGAGCGAGCTCCTCGCCGTTCACGGAGTGATCGAGCTCAACGTCGATGCCGGCGCTCAAGATCCAGTCGATCTCGGCCTGCAGGCGCTCGCGCGGCAGACGATAGCTGGGGATGCCGTAGCGCAGCATGCCGCCCAAGTGGTGGCGCTGCTCAAAAATGGTCACCTTGTGGCCCATCACGGCCAGGTAGTAGGCACAGGAAAGGCCAGCCGGGCCGCCGCCGATCACGGAGACGCGCTTACCGGTGTTGTCCACTACATGCGGCTTGTGGTCGTTGAGGTCACTGTGCTCAACGGCAAAACGCTTGAGGGCGAGGATGTTCATGGGGTCGTCGACCATGCCACGGCGGCAATGCATCTCGCAGGGATGCTCGCACACCAGGCCGCAAACGAGCGGCAGCGGGTTATTCTTGCGGATGACCTTGACGGCATCGGCATAGCGGCCGGCCTCGACGAGCGAAATGTAACCGGGAATGTCGACATGCGCCGGACAGCCCGAGACGCACGGGACGCGGGCCTCGCGGTCAAAGCCACAGGAGTGCTCGCGGATGTGGTGCTCAAAATCGTCACGGAAACCGCGGATAGCCGTAAGCGCCATGGCGCCGGCCTCGTAACCGATGGCGCAATCGCTCGAAAGATAGATGGTGCGGGCGGTGCGCTCGATCAGATTGAGCGTGGACTCGTCGGCGCGGCCCTCGAGCACATCGGCGAGCAGATCGCTCAGCGCGCTCAGGCCCACGCGGCAGGGCGTGCACTTGCCGCAGCTCTGGGTGGAGCACAGGTTGACGAGCGCTGCCGTAAACTCAACGGGACACGGGGCGAGCGAACTCACCGCCAGACGACGTCCGAGCGCATCGTGCAGGTCGTCCATGACGGCCTGAGCGTGGCTGCGTTCCATTACATGCAGTCGAGCCATAAGATCCCCTCTCACATGGCAGCCCGGAGGCGAGGCTGGGTGAAATTGCTACACGCAACAGACTGACCTAAAAAGTTGTTTGGCATCAATACAGTTCGGCAGGCGGTATGAAACGTCGTCCCCAGCGGCGAAATAGAACATTACCGCAGATAAATGCCATATTTGATAAAACGCGTTACCCACAATGCGGCACTTGGGGACACTCCTCACTCTGGTGCATCGTGGACAGGTTTGTTTGCACCAATCGTGAGTTGCGGTGAAATAGGGACTGAAAAGCCGCTCAAAAGGCCAAAACAGTCCGTATTCCACCGCAACTTCAAGACGTTGGTGCAGATTGACCTGACCCCTTTGCACCAAAAAGGGCCCCGGGCATAGTCTGCTCGGGGCCCAAACTCATCTCGCCTTATCGTGCGATGCGTATGTTATTTGCGCTTGCCGCCGCCGTCACCGGGACGACGGGAGCTGCCGCCGCGCTTGCCACCACGGCTGTTGCCATAGCTGCCACGGTTATCGCGACCGCCGGCGCGGCCGCCACGGGAGCCGGTCTGGTTGCCGCCACGACCACCACGATAGCCGCCGCGACGCTCCTCGCGGGTATCGTCGTAGTTGCGCCAATCATCGCGACGATCGCGGCTGGCACGCGGATCGCGACGATCACGCGACTCATTCGAACGACCGGCGCCGCTGCGCCCGCTATTGCCACGAGCACCCTCGCGACGCTCGCCGCCGCGACCGCTGCGCTCTTCAAAGCGCTTGCCGCCACGGGATTCACCGCCGCGGGTGCTACGCTCACCACGGCCCTCGCCGCCGCGACGCTCGTCACGGCCGCCGCGCTCGTCATCGCGACCGGAACGGTGGCGGTTGCCCGCACCACGCTTGCCGCTACGCGAGCCAAGACCCTCGTCCTC
>UQMU01000045.1 GCA_900542305.1 uncultured Collinsella sp. | reverse complement strand
GGACTTGCAGCGACGGACCTCAGGACACTCTTACACCACGTCTGCGCGCGCGACCTCTGGCTCACGCCCTTGAGTGTGTGCGCTGCCATAAACGCACCTTCGGCGTCTCCTGCCGCCATGGCGGCCTCCAGCTTGTCCATGCTCTCGTCATCCAAAAACTTGAGGGCAAAGCGGGCAAGCATTTCCTCGCCCATCAGCCGAGCGCACGCGTCATCATAATTAGCGCCGATCTTCTCATACGCCTCACGCATGGAAATCATGGATTAAAACTCCTTAGGTCAAACTAAATCGTGGGAAACGCGACAACGTCGGCGGGGCGTGCCAACGTCTCGGCAATACGGTCTTGCACCTCGAGCAGACAGTCGAGCAACAGCGGGTTAAACTCACCGCACTTACCGTCCAAGATCATCTGGATCGCCTCCTTGTGCGGAATAGCGTCCTTGTACACACGCACGCTCGTCAGAGCATCGTACACGTCGGCCACCGAGACCACCTGCGCGGCAATGGGAATATCGTCGCCCTTAAGGCCATCGGGATAGCCCTTGCCGTCCCAGCGCTCGTGATGCCAACGCGCAATCTGGTACGCATATTCCATAAGCGCATTGCCGACGTGATGGCGGCCCAGCTCAAGCAACATGTCGGCGCCCATCGTGGTATGCGTCTTCATAATCTCGAACTCCTCGGACGTAAGGCGTCCGGGTTTGTTGAGAATCGCATCGTCAATCGCCATCTTGCCGATATCGTGCAGCGCCGAAGCCAGGGCAATCGTGGAGCGTTCCTCGTTGTCGAGGGAAATGGTGTCGCTACGCTGGACCAGACAGCCAAGCAGCAGCTCGATCAGCTTTTCGATATTCGTAACGTGCCTGCCGCTCTCGCCATTGCGAAGTTCCATGACACCGGCCATGATGTCGATGAGCATGCGACTGTTCTTGACGCGCTCGTTGTACTGCTGGGACAGCAGGCTCGTCAGGCGGCGCTGTTTGGCGTACAGACGGATGGTGTTGCTTACACGGCGGCGCACGACACGGGAGTCAAACGGGCGGCTGATATAGTCCGAGGCGCCCAGCTCGTACGCGCGCAGAACCACATCGTCGGAATCTTCGCTCGAGATCATGATGACAGGTAGTTTGTCAACAACCGATCGGCGCGACAGATCGGCCAGCACCTCAAAGCCGCTCACGTCCGGCATGACAATGTCCAGTAGCACGAGCGACAACTCATCGCCATAGCGGTCGACCATATCGAGCGCCGTACGACCGTTATCAGCCTCGAGGATGCAATACTCGTCCTTGAGCATCTCGTTGAGAATGGCTCGGTTCATCTCGGAGTCATCGATGATAAGCACCAAAGGCTTTTCGTTTTGGAAGGCCTCGTTGAAATCGCCATCGGTCACGACCGTACCGGCTTTTGCCTTAGCACGGCTCAGTAACTGGACAGCGCGGCCAACGCCCTCATCAACCGTCTCGCCATGAATGCGAACGCCACCAACACATGCCGTCAAGCTCACGTGCTCATGGCCCGGAATAAACGCGGAACGAACGGCATCGGATACCTGACGCAGGCGACGGGCAAAGTCATCGGAGGGAATATCGGGCATGACGGCCACAAACTTGTCGCAGCCATAGCGCACAAGTTCGTCAGTCGAACGAATACCGCTGCGTATGGCTGTCGCCACGGCACCGAGCGCAAGGTCGCCGGCATGACGGCCACACGTATCGTTGAAGACCCTAAAATCGTCAAGGTCGATCACCGCAACGCCGGCCTTCATGCGGGCGCTACGGAGCTTTTCCTCGTAATATCGGCGATTGCGCACACTCGTCAGCACGTCGGTGTAGACAAGGTCCTCTTCTGCAGCCTCTTGTTCATCGATCGGACGCACCATCAGCAAGACACGAGGCTCACCCTCGACCTTTAGAGGGCGTAGGCGAGCGCGGTACTCAACACCATCGTTGAGCAGTTGCTCCGACACCTCATCGGAGTCTGCCAAAGCCTCAAGACTCGACTGACGCAGACAAGGGCAGCGATCGCCGGCGAGCAGGCAGTTAGGCTCGCTCTTAATCTGATCGGCCGACAGCAAACGCACCACGGGGTAGGTCTTCGCGACGCGGGCGACCTCAGCGGCAGCCTCCTCGTCGGTTAGATTGACCTCGTGATTATTGAGCATATGGGGCCCTTTCGATAGTTTCGCATGGTAGCGGTGGGTTCCAAATGCTACAAGGGTAACACCTTGCCGATGCAGGTAAGCACGTGAATGCTGTTACATTTTTATGACCTGGCAAACGGTGGTAATGGAACCGCGGGCGCGTGGTTATTGGCGCATTCGTTAACAATGACGAAACGCCAACAGTCCCCCTCCCCGCAGGTCATCGAGCGTGCTAACGCTCCAAGACATCGTGAACGGCGTTTGCCGCCGTAACGGGGCGATCGCGCAAACCGTTATGCGCGCCCGGGATCGTCACAAGGGGGCAATCGAGATATTCGGCAGCCGCTCGCGTACCAGCCTCGCGGGGCGTACCGACCGAAAGCTCGCCCAAAAACACGGCCGACACCGCCTTTGACGCGCGGGCGCGCTCCCAGTCGGGAGCATATGTCATATTTGTTCCATATTCGTTCGCCATAAAGCAACGACCATTGCGCAGGGCATGTTTGGCTTCCGCTTCGGTCGTCCCGGGAGCCTCGGGGTCCAAGTCGCCGAGAGCTCCCAAGAAAAGCCGAAGCGCCCTTGAAACCTTTCCAGCCGCAATCATATCGAGCAAAATCGGAGCTGCGCCCATGCCGACGCCTTCGGCCGACACAGCCGGCTCATGCAGAATCGCACGGGCGACGAGATGGGGTTCGGTGCGAAGAAGCTCCAGCGCCACCAACGTACCGGCGCTGTGCGCAAGCACATTTGTCGGAGCGCCAACGTGTTCGATCACGGCCTGCAGGTCGGCGGCCTGAGCGGCAAGATCATAGCTGCCGTCTGCCGCTTCGCTGCTGCCGCCACAGCCGCGGCGGTCATAGGCAATTACGCGGTAGTTGCGACCGAGCTCACATGCGATGCCGTCGAAAAATGTGCCGTCGACACAAGCGCCGTGCACGCACACCAAGGCAGGAGTATCAGGCGACACATCCGGGCCGGCATATTCGCGACAGGCAATCGTGGTGCCCGCATTCTCGACCGTAAAATCCATGTTGTGCCCCCATCATCAACGCCCATCCAGTTGCGCGTCAGTACGGCTGGATAGACCCGCATTGCTTTACGCCTTGTTAACAGATTAACTTTACCCGACCCGAGGCTTTTCATGACACGGCATAATGAGCGACGTGAAAAAACGAAACTTGTAAAGCAAGAGCCCGCACCCTGCTTTGGAGCCGATGCTATGCTTAGGCACAATTGTCTTGAGGAGCATATGCCTATGTCTACGTTTTTGAATGCCAGCCCCATCTTTGGGCCCGTTCGCAGCCGTCGCCTTGGTCTCTCGCTCGGCGTCAACATGATGCCGGCCAGCGGCAAAATCTGCACGTTCGACTGCATTTACTGCGAAAACGGCCTCAACGCCGAGCGCCCCTGCCACGAGCCGTACAACACAACCGCCGTGGTACTCGACGCGCTCGAGGCAAAGCTGCGCGATATGGCAGCCGAGGGCGAGCTCCCCGATGTGATCACCTTCGCAGGCAACGGCGAGCCCACCGCCGCACCGGAGTTTCCGCAGGCCATCGCCGGTGCCGTCGCGCTTCGCGACCAGCTGGCCCCAAACTCCAAGATTGCCGTGCTCTCCAACGGCACGCGCGCCGACCGCCCCGAGGTACACAATGCGCTCATGATGGTCGACGACAACATCCTCAAGCTCGATACGGTCGACCCGGCGTTTATCCAGCTGCTCGACCAGCCTGTTGGCCCCTACGACGTCGAGCACCAGATCGAGACGTTCGCAAGCTTTGACGGTCACGTTATTATCCAGACGATCTTTTTGAACGGCGAGTATCAGGGCAAGCTCATCGACAACACCGGCGAGGAGTACGTCGCCCCCTGGCTCGCGGCGCTTGAGCGCATTCGCCCACAAGAAGCGACCATCTACACGGTGGCGCGCGAGACACCGGTCGCAGGCCTTGCCAAAGCAGCACCCGAGGTGCTTGACGCCATTGCCGCGCGCGTCCAAGCCCTCGGCATTCCCTGCCAGGTGAGCTACTAGCAAAGCCACGCAGCAGCCAGTGTCCGCCATCCCACTCCATCAGTTGCGGTGATATAGTTCCTGTTTATGCTGTTAAACCGCTTAGATCGGAACTATATCACCGCAACTTTTATGGACGCGTGGGTGGGCTATACTAGCTGCGGATGAAAGGAAGTTAGCCATGTATGACAAAGGACCCGTGCCTGGCCGCAACGACGCTTGCTGGTGCGGCAGCGGCAAAAAATACAAGAAATGCCACAGTGCCTTTGATGAGCGCCTCGAGCGCTTGTGGGAAGAGGGCTGGGAGGTTCTGCCCCGCACACTCTACAAGACGCCCGCCGACATCGAAGGCATCAAGCGCTCCGCTGCCATCAACGTGGGCGTGCTCGACTACGTAGGCGAGCATATCGCCGCAGGCATGACCACCAACCAGATCGACCAGATGATCTACGACTACACCGTCGAGCACGGTGGCACGCCGGCCGATCTCAACTACGAGGGCTATCCCAAGAGCGTGTGCACCTCAATCAACGACGTGGTCTGTCACGGTATCCCCTGCGATACGGATGTGCTGCACGAAGGCGACATCATCAACGTGGATTGCTCCACGATCTTGGACGGCTACTTTAGCGACTCGAGCCGCATGTTCTGCATCGGCGAGGTCTCGGCCGAGCGCCAACGCCTGGTCGACGTCACCCGCGCCAGCGTGGAGGCGGGTCTGGCGGCCGTCAAGCCATGGCTACCGCTGTCCGTTATGGCCGAGGCCGTGCAAAAGACCGTCGAGGACGCCGGCTTTAGCGTGGTGCGCGAGTACGGCGGACACGGCATTGGCAAGGAGTTCCACGAGGACCCGTTTGTGGGCTTTACCACCGAGGCACCCGATGTGGACACCATCATGGCCCCGGGCATGGTCTTTACCATCGAGCCCATGGTCAATGCCGGAGCGCCCGACATCAAGATTAGCAAGGGTGACGGTTGGTGTGTGCGCACCAAGGACGGCAGCGATTCGGCCCAGTGCGAGGTACAGCTCGTGGTGACCGAGGACGGTTACGAGCTGCTGAGCTGGTAGCCGTGGATGCGCCGGATGCTGACGGGCACGCTCGTCTTGCATCCGGCGTTTTTTAGCGTTTTGCCTGATATAACCTGCCAAAATAAACCTGTCCCTTTTTGGCAGGTCGAGCGGAGAGGACTGCTTGTGAACATCCTGGTTTTGCTGCCCGTCAACGACCGTCATCGCGTAATTCTTGAGTCGAGCGCTCCGGGCGAGGACTTTATCTACACGAGCGCCGACGCCGCCACGCGCGAGCAGGTCGCCGATGCCGACGTGATCCTGGGCAACATCGACCCTGACATGCTCACGGCATGCGAGCATCTCCAGCTGTTGCAATTGCAGACCGCCGGCTATGACGACTACCTTGCTGCCGGCACCGTGCCGGCTGACGTCAAGCTGTCTTGCTCGATCGGCGCCTACGGTCAGGCCGTAAGCGAGCACATGTTTGCCATGGTCCTTTCCATGATGAAGCACCTGCCCGGCTATCACGACTTGCAGCGCGAGCATCGCTGGGAGGATTTGGGACCGGTCACCTCGCTCAAAAACGCCAATGTGCTGGTGCTGGGCGCGGGCGATATCGGCGGCCACTTCGCCACGCTCTGCCGCGACATGGGCGCGCACGTCCGCGGCATCAAGCGCCATCCGCTCGTCTACCCCATTGTATTTGAGGACATGGACGGCATGGATGCCCTGTCTGAGCGCCTGGCCGAGGCCGATGTCGTCGCATCCTTTATGCCGAGCACACCCGAGACCCGCGGCCTGGCGAACGCCGAGTTCTTCGCCGCGATGAAGCCGGGCGCCTTCTTTGCCAACGGCGGCCGCGGCGATTTTGTGGTCGCCGACGACTTGGTTGCCGCTCTGGAGTCGGGACATCTCGCCGGCGCCGCGGTCGACGTCACCGATCCCGAGCCACTGCCTGCGACAAACCCCCTGTGGGATGCGCCCAACATGCTCATCACGCCGCACGTCTCGGGCTGGTTCCACCTGGCAGCCACGCTCAACAACGTGGTCGACATCGCCGCGGAGAATCTGCGTCACCTGCAAGCTGGCGAGACGCTTCGCTGCTGGATCGAACACTGATTGTTCCGGCGTTTTGCCAAACGCCGGAACCCCTCGACGCTGCGAGCCCGCCAGAGCGGCAATCTGCCTTTCAATCGTCGGGCATGACCAGAAGGTCAATGCCCTCCTCTTTCACGTCACCTTGCTCGCTCTGGCGGGCTCTCGCTGACTTTTGTCCGACCTGCGGCATTCTCCCTTTTTGGTGCAATGGGGTCAGGTTAGTTTGCACCATTACGTTGGTTTTGCCTGCGATACTTTTGTCAAAGTGATATCAGGCATTCATCTGGCGTTTTCGACGTTTCGCCTATTAGAGCCAGTCCATCTCCTTACCATAATGGTCCGAATAGGCGCTACGCTTGAGTTCTTCATCGCTCGCTGGCCACGCGTTGGACACGTCGATTCCCGATTCATGGCAAGCGGTGGCGAACAGCTTCGACCCCTGATCGATTAGTTGAGACCTGCCCTCGGTCTTCTCGTCTTCGGCTTGCATTTAGAGCTCCACGCTTTCGGCGCCGTTGATGGTTAGGTTGCGCTCGTAGAACGCGGTGAGAGCGCGGATGGCGTACATCACGTCGCGTACGCCGCCGGTCTCGTAGCTCGAGTGCATGGCAAGCTGCGGCAGGCCCACGTCCACAGCATGCATGCTCGCCTGCATATTGGACAGATTGCCGAGCGTGGAGCCGCCGGCCATATCGCTCTTGTTGGCGAAGGCCTGCGTGGGCACGTCGGCGTCATCGCAGATGGCCTGGAACACCGCGCGGCTAAAGGCATCGGTGCAGTAGTGCTGGTTGGCGGCTTCCTTGATGACGATACCGCCGTTGAGCACCACCTGATTGCGGGCATCGCACTTCTCGGCGTGGTTGGGGTGCACGGCATGTGCGTTGTCGCAGCTTACAAGCATCGAGGCAGCAAGTGCGCGATGGTACGACTCGTCGTCAAAACCCAGCGATCCGTTGATGCGGCGCAGCGCGTCGGCCAAGAAGGTCGACATGGCACCCTGCTTGGTCTCGGAGCCAACCTCCTCGTTATCGAAGCAGCAGAAGACCGAGACGTCGTGCGCGTTTTCGGCGCCCAAAAATGCCTGTAGCGAGGTATAGACACAGGCCAGGTCGTCGAGCTTGGGCGTCGAGATAAACTCATCGGCCCAGCCCCAAATGCGCGCATCCTGACGATTGACCAGGAACAGATCGCGGCCCAGAATCTGCTCGGGCTCAACGTCCAGCTCGTCGGCGATCAGGGCATCGAAGTCACCCTGCTTAAGCTCGCCGGCGCTGATGAGCGGGCACAGGTCAACAGCTCGGTTGGGCGCAAAGCCCTCGTTAACGCCGCGGTTCATATGGATGGCAAGGCTCGGGATAATCGCGACTTCGCGCTCGGTGGCAAGCAGGCGGCTCTCAATACGGTCGCCTTCGCGTACCAACACGCGGCCCGCGAGCGCCAGCGGGCGGTCGAACCAGGTGTAGTCGATCATGCCGCCGTAGGCCTCGGTGTTCAGGCGCAGCGTCTCGCCTGCGCCGTCGAGCTCGGGCACGGCCTTGACCTTAAACGTCGGCGAATCGCTGTGCGACGCCGTGAGCTGAAAATGATAGTCACCGGCAACGCCGTCCTCGCCCCACGTCGCGGTCAGGTCCTCGCCCACCTTAAAGGCAATAACGCTCGAGGTATTGCGCTGCGTGTAATAACGCCCGCCCGGCTCGATGTCCCACGCCGCGTTCTCGGGCAGGTAGGTAAAGCCCGCCTCGTCGAGCTCGGCCATAATGGTCGCCGCCGTATGGAACATGCTGGGACATGCCTCGATAAAGTCGATGAGGTCGTTGGCGGCCTCGATATCGTCGGCCGTCACATGCGCGCGCTCGGGCGTTTCCTGATCCGTCATGCTCTCCCCTTTCGCTGGGTTGATGGTCCCCTCCAGCATACCCCGCCACGCCAGCGCCGCACTCTTCATTCCATGTTTAATCCCGCGCCGCTCACCAAGTTGAGCCATCATGCCCGCGCTCCTTTTGCGACAATTACGCTAACAGGACGAGAGGAGCCGTCATGAAGCCACGTAACATTGCCATCGCCTGCGGTGTCGCGGGAGTCGCCGTCGGCCTTGCCGCTGCCACCGGTATCGTTTACCGCAAGCAAATCAAGTCCGCCGCGTCGCTCAAACGCTTGACCGGCTACGCGGATAGCTATGACCTGTACGCAATCGACATCGCCTACGACTACGATCTCGATCGCATCATCGCCGCTGGCGTGCGCGACGACCAGGCCTACATCGATGCCGTGGTGGCGCAGGTGCTGCCCGGTGTGCCGGCACATGTCCAGGCGCCCCAGTTTGCCTGCAGCGCTTTTGTCGCCGTAGATGCCGAAGGCCGCGTGCGCACCGGTCGCAATTACGACTTTAAGGACGACACCTCGGCGCTGCTGGTGCGCAATCACCCACGCGGCGGCTATGCTTCCATCGGGCTTGCCGCCCTTAACAACCTGGGCGATAACACTCCGCTTGACTCCGTCGCCGGACGCGCCGCGGCGTTGATGGGCCCGTTTGCCCAGCTCGACGGTGTTAACGAATGCGGCGTGTCCATTGCCGTACTCACTCTGGACTCCAAGCCCTGTGACCAGGACACGCAGCGCCCCGTCATCAATACCTCGCTCGCCATCCGCCTGGTGCTCGACCGTGCCGCCACCACGCAAGAAGCTGTCGACCTGCTTTCCGCCTACGACATGCACGCCATGGCAGGACGCGATTACCACTTCTTTATCAACGACGCCGCCGGTGACGCGCACGTAGTAGAGTGGGATCCGCGCGATCCGGACCGCGCTTTCAAAGCGACTCCCGTACGCCAGGTTACGAATTTCTACGCCTGCTATGGCGACGAAGTGCTGCCCAACCAAAAGAATGGCGAGCTGGGCCATGGCAAAGAGCGCGCCGTCGCAATCGCCGATGTCCTTGACGCCCATGTCGGTGCCCAGGACGAAACGATTGTCTGGGAAGCCTTGCGCGCTGCAGCGCAAGAGCCCAATCCGGAAGACATCACCAGCAATACGCAATGGTCGGTCGTCTTTGACAATACCGAACCCGCCGCCGCTATTACGCTGCGCCGCCACTGGGGCGACGTCGACGCCTTCGCACTGTAAGGAGCCAGGCCCGTCGGCCTTACGCTCGCCTGACGTTGTTTACATTTCCATACGCTTGAGCTAACACGTTTTACCCCGTATCAACAGTGTGCGGGGGTAAACTTATGCGCATGTTATAACTTGCCCGGAAGGATTCATCATGCTTAGGATCGGTCTTCTTACCAGTGGCGGCGACTGCCAGGCACTCAACGCCACCATGCGCGGCATTGTCAAAACGCTTATGACCAACAGCGAAGAGCCTATCGAGATCTATGGTTTTGAGGACGGCTACCAGGGCCTTATCTACAGCAGATTCCGTGTCATGACTCCCGCCGATTTTAGCGGCATCCTCACCCGCGGCGGCACCATCCTGGGCACGAGCCGTACGCCGTTCAAGCGCCTGGACACTCCCGAGGCCGACGGCGTCGAGAAGGTGCCGGCGATGGTCCACACCTATCATAAGCTGCAGCTCGACTGCCTGTTTATGCTGGGCGGCAACGGCTCCACCAAGACCGCCAACCGCCTGCGCGAAGAGGGCCTCAACGTTATCGCCCTGCCCAAGACCATCGATAACGACACCTGGGGCACCGAGTTGACGTTTGGCTTTACGAGCGCCATCGACGTCGCTACCAAGTGCATCGACGACATTCACACCACCGCCTCAAGTCACGGCCGCGTGTTCGTTATCGAGATCATGGGTCACAAGGTTGGCTGGATTCCGCTGTATGCCGGCGTCGCGGGCGGCGCAGATGTCATCTTGATTCCCGAGATCCCCTACGACATGGATAACGTCATCAAGACCATCGAGCATCGCATGGAGACCGGCAGCCGCTTTACCATCGTAGCCGTCGCCGAGGGTGCTATCTCCAAGGAGGACGCGGCGCTGTCCAAGAAGGAGTACAAGAAGAAGCTCGCCGAGCGCACGAGCCCGTCAATCGTGTACGACATCGCCAAGGAGATCGAGACCAAGACCGGTCGCGAGACCCGCGTCGCCATCCCCGGCCACACGCAGCGCGGCGGTCAGCCCGACGCCCAGGACCGCATCTTTGCGACTCAGTGCGGCGTCGAGGCAGCGCTCGGCTGCCTGCGCGGCGAGTTTGGCTACATGATTGCCCTGCGCGACGGCAAAATGTGCCACATGCCGCTCGAGGATGTCGCCGGCAAGCTCAAGTTTGTCGACCCCCAGAGTGATCTGGTGCGCGAGGCCAAGGCGCTGGGCATCAGCTTCGGCGACGAATAGCCTCGGCTGGAACCGCCCCCATCGGAGCCCCCAGGGCTTACCTCCCAAATCGTCCTCGGACATGTCAGGACCCCGCCGTGCGCTTCGCGCGGCGGGGTCCTTCCGTCCTGCGGAAAGATTTGGGAGGTAAGCCCTGGGGCCTCCTGCGGTAACTGGGGAGGCCGAGGCTATTCGCCTTCTTGCTGCGGGTGCCTGACCTGAAATTCAGTTGCGGTGAAATAGTTCCTGCTTAGTCCGCAAATGGCTGAATTTAGGAACTACTCCACCGCAATTTACTGAGTGGGAGCTCTTGGCTGCTACTTGCATTGACATTTGTCCTAAAATGGCTGGTCGTTAGGGGTTGCTACCAGTAGTTGCGGTAGGGTTTGAGCAGATTCTAACTAGAAATGGTGGTCGCTACCGGTTGTTCTCGGCATACTCGGCTCATTCGATTCGACCATCAAACGAAAGGAACCACCATGGATCTTGCGATGGCACAGCGCCTCGTCGATCGCCGTAAAGCTGCCGGGCTTTCTCAGGAGGCGCTTGCTGCCCAGCTGGGCGTAAGCCGCCAGGCTGTTAGTAAATGGGAGCGCAGCGAGTCCTCACCCGATACCGATAACCTCATTGCGCTCGCCGCGCTGTATGGCGTGTCGTTGGACAAGCTGCTATATGGGGAGGCGGCCAACGATGCCGACGGCCCGGAGGACGGTAGCGCCGACACCGAGACGGCGGATGTGGCTGACGAGGCTGAGGATTCTGCCGAGCACGTCGATTGCGGTGACAAACCACTTGTCGATATTTCCCTCGCGCGCGGTATCCACGTCATTGATCCCAATAAAGGCGAGGAAGTCCATGTTGGTTGGAGCGGCATCCATGTGACCAACGAGCGCAAGGGCGAAGAGGTGCATGTGGGGCCGGGCGGCGTGCATATCGATACGCTTGAGGACGATGGACATAGCGTGCGTACCAATGACGACGGCACCGTCACCATCGACGGCGAGACGTTTTCCAGCTGGAAGGAAGCACACGACAAGCTCGACCATCATGGCAAGCATTTCCACACCAAGGTCGGACGTGCATGGAACAAATTCCCCTTCCCCGCACTTGTCACTCTCGCCTATCTGGTGCTCGGCATTGTCTACGGCACATGGGGCATGGGGCTTTTCCTCGTCTTTTTGGTTCCCGTCTACTACGCGATTGGTGACTTTATCGATCGACGCCATTTGTCAAAGCTCACTGAATGCGTCTATCCAGCAGCCGCCATCGCTTGGTTCCTCTACATGTGGCTCTGTTTGGGACAGCCCCATCCTGCATGGATCATCCTCATCACGATTCCCATCGTAAAGGCGCTCATGCGCTGGTGTCGCAAACAATGGAAGTGCCGCAAACAGGCCTAAACCGCCCCAACCAGCCAGCGCCACTCATCCGACACCGCCCGCCCCTTCCAAGTTGCGGTGATATAGGGACTGTTTTGAGGCTCCAAAGCGCCAAACAGTCCCTATATCACCGCAACTTACAAACAACTGGGCCAGTTCCGGCACGGAGATTAGCATTGAGCTGACCACGCGCCAAGAAAAGGGCCTATTTACTACGTTTAACTCGAGAGAGCCGACCATACCTGCCTTTTTTGAAAATCGACAGGCCTTTTACCTGCACTGATAATTGTTCTCGGGGGAAGCGGGCACTGCGGGGCGCGGCAACGGCGCGCGATTTCCGCGTCGCAGCGCTACCCTGATGCTGAATGCCGGGACGATGACCCACTGACCTGCTGACGCCTCTTCGGCCGTCCTCAAATCCG
>UQMU01000044.1 GCA_900542305.1 uncultured Collinsella sp. | reverse complement strand
CGGCGACCACCGAGATCTACACTCTTTCCCTACACGACGCTCTTCCGATCTGGCTATGCCAGCGCCTGCGAGCGCATGCTCGACATCGAGGTGCCCGGCCGCGTGCAGTATATCCGCACCATTTTGCACGAGCTTTCGCGCATTCACTCGCACCTGCTGTGGCTGGGCCTGCTCGCCGATGCCTTTGGCTTCGAGGCGCTGTTCTATCGCTCGTGGACCCTGCGCGAGCAGATTCTCAAAATCTTTGAGAGTACGTGCGGCGGTCGCGTGATTTTGTCAATCAACGAGATCGGCGGTCTTAAGCACGACATTGAGGACTTCGAGCTGGCCGGTATTGTCCAGACGCTTGACGCCATGCGCCCCGACTACGAGGCCCTGGTGCATACGTTTTTGGACGACAATAGCTGCGGCGAGCGCCTGCATGGCGTGGGCGTGATCAGCAAGAAGGATGCGCTGGAGCTTTCGATGGTCGGCCCGTTTGGGCGCGCCTCGGGCGTGGACTACGACGTGCGCATGTTTGGCGACGGTGCCTATGCGGACCTGGCCGCGTTTGAGCCCATCGTTGCCACCGACGGCGACTGCTACGCCCGCTGCCAGGTTCGTTGCGCCGAGGTCACGCAGGCCATGGACATCATCAAGGAGCTTGTGGGCAAGATTCCGCACGACGGAATCGGCGGGCGCACCAAGCTCACGCCGGCCGACGGCGCGCGCGGCGAGGTTGTGATTGAGCAGCCGCGCGGCGAGGCGTATTACTATGTGCGCGGTAACGGCACCAAGAACCTGGACCGTTTTCGCGTGCGCACGCCGACGTCGCAAAACCTGGCAGGTCTGACGCATGCGCTGCAGGGCGTACTCCTTGCCAACGTGCCCATGATTATCCTGACCATCGACCCCTGCATTAGCTGCACGGAAAGGTAGGCGCGGCATGAGTTTACTGACATTTGCCAAGACGGCCTTGGGTTCTATGGTCAAGCAGCCGGTTACGGTTTGTTATCCGCAGGAGAAGCTGACGGCGCCCGAACGCTTGCGTGGGCATATCGTCAATGACATGGACGTGTGTATCTGCTGCGGCATGTGTGCGCGTCGCTGTCCGGCGGGCGCGCTCGCGGTCGATCGCAAGGGTGGAACGTGGTCGATCGACCCGTATGCCTGTGTGGTGTGCGGTGAGTGCATCGAGAGCTGCCCCAAGCACTGCCTGACTATGGACACCGCCCGCACCCCAGTCGCAGCGGACAAGACCCCCACGGTAGAAACCAAGCCGGAGTAGCGCCGGAATAGAGCTGGGATAGGGGCCGGTGGGGCAAAAATGCCCCACCGGCCCCGCGCTTAAACGCGCGGTTGTGCCGTCGCGAACAAAACTATGCCGGATTACGGGGCTAGATAGCGAACCTCCGACCATACGGAAAATCCCAAAAACAAAACCGCAGGTAGATAGCCTACCGTTTTTCAAAAAATGAAGGTATGGATGAGGACCCCGACTTTAGCCCCGTAATCCGGCATGGTTTTGAAATGGCACCATATCAGTACCAGACCTTGATCTCCCGTGGACAGAGGGAAACGGATTATTTTGGCCTTGCGAGGACATCCGCGTGACCCGTTCGCCATGAAATGGGCCTATCTACTACATTTGGGTGGCTACCCTCAACCACGGCGAAAAATGCGAAAAGAAAACAGCAGGTAGAACGCTTGCGGTTTTTCGTAAAACGCGGTTATGGTCAGGGGTATCGGGTTAAACGTAGTAGATGGGCCGGTTTCGTGGCGAGCGTTACCAACTGAGCCCCCGGGGACGGAGGAAAACGGATCATTTTGGCCCGATGGCTCTGAGTCGCACCTATTTTCCTGCGAAAACGCCGTGTCTCAACTTTGGTGAGACATTTGTCTCACGCCCAAAACCGAATCTGGAACGTGTGTCACCTGCTCAAATTGTGTCTCATTCCGTAACTTTAGGCTGATGCAAGGTCTGAGCCTGCGAGAAGGGAGACGCGATGAGTAAGTACACGAGGGGTCTCTTGGCGGTGATACTGGCCGTAGTGCTGGTATTGCCGGCTGCAGCATTTGCCATGCTGCCCGAGGCCAACGCCAGGTCCAGCACAGGAATGGACGGACCGGAAATGGCCGGAAAGGTCATCGACCCCGACACCAGCGGACGCTGGGAAATCTGGGCGGCGGGCCATGGTGGCAATAAGGTGACGACCCAAAACGTCGGTCGAATCTGGACCGACAAGACGGTTAAGGAAACTGGAGAAAACAAAGCGTCAGATTTTGTGACTACGCTTTCGGCGATGTCCTCAACGTCTAATTCGACCGTGACGGTCACCACGCCACTCGACATCGTGATGGTGTTGGATGCCTCCGGCTCGATGGATGATCCTATGGGTGGCGGAGATCGCACCAAGCGTATCGATGCACTGAAGGGCGCTGCGAACAGCTTTATCGATACCATCGCCAAACAAAACGAGGCTATCGAGGGCGTTGATAGGCAGCATAGGGTTGCCATTGTTAAGTTTGCGGGTGATAAGACTGATAAGGTCGGCAATGACACGTACTATCAAGGCCAATACAAGTACAACCACTCGCAGGTAATGAAGGGTTTGACCGATTGCTTCGGCGGCAACGTGAAAGCTCTTAAGGATACAGTTGCTGGAATCAAGCCAAGCGGTGCTACGCGTGCCGACTATGGTCTGGAACTGGCCGGGGATATCACTTCTGGTCGCGCAGATGCCAAGAAGATCGTTGTGTTCTTTACCGACGGCAAGCCAACGAGCTACAGCGAGTTTGATTCTGACGTCGCCAATGCTGCCGTGACGGCTGCCAAGAAGATGAAGGATGGCAAGGCCACCGTTTATACCATCGGCATCTTTAGTGGAGCGGACCCTGTTGCCGATCCCTCGAAAAAGGGGACAAGCGACGTCAACAAGTTTATGCACGCCGTGTCGAGTAATTATCCCGATGCCACGTCGTATGCGAGCGACGAGCTTGGCACGCGCGCGGAAAATTCCGACTACTACAAGTCGGCGACCAATGCTGAAGAGCTCAAGAAGGTCTTCGACGACATCTCACAGGCCATCACATCGGAGCCGCCTTATCCGACCGAAATCCATAAGGGCTACGACGAGACCAAGTCCGGCTACATCACGTTTACCGACGAGCTGGGCGACTTTATGCAGGTCGACGGATTTACCGAAGTCGTCATCAACGGCATGTCGTTTACCAAGGCGAGCAAGACGGTCAACAAAGAAACCAATACCGACACCTACGAGTTTTCCGGCAAGGCAAAAGACCTGCTCATCACCGTGCAGCGTGCTGGCGATGACAATCCCCGGAAGGGCGATATCGTAACGGTTAACATTCCTGCGTCGTTGATTCCGCTGAGTCACTTTAAGACCGTAGACGGCAAGCTTTCGGTCGACAACGTTAAGCCCATTCAGGTGAAGTATGCCTCGAGCGTGAAGAGCGCCGCACTTGACAACCTGTTTACGCCCGAGAAGGTAGCAGGGCTCAAGAACTACATCGAGCATAATACGACTGTCGTTGACGGCACCAAGACCGTGAGCTTCTACGCGAACAAGTGGAGCGGTGGTGCGCTGGGTGATACGGTTGCGACCTTTGAGCCGGCCGACACCAACCGCTACTACTACTTCCAGAAGCAGACTCCCATTTACACGGACAAGGGCTGCACGCAGCCTGCAAAGAATTCGCTGGCAGATACCGGCGCCTATTACTACAAGGATGAGTTTGAGGAGCAGGGCGAGAACAACGAGGCCAAGCCCACCACTGCCGTCATCGAGTTCATCGGTGGCGACGCTGTCAAGTTTGACGGCGCTATAGTTGCCGACAAGGACGGCAACCTTTCGTTTAGCGTGGGAACCGCGCGTCTGGCCTTTATCGACGAACTCCATACCACCAAGAAGAGCGTGGGCGGCAACAACACTGGTACCGCGACCGACGTTCTCAACCCCAAGTGGAACAACGTGTCCGCCAAGGCGACCGCGACGCATGTCAATTCCTACCTGGGCAACAACGGCAAGATCAGCTTTAACGTGACGCCGGCAACGGTGGACACCAAGGCTAGCTTTGGTCTGACCAAGGTGCTCGAGGGCCGCGACTGGACGAAGGAGGACACGTTTGAGTTTGGGCTGACGTCCGAGAACGGTGCCCCGATACCCGAGTCCGCGACAGCGCCCGTGACCGCGTCTGTGACCAAGGACGATCTGGACGACAAGGGTAAGGCTGTCATCGACTTCGGCACGATCAAATACACCGAGCCTGGCACGTACGTCTACAGGGTCAGCGAAAAGAACGCCGGGACCACGGTTGACGGCATTGCCTACAGCAAGAACGTCGCGGAGGTCACCGTGACGGTAACGCCCAACAAGAGGGGCGAGCTGAGCGCTGGCGTGAAGGTGACCTCGGGCGAGACCGAGTTCAAGAACGTTTACGCCACGAATCCTGTTGAGTCCAGCGTCACCGACCAGATTACCGTGACCAAGTCTCTGACCGGGCGTGACCTTACGGCCGACGAGTTCAGCTTTGAGCTGCTCGAAATCATTGACAAGGAAGTTAAGCCTGTCGAGACCGTTGAGAACGCCGCCAACGGCAAGGTGACGTTCAGTGCCATCAAGTACACCGAGATCGGCCAGCACACCTACATGCTGCGCGAGGTCAAGGGCGACGCCGGCGGCATCACCTACGATGACGCGACCTACATCATCGTGACGACCATTGCCGATAACGGCAAGGGTCAGCTGGTTGCCACGCACGAGCTGAAGGGCGCCAAGGACGCCAAGAGCATCGAGTTCAAGAACGTCTACACCACGAATGCTGCCGAGGTATCACTTGTGGGCAAGAAGAACCTGCAGGTCGCCGACGGCTTGACCCCGGCTGACATTGCCGGCAAGTTCACCTTTACCGTGACCGGTGAAGAGGGCGCACCCATGCCCGCGAACGCGAGCGTGACCAATGATGCCAAGGGCAAGGTCGACTTTGGCAAGATCACCTTTACGCTCGACGCCCTCAACAAGGTTCTGGGCGAGAAGCCCGAAAAGCGCGAGCACACCTTTACCTACACCGTGACCGAGTCCGGCGAGGTAGCCGGCGTGACTAACGACGCCAAGCCTTCGCGTACGGTTTCCTTCACCGTGACCGATGACGGCGAGGGTAATCTGAGGGTGTCTCGCAAGCCGGATGGCAACGTAGCCTTTACGTTCACCAATACCTATAGCGTGACGCCTGTCGAGACGCGCGTCACCGACCAGATTACCGCGAACAAGGTTCTGACCGGGCGTGAGCTTGCTGCCGGCGAGTTCTCCTTTGAGCTGGTCGAGGGCGACAAGGTCGTCGCCAAGGGCACTAACGCTGCCGACGGCACGATTGCCATGGACAAAATCATTTACGACAAACCCGGCAAGCACACCTACACGCTGCGCGAGGTCAAGGGCGGAACCACCAGCAAGGGCATCACCTACAGTGACGCCAAATACACTATCGAGACCACCATTACCGACAAGGGCGATGGCACGCTCAAGGCTGAGCATGTCCTGAAGGACGCCACGGCTGCGACCTTCAAGAACACTTACAGCGTGACCCCGACCGATGCGGAGCTCGACTTTGATCTGAGCAAGGCTATCGACGGTCGCGACTGGACGGACTCCGACGAGTTCAGCTTTACCATCACCGCCGCCGAGGGCACCCCGCTGCCCGATCCTGCAACCGTGACCGTGAACAAGCACGATGCGAAGGATGGCATCGCTGCCGTCAAGTTCGGCAAGATCCGCTACACGGCTGCCGGAACCTACGCGTACGAGATCCGCGAGAACGTGGGTAACGCGGCCGGCATGGCGTATGACGGGCATGTCGCGACCGCCGAAGTGACCGTGACTGAGGACGGCGAGGGCAAGCTGACCGCCAATGTCACCAAGAAGGAAAACGGACGCTTCACCAACACGTACCGCACTGAGCTTAACTACACCGCGGCCGGCGGTCTGTGGCTCAGCAAGTATCTGGACGGCCGCCCCATGACCGAGGGCCAGTTCACCTTTACCGTGACACCTGCTGACGACGCTTCGGCTCGCGCGCTCGGTCTGCTGCCCGGGGCCAATAGCTTCAAGTCTCCCGAAGCGGCAGAGGCAACGGTCGGACTGATCGACATTCTGGCTGGTCATGAGGTTAAATTTACGCAGGCTGACGCCGGCAAGACCTTCAAGTACACCGTAGCCGAGAAGAATGACGGCAAGCCCGGTTACACCTACGACGACGCCGTGCGTACCGTGACGATCGCCGTCGCCGATGACGGTGCCGGTACGCTTACCGCCACGACGACCGTCTCCGGCGGTCCCGAGGGTACGCATACGACGGTCCACGAGAGCGGTGAGAACAAGGTCGAGAGTGCCCTGGTTCCGTTCCACAACAGCTACAGCGCTACGACCAATACGCCTGGTGGTACCGCTGCTCAGGTTGTCGCCACCAAGACCCTGACCGGTCGTCCGATGGCCGACGGCGAGTTCTGGTTCGGCATTGCCTATCAGGGCGAGCTTGTGGGCTACGAAAACCTCAAGCCCAATATCGGCGGGCACGTGAGCTTTGATACGCTGCACTACGACACCAAGATGCTTGCTAATCTTGAGGCTGCTGGGCTTGCTTATCGTACCGATAAGGACGGCAAGCTTGCCTGGACCATTAACTACACGGCCTACGAAGATTTATTCGGGCTGCCAAATGGCGTTTCCGCTACAACGTGGAGCTTTGGCTTTAAGGTTATCGTCGTCGACAACGGTGACGGTACCCTGACGGCAACGGTCGACTACGGCGGCGTCGAGCCCTTGTTCGAGAACGTCTACGGCGCCGAGGCCGTCGATGTCGCGCTCACCGGTACTAAGAAGCTCCAGGTTGCCGAGGGCCTGGCCCCGGCCGACGTCACGGGTAAGTTCACCTTTACCGTGACCGCCGACGAGGCAGGTGCCCCGATGCCCGAGCGCACGACCGTAACCAACGACGCAGCCGGTAACGTGGACTTTGGCAAGATCCACTTTACGCTCGAGGACCTCAACCGCGCCCTGGGCGTGACGGACGATGCAACCGATAGGGCCGAGGCAGACGAAGCTGACGAGGTCGAGGCCGACGAGGCAGAGGCTGAAGAGGCCGACGCCGACGTTGATGCCAACGCCGATGAGCCCAGCGACGAGTCCGAGCCCGCAGCCCCCACCGCCCCGCGCTCGCACACCTTTACCTACATGGTGACCGAGTCCGGCAGCGCCCCTGGCGTGACTAACGACGCCAACGCCACGCGCAAGGTTTCCTATACCGTGACTGACGACGGCGCCGGACACCTGAGCGTCAAGCGCGAAGGCGACGACGGTGCTGCCTTCACGTTCACCAACACCTACAGCGTGGCGCCTACCGATTCTTCCGTGACCGATCAGGTCAAGACGGTCAAGCGTCTGACCGGACGCGACCTTGCAGCTGGTGAGTTCACGTTTGATCTGCTCGAGGACGACGTGGTTGTCGCAAGCGGCGCCAACGACGCCAACGGCACTGTGACACTGAGCCCGATCCGCTACGAGGCACCCGGCACGCACACGTACACGCTGCGCGAGGCTTGCCCCAACGCGCTCGGCCTGTACAAGGGTGTCACCTATGACGGCACGACCTACACCGTCGTGACCACCGTTTCCGACAACGGCGACGGCACGCTGACCGCGACGCACAAGCTCGAGGGAACCACCGAGTCGGCTGGCTTTACCAACAAGTATCACGCCATGCCTACGCAGGTCTCCATCGGCGCCATCAAGGTGCTCGAGGGGCGCGAGCTCAAGAAGGACGAGTTTAGCTTTAAGCTCGTTGGCGAGGGCATCGAGTCCACCGTCACCAACGATGCCGACGGTAAGATCAACTTCGACAAGTTCGAGTACGACGAGCCCGGTACGTACGTCTATACCATCAGCGAGGTCAAGGGCGACGAGTCCGGTATGACCTACGACAAGTCCGTCTTTACCGCGACCGTCAACGTGGTCGATGACGGCGAGGGCAACCTCAAGGCGAACGTCGCCTTTACCAAGGGCGACAGGAGCGTCGAGGGTATCGTGTTCAACAACACGTACAAGAAGCCCGAGACTCCTACGCCGACACCCGATCCCGGCACGCCCAAGACCGTGACGAACATCGTCAAGACGGTCAAGGGTTTCCTGCCCACCACAGGCGACCAGCAGGCTGCCGCTCTGCTTATGGCATTTGTCATCGCCATGGCCGGCGTCGGAGCCCTGGTCTGGGGTATCCGTAAGCGCTAGGCACGCTGGCAGCGCCCGGGGCCAGAAGGCCCCGGGCGGCCGGCGGGGAGCCAGAACATAGCCCCACCCCCAGCCCCAGCCGCCACGGAGGTATCTCCCTCCTCCGTGGCGGCGCTTTTATGCGCCGGGGGCGCGCCACGAAACCGGCCCATCTACTACGTTTAGCCCCTTACCCCCAACCATGCCAAAAAACGCGAAAACAAAACCGCAGGTAGAACGCCTGTGGTTTTGTTCAAAACGAAGGTATGGTCATGGGTATCGCGTCAAACGTAGTAGATGGGCCGATTTCGTGGCGAGCGGTTCCGGCTGATCCCTTGGGGATGGAGGAAAACGGATCATTTTGGTCCCGCGAGGCTGGCGGAGGCACTCGTCCAGGGCCGCCCGAACAAAACTATGCCGGTTTACGGGGCTGAGTTACGAGTCTCCAACCATGCCGATATTCGTGAAAATAAAACCGCAGGTAGACGAGCCGTCATTTTGCAGAAAACGCGGGTATGGATGGGGGTCCTGAGTTTGGCCCCGTAAACCGGCATAGTTTTGAAATGGCCTTAAATCGGTAGCAGCCATTTTGCTATGCCGGAACGGTCGGTCTTCGGGCAACTACCCTCGCAGGTAGGCGATAGCGATCTGCGTGCGGTTGCGCAGGCCCATCTTTGCCAGGATTGAGCTGATGTGGTTGCGCACGGTGCCTTCGCCCATATAGGCGGTGGCAGCGATCTTCTTGTTGTCGAGGCCGCGGGCGATGAGCTCGGCGACTTCGAACTCGCGGTCGGTCAGACCGGCAAAGGCGGCGGGCCGGCGGGTCGCGCCGGCCTCGACGTCCGCCCCATCAAAGTTGATATCTTCGATCGCCTTGCCCTCGAGCACGCGTTTGCCGTCCATGACCTGCGCCAACGCCGGCGGAATGGCAGCGACATCGGTCTTGATCAGGTAGCCGCGGGCGCCCAGCTTGAGCGCCGACACAATGTACTCGTCATCCGAGAACGTCGTCAGAAACACCACGCGCGCCGCAGGGTCGTGCTCAAGGATCTCGCGCGCGGCCGAAAGGCCGTCGCGTCCCGGCATCTGGATGTCGAGCAGCGCAATATCGGGTGCGTGCTCGGCGTAGAGCGCCACCGCATCGTTGCCGTTGGCACCGGTGCCCACCACTTCGATCTGCGGCTGGGCGCCCAAGATAATCTTGAGCGAATCGACCACCAAGCGGTCGTCGTCGACAACGATGAGCCTCATCGGCCCTCATCTCCTTGCTGTTTGGGAACGGTGGCAAACACACGCCAGCCGCCGGCGCCGGCACGCGGGCCGGCGGTGAAGGTGCCGCCAAGCGCCTCGATGCGCTCGCGCATGGAGGCGAGCCCCATGCCCTCCGCGGTGCCGCGGCCGCTTGCTTGGACCTCACCCACGCCATCGTCGGTAACAATGAGCTGGTAAAACGACGGATGCTCCATGCACCGTACGGTGACGGTCTGGGCGCAAGCGTGGCGCATGGTATTGGAGAGCGCTTCGCGCAGGACCGCTGCAAAGCAGTTGGCGACGTTTGCGGGCGCATGTTCGGCCATAACTTCAAGCTCAATCTGCGGGTCGCCGTCCGAGCGTGTGCCTTCGACAATGCGTTCGAGCTGCACGGAAAGGTCGACGGCGTTGTCGTTGAGCGCGTGGACGCTGGTGCGCACAAGCTGGAGCGCCTCGTCAACCGTGCGTTTAACGTCGGCGAAATCGGCGGCGACGCCAGGCTCGTCGGCGTGGACCACGCGTAGGGCTTCGGCCTGCAGTGAGGCGCGCGTGAGCTGGTGCCCGACGTTATCGTGGATCTCGCGCGCGATGCGGGCGCGTTCGGCGAGCGTCGCGAGCTCGACTTCGTAGTCCTGGCGATCGGCAAGATCGCGGTTGCGCGCCTCGAGCGCGAGGGCTCGTTCCTGCAGCTCGTCGCGGGTGCGGCGCATGCGCCGCTGCTCGCGCTCCAACTGGGCGGTGCGTAGCGATAGCAAGGTGGCGGCAACCGAAAGGATGGCGGTTAACAGCAGCGTTCGGGTGGTGAGCACGCCACCACGAAGGTCCGCGACAAGCGCGCAGACAAACACGGCGCCAATCGCCAGCGCGGGCCAGATTCGTTCACGGCGAACGCGTCGCGCGATGTCATAGAGAGCGAGAGGCGCAAACGGCACAAACGGCGGCACGAAGACAGCCGCGATGATGCAGGCGTAGCTCGCGGCCTCGCTCACACGGCGGGCGCGGTTTCCCTGTACGACCTCGGCCAGCGAGGTGGCAATAACGCCAAGGCAAAACGCCGCGACCAGGCGAGCGTCCACAGCAAGACCCATGGCGGCCGCAATACAGCACGTCAGCACGATCAATTTGTCGAAAAGCCTGTTCATACGGGTATTGTACGCGAAGCCGCGCATGGTGGAGGGGCTGCCTGCGCAACCGTGACATTCCTCCCGTGCGGCAAAGCGGGGGTGCCGGCAGACCGCACGACCAAGACCTCCGCACTCGTGACAAAGCTCACTGGTGCACGCCGGCAGCTCCTGCGATGATGCAATCGTACCGGGCCGCAAGCAACAGAAGGGCCGTCCCATGGCTGACATCGTTCGCGTCGAAAACCTCGTCAAGCGCTATGACGATCTTATCGCGCTCGACCACTTTAACCTGCACATCGCCCCTGGCGAGATCTTTGGCCTGCTGGGCCCCAACGGCTCGGGGAAGACCACGTCCATCAACTGCATCCTGCAGCTGCTCGCCTACGACAAAGGCACCATCGAGCTCTTTGGCGAGCCCATGACGCCCTCCCGCTACGACCTCAAGCGCCGCATCGGTGTGGTGCCGCAGCAGGTGGCGGTGTTCGACGAGCTTACCGTGCGCGAGAACATCGACTATTTCTGTAGCCTTTACGTTAGCGACCGCAAGCGCCGCCGCGCGCTGGTGGACGAGGCGATCGACTTTGTCGGCCTGGGCGACTTTACCAAGTTTCGCCCCGACAAGCTCTCGGGCGGCCTGGCGCGTCGCCTCAACATTGCCTGCGGCATCGCGCACAAGCCCGAGCTCATCTTCTTTGACGAGCCCACGGTGGCGGTCGACCCGCAGAGTCGAAACGCCATTCTGGAGGGCATCTGCCGCCTGCGTGACGAAGGCGCCACGGTGGTGTATACCAGCCATTACATGGAAGAAGTCGAGCAAATCTGCAGCCGCATCATGATCATGGACGGCGGGCGCGTGTTGGCGCAGGGCACCAACGACGAGCTCAAGCGCATGATTCAGATGGGCGAGAAGGTCGTGATCGAGGTCGGCGAGGTGCCGGGCGCGGCGCTCGGTGCCGTCGCGAGCCTTCCGCATGTCTTGGATCTTTCCGCGACGGCGGGCCAGCTCGCGTTTTCGTGCGAGGCAAGCCCCCATAACCTCACGGATATCCTCGATGTGCTTCGCTCGCACGGCGTGGCGCTCGGTCGTATCTATTCCGAACCGCCCACGCTCAACGACGTGTTCCTCGAGATCACCGGCCGCGAGCTGCGCGACTAGGGGGCAGTCATGTTCAACACCATCATCACCACGGTCAAGACGCTGCTGCGCCGGCCGAGCACATGGGTCTGGGGCGCGGTCTTTCCCATCGCGCTTTCCACGATGTTCATGTTTATGTTTGCGAACCTCAGCTCCGACGGCAAAATCGACCCGGTGCCGGTTGCCGTCGTGGCGGACGAGGCCTGGGACGCTTCGACCTTTAAGGACGTGGCGACGTCGCTTGCCAAGGAAGGCGACGATCAGCTGCTCGAGATCCACGAGTGCGACGACGCAGCCGATGCGAACCGTGCGCTTAAGGCCGGCGAGGTCGCAGGCATCTATACGGTTAACGCCGAAGGCGCGCCCAAACTCACGTTGCTTTCGAGCTATGGCAGCTCGCGCGCGTCGTCGGTGCTCACCGACCGCAGCATTCTGGAGACAGTGGCAAGCTCGTATACACAAAATGCCGAGCTCATGCGCCAGATTGCCCAGGACAACCCGGCGGCGCTCGCCGATCCGGAGGCGGTTACGCGCGCCCTGTCGCTCGAGGGCGGCACCCGCCGCGTAAGCCTGACCCGCACCACGCCCGACGGCACGACCATCTACTATTACGCGCTCTTTGGCCTGGTTGCGATGATGTCTGCCGAGTTTGCCGCCTTGAGCGTCGTCGATTTGCAGCCCAATCTGTCGGGCCTTGGCGCACGTCGTTGCGTGGGCGGTCTTTCCAAAACGGCGTCGCTGGCTGGTATCTTTGTGGGCTCGTGGCTGGTTTCCTTTGCCTCGATGACGATCGCGATCGGCTACGTGCGCCTGGTCGTGGGCGTTGACTTTGGCGGGCGCGAGGGGCTGTGTCTGGTGGGCGGTGCCGCTTCTGCGCTTGCCGCCACGGGCCTGGGACTCTTTGTGGGCACGCTTCCCGTTAAGGGCGGCAAGGCGTCCAAGTCGGGCATCCTCACGGGCTTTGCCACCACGTGCGCCCTGTTCGCCGGACTCTACGGCGAGCCGGCGATGGCGCTTGCCGACGACGTCGCCCGCGCCTGTCCGGCCGAGTGCTGGTTCAACCCCGTCAAGCTTATCTGCGACACGTTCAACCGCCTGTATTTCTTTGAAGACCTGGGCCCCTTTGCCGTTCGCACCGGCGCGCTTGTCCTCATGACGCTGGTGTTTGTCGCCGCCGCTACGCTGATCTTTGGAAGGAGCCGCTATGAGCACCTTTAAGACCGCGCTTCGCATGGCGCTCGCGCACCCGTTTTATCTGGTCATCTACACGGTGTTCATTTCGCTGTTGGGCGTGTTTATCGCGGCATCGGTGAGCTGGAACTCGTCGCAGCTCACCGAGTACAAGCCCTACGACACCAACGTGATCGTGGTCGACCGCGACGGCAGTGATCTTTCACGGGCGCTCACCAAGCACCTAGGCTCGCGTTTTGACCTAGTCACGGACGTCGGCGATGACACGTACGACCTTGCGGACGCGCTCTCCAAGAGCAACAGCGCCAAGGGCAGCGCCGACTGCGTGTTTTTTATCCCGGAGGGGTTCGAGGGCGACCTCGTTGCAGCCGCCCGTGCGGGGGAGTCCCTGCCCAAGCTCGATGTGACCTACGGTGCCGGCACCATGGCGGCTGCGCTTTCGTCTGCCGAGGCCTCGCGCTGGATCTCGCTCGCGGGCGCTGCGGCTGCGCTTGAGCCCGCTGTCTCCAGCGGCGACGTTGCCAAGGCTGCTGAACATGCGGCCGCGAAGCGCGCCGAGGTCCAGATCGAGCAGGTCAAGGTCGACTCGACTGCCGCTGCCACGCTTGAGACGTATTTCAACTTTGGCGCCTACGCGATTATCTCGTCGGTCATCGTGTCGGTGGGGCTGGTGTTTTCGGGCATGAACGAGCCCGAGCGCGTGCGTCGCATGGATGCCGGCCCGGTTCCCGAGCGCCAGCGCTCGCTCGCCGTGTTCGCGGCCGCCGCCGTGCTCACCGTCTGCATCTGGTTTGTGTCGAGCATGATGGGTGTCGTAGGCTTTGCCGGCGCGGTCGCCGAGGTTGGCGTGGGCCGCGTGTGCCTGGCGCTGGCGGCGACGTTTGCCCTGGCGTGCACGCCGCTGGCCGTTGGCTTTGCGCTTTCGAGCCTGGGTGCGCGCGAGGAGCTGCTCAACGGTGTGGGCAACCTACTCGGCATGCTCATGACGTTTTTGGGTGGCGCCTGGATGCCGCTGTCGCTGATGGGCTCGGCCGTGCAGACGGTGGCGCACTTTGTGCCGACGTATTGGGTGAACGATGCGATCAGCAAGGCGCTCGCCGCGGACCTGACGTCCACCGTGCTGGGCGACATCGCCTGTGACCTGGGCGTCACCGTGCTCTTCGCCGCCGCCATCGCCGCCGTAGGCCTAGCCCTCACCCACGCCAAATCCCACGCCTAGCCGCCTAGCCATCGGGTACTCATTGGGGACAGACTTAAACGACCAAGAGTGGTCATTGGGGACAGACTTAAATGACTGTCCCCAGCTGCCGGCAGAAAAGGAACGTCCCTAACTGCCGGGTGGCGAAAGAGTGTCCCCAACAGCTAGTCATTTAAGAACGTCCATTACAGTCGAAATTGTCAGCCCGGGACCGTCTCGGGCTACG
>UQMU01000043.1 GCA_900542305.1 uncultured Collinsella sp. | reverse complement strand
GGCCTCAGCGGCGCGAGCGGCCTCCTCGGCGGCAGCTGCCTGCTCCTCGGCCTGCTTGGCGGCCTCGACTTCCTGAGCGCGGGCCTCGATCACCGAGGCGAGCTGCTTGCGGACCATGGCGACATAGGCGTCCTCCAAGGTGGAGGAAGCGGACTTAGCGGGAATCTTCATATCGGCGAGATGACCCATCAGTTCCTTGGAGGTCATGCCGAACTCTTTGGCCAGGGTGGACACACGGACTTTTGCCATATGACTTCACCTACCCTTTCTGGCACCTTGGGTGCCTAGAGACTGAACGAGCGTGGGAGACGCGCCGGGACCCGCCCGGCGCGACCGCGCGCTAGATCAGGTCCTCCGCATCATCGAAGGCGTCGGTGTCATGGACACCGCAGAAACGGGAGCCGGGACGAGCCTGGTTACGGCACTGAATGCCGTCCTCGGACACGTACTCGCAGCGGCGGACGTCCTCGTCCTCCTCGTCACCGATCAGGTCGGCGGCGGGCTCCTCGTGAACGGGAACGTTCTTGAGGATGTCGGCGGCAAGGGTCTCGGACTTGATATCGATGTGCCAGCCGGTCAGGCGCGCGGCGAGACGGGCGTTCTGACCCTCCTTGCCGATGGCAAGGGACAGCTGGTCGTCGGGCACGATGACGCCGGCGTAGGCCTTCTCCTCGTCGATGAGGACGCGGGTGACCTTAGCGGGTGACAGGGCGTTGGCGACGTAGACGGCAGGATCGGCATCCCACAGGATGACGTCGACGCGCTCGCCGCGGAGCTCGCCCACGACAGCGCGAACACGGCTGCCCTTGGGGCCGACGCAGGCGCCCACGGGATCCAGACGGTCGTCGAGCGAGTGGACGGCGACCTTGGAGCGCTGGCCGGGCTCGCGGGCGATCGACTTGATCTGGACGGTGCCCTCATAGATCTCGGGCACCTCCTGCTCAAACAGACGACGCATGAGCTCGGGGTGGGTACGGGAGATGACAATCGGCGGACGGCTGTGCTCGCCGCGAACCGGCTGCAGGTTGGAGTTAGGGTCGCGAACGTCGATGATCACGGCCTTGATGTGCTGGTTGTGCAGGTAGCGCTCGCCCATCGGACGCTCGTTGCGCTCGTTCTCGTAACGACGCTGATCGAAGTGCGGAAGCTCGGCCTCGACGCCCTCGCGGATCTTGACGATCGTGAAGTCGGGCGTGGACTGAAGCACGGTACCGCTGATGAGGTCACCGATGCGGCCGGAGAACTCCTCGTAGATCTGCTCGCGGGCGGAGTTACGCACGATGGCGTTGATCTCGGCCTTGGCGTGCTGGGCGGCGATGCGGCTCGTGTTCTTGGGGGTGACGTCGATCTCCTCGAACTCGGTGAAGTTGCCCTCCTCGTCCATGGAATCGTCGATCGGCTCCAAGCGGTAGACGTAGATCTTGCCGGTGGTGCGGTCGATGGTCACCTTGGCGCCCCACTCAAGATGCAGGATCTCGGCATAGCTCTTGGCGAGCGACTGCTCCAGGCGGTCGATCAGGTAGAGCTGGTCGATGTGCTTCTCCTGGCAAAGCTCCATCAGGGCGGACATCATGTCGGATGCTGCCATCTTACTTTCCTTCCTTCGCGGGCTTGAAGTCGTAGGTGGGCTTCAACTTGCACTTTTTAACATCAGAGAAATCGAGGGTAACGGACTCGCCGTCCTCGAGCTCGAGGGTCACGTTCGTCTCGGTGGCGGCGGCAATCTTGCCGGCGTACTTGCGACGGCCCTCGGTGGCGGTGGAGGTAAGCTCACAGTTCTCGCCCACAAAGCGGGCAAAGTCACTCGGGCGGCGCAGCGGGCGCGCCATACCCGGGCTCGACACCTCGAGCGTATAGCTCGAAGAGATGGGGTCGAGCTCCTCAATCACATCGCCGACCCACTTGGTGTTGGCCGTGACGTCGTTGAGCGACAGGCTCTGACCCTCGGCACCCTCGATACGCACGCGCACGCAGGGGGCCTTGGTGGCACCCACGAGCTCGACGTCGACGATGTCGACATCGTGCTGGGGAGCGACGGCCTCGAGCGCGTCGATGATCGCCTGCTCGGTCTTGGTCTTGACCATTGCGGCACCTCCATCCATACAAAAAAGAAGCGGGGCCGAAACCCCACTTCTTTCAATTACAACTTCATTTGCAAGCAAACTATACCAATACCTGCGAAAACGTGCAAGCGTCAAAGAAATTCGCAGGTCAGCGCGCCCACAGCTTCTCCACAAGAATAGGACAATTGGCCGCAGGCACCTAGGCGGGTACATGCAAGACGAGGGACAACCCAACCGGATCGCCCCTCGTCTTTTATGCGTCAGTTATGCTCGCAGTGCTTACTTGACCACCAGGTTGACCAGCTTGCCGGGCACGCAGATAGCCTTGACGACCGTCTTGCCCTCGAGCCACTTGGCGACGGCGGCCTCGGCGGCAGTCTGCATTTCCTCGCTAGAGGCATCGCGGGCCACGTCGATGCGGCCACGGACCTTGCCGAGCACCTGGACGACGATCTGCACCGTGTCCTCGATGGACTCGGCCAGGTCAAACTCGGGCCAGGCGGCGGTGTAGGCGTTGCCCTCGCAGCCGAGCGCCTCGTGCCACAGCTCGTCGGCCCAGAACGGGCAGATGGGCGCCAGGACGCTCACGATGTCCTTGGCCACGCCGTAGCACAGAGCCTTGTCACGCTCAGCGCCCTCGGTGGCGTTGAGGTAGGCGCTCGCCGCGTTGACGAGCTCCATGACGGCCGAGATCGCGGTGTTGAACTGGCCGCGATCGAAGTCCTCGGTGCATTTGGCAATGGTGCGGTGACGCTCGCGGTAGAGCTTCATCGCGGTCTCGTCGAGCACGGACTTGTCGAAGGCCACGTTGGCGTCACCCGACTGGACGAGCTGCCACACGATACGCCAAGCGCGCTTGATAAAGCGGTTGGCGCCCTCGACGGCCTTGGGATCCCAGTCGAAGTCCTTCTCGGGAGGGGCGATAAACAGGATCGCCAGGCGCATGGTGTCGGCGCCGTAGGGCTCGATAACCGAGCTCGGGGGCACGACGTTGCCCTTGGACTTGGACATGGTGTCGCCGTTCTCGTCCTTAACCATACCCTGGCACAGCAGGTTGGTGAAGGGCTCATCCACGCTCAGCAGGCCCAGGTCGCGCAGCGCCTTGGTAAAGAAGCGGCTGTAGAGCAGGTGCAGAATGGCGTGCTCAATGCCACCGATGTAGTTATCGACGGGCATCCAACGGTCTGCCGCCTCGCGGGAGAAAGGCAGCTCGGTGTTGTGCGGGTCGGTATAGCGCAGGTAATACCAGCTGGAGCAGGTGAAGGTGTCCATGGTATCGGTCTCGCGCTTGGCCGGGCGACCGCAGACCGGGCAGGTGGTCTCGTAGAAATCCTTGCACTCGGCGAGGGTCTCGCCGGCGCCCAAGTCCAGGTTCTCGGGCAGCGTCACCGGCAGCTGATCCTCGGGCACGGGCACGATGCCGCAGTGCTCGCAGTGGATGGCCGGGATGGGGTTGCCCCAATAGCGCTGGCGGCTGATGAGCCAGTCGCGCAGACGAAACTCGACCTTGCGACGACCACAGCCCATGGCCTCGAGGTCGGCCACGATTGCAGCCTCGCCCTCGGAGTGCTTACCACCGCGCATGCCGGTGTACTTGCCGGACTGGACGAGGGTGCCCTCGGCAGCGTGAGCGCAATCCCAGTCGACGGTCTCGGCATGGAAGGTATCGATGGTCTCGCCGCTGGCCTCGACGGCAGCGCGATCGTCATCGTCTAGGATGATCGGCACGATCGGCAGGTCGTACTTACGGGCAAACTCAAAGTCGCGCTGGTCGCCACAGGGAACGGCCATGACGGCACCGGTACCGTAGTCGGCGACGACATAATCGGCAACCCACACGGGGACCTTCTCGCCGTTGACGGGGTTTACCACATAGCGGCCCGTAAAGGCACCGTGCTTCTCGAGGGTGCCCTGGGCACGCTCGACGGCAGAGATATGCTTGGAGTCCTCGACGATCTTGGTGACGGCCTCCTCGTACTCCGTGCCCTCGACGAGCTCATGCAGGCCGGCGTACTCGGGAGCCAGGACAAAGAAGGAGACGCCAAAAAGGGTGTCGGCACGCGTGGTAAAGACGGTGATCTTGCCCTCATCGCCCTCGATGGGCTCGCCATCCTGGTCGCACAGGGTAAAGTCGACCTCGGCGCCCTCGGAGCGACCGATCCAGTTGGCCTGCATCTGCTTAACGCGCTCGGGCCAGCCGGGGAGCTTCTCCAGGTCGTCGAGCAGCTCCTGAGAGTACTCGGTAATCTTGTAGTACCACTGCTCAAGGTCGCGCTTCTCAGGCTCGGTGCCGCAGCGCCAGCACTTGCCCTCGGTAACCTGCTCGTTAGCCAGAACGGTCTTGCAGGTGGGGCACCAGTTGACCGGGTTCTTCTTGCGGTAGACCAGGCCCTTTTCCCACATCTTCTCAAAGATCCACTGGCCCCAGCGGTAATAATCGGGGCTGCAGGTCTTGACCATGCGATCCAGATCGTAGGAGAAGCCCATGCGCTTCATCGTGGCGAGCGCCTGGTCCATGTTCTTATACGTCCAGGCGGCAGCCTGCGTGTTGTGCTTGATGGCGGCGTTCTCGGCAGGCAGGCCAAAGGCGTCAAAGCCGATGGGATGCAGCACGTCATAGCCGCGCATGCGGGCCTGACGGGCCATGGCATCGCCGATGGTATAGTTGCGCGCGTGGCCCATGTGCAGGTCGCCCGACGGATACGGGAACATCTCGAGCACGTACTTCTTGGGCTTGCTGTCGTCGGTGTCGACAGCAAAGAGGTTGGAGTCCTCCCAGGCCTTCATCCACCGGGACTCGATGGCCTGCGCGTCGTAAACAGGAATCTCGTCCTTATGATCTGTGCAATCGCACATATCAGCTCCTTTGTTATCTCGGTTGGGGCGGGGCGTTCTTACCTTTGCTCGCTGCTGCGGACAGTCCTGCTCGCACGAAGAGCACATTAAGTGCTCTTCGGCTCGTGCGGAACTTGCAGCGAGCAAAGGTAAGAACGCCCCGCCACATCGTTAACTCGCATGATGATAGCAAATACAACAAGCGAGATGCCTGCGACTTGCAGGCATCTCGCTTTATCTAAATAACGTGGTTGGGAATCAACCTTTGTCTGAAACTCGTTCTAGCACGAACGGGTTTTCCAGGTGCCGCAGATTGCCGTGAAAGAGGAGCGTCGCGTACTTTGGTACGCGAGCGACGGTTTGAACGGCAAGGTGCGGTGCTTGGGAAAGCCGCTTAGCGGTAGCTGACGCTTTGCTGGGAGTCCTTCACGACAACGTCGTGGGCGCCGCCTTCGACGATGGAGGTGGAGCTGACCAGCGTTAGGCGTGCCTTTTCCTGGAGCTCGGGGATCGAGAGGGCGCCGCAGTTGCACATCGTGGACTTAACCTTGTAGAGCGTGCCGCCCACGCCGTCCTTGAGGGATCCGGCGTACGGGACGTAGGAGTCGACGCCCTCGACGAAGCTGAGCTTCGCGGCGCCGCCCAGGTCGTAGCGCTGCCAATTGCGAGCACGCGCAGAACCCTCGCCCCAGTACTCCTTCATGTACTGGCCGTTGACGTTGACGCGCTCAGTCGGGCTCTCGTCAAAGCGGGCGAAGTAACGGCCCAGCATCATAAAGTCGGCACCCATGGCAAGGGCAAGCGTCATGTGGTAGTCGTAGACGATACCGCCGTCGGAGCACACGGGCACGTAGACGCCGGTCTCCTCGTAGTACTCGTCACGGGCGCGGCAGACGTCGATCAGCGCGGTGGCCTGGCCACGACCGATGCCCTTGGTCTCGCGGGTGATGCAGATGGAACCACCGCCGATACCGACCTTGATGAAGTCGGCACCGCAGTCGGCCAGGAAGCGGAAGCCCTCGGCGTCGACAACGTTACCGGCACCGACCTTGACGTCCTCGCCGTAGTTGGCGCGGATCCACTCGATGGTGCGCTTCTGCCACTCGCTGAAGCCCTCGGAGGAGTCGATGCACAGGACATCGGCACCGGCCTCGATGAGCAGCGGCACGCGCTCGGCATAGTCGCGGGTGTTGATACCGGCGCCGACCATGTAGCGCTTGTCGTTATCGAGCAGCTCGTTGGGGTTAGTCTTGTGACTGTCGTAGTCCTTGCGGAACACAATGCCCATGAGGTGATCGTTATCGTCGACGATGGGCAGGGCGTTGAGCTTGTTGTCCCAGATAACGTCGTTGGCAACCTTGAGGCTGATGTTCTTGTCACCCACGATGAGCTGCTCACGCGGGGTCATGAACTCGGAGACCTTCGTCTGGTGGTCATCGCGGCTGGGGCGATAGTCACGGCTGGTGACGATGCCCAGGAGCTTACCCTTGGGAGTGCCGTCGTCGGTGACCGGCATAGTGGAGTGACCGGTCTTCTCCTTGAGCTCGATGACCTGCTCCATGGTCATGTCGGGGGTCAGCGTGGAATCGGACTGAACGAAACCGGCCTTGTGATCCTTGACGGCCTTGACCATAGCGGCCTCGGACTCGGCGCTCTGGGAACCGTAAATGAAGGACAGGCCACCCTCGGTAGCGAGCGCGACACCCATATCGACGCCCGAGACGGACTGCATGATGGCGGAAACCATGGGGATGTTCAGGGTGATTGCCGGCTTCTCACCGCGCTTAAAGCGGGTTAGCGGCGTCTTAAGAGAGACGTTGTTGGGGATGCACTGCGAGGACGAGTAACCAGGGACCAGCAGATACTCCGAAAACGTGTGGGACTCACCGGGAAAGAACGTAGCCATGTTTCTCCTTTTTCCATGCGACCGGTCGGCTGCAGGCCTCGTAGGACCCAGCCCAACCTTGGGCGCCCAATACTGGGGAAGTATCTTAACGCACTTTGACTGCTACAATGCATGATTTAAGAAGAGCACACGAGGGTTTGACGCAGGCTTTGCGTTTGCCCAGCAAACACTTTAGCGGGGAGACGTGGAGCGTATGGAGTACAAGACGACGGCAAAGTTGGTCATTCAAGCGTGCGACAAAGATCTGCCGGGCGTGTTTGGACACGGCTGCGTCTTGCTGCTGCAGGGTATCGCCCGCGAGCACTCGCTCAACCGCGCCGCCAAGAGCATGGGCATGGCGTATTCCAAGGCCTGGCGCATCGTGAACGAGGCCGAAGGTCAGCTGGGCTGCAAACTCATCGAGCGCGACGGCGCCCGCGGATCCACCCTCACCCCCGCCGGCGAGCGAGCCATAGCGGTCTACGAGGAGCTGCGGGCCGACGTCAACAACGTCATCGCCACCAAAGCAAGCGACCTCATCGCAAGCATTATAGAGTAGCTAGTTTACGAAGGGCATTGTCTAGGGCGGACGCTACGACCAGGGGATTGTCGGTGCCGGCGAAGAGACGGATGGTGCTCCCCTGCTTGCCGCGTGGGGCCGAAAGGCGCGTCGCTGCGCCGCCGGCGAGCGATGTGCGGAACTCCCCCGACAAAGCATCGAACAGCTCCCCTGCGCTAAGCTCGATAAGATCGAATTCAACTGCCGGGCCAAAACCATGCTCGAGGATCCCCGTTGCAACCACATGGTCGGGATGCGAGCTCAGCCCGGGATAGCGCACGTTGCGTACCATCTCGTTCGCAGCCAAGTACTCGGCCAGCGCACGGGCGCGGTCGAAATGTGCCTGCATGCGGACATCGAGCGAGTCCAGCCCGCGCTCCAGCACACCGGCCTCGTCAGCAGGCATATCAAGCTTGGCCAAGCCACAGCCCTCAAGCAGGGCATGCGCGCACTCAGCCGCGGCATCCACACGATGACGCTTGAGCTGCGAGCGCGCCACCGAAGCGGCAACGAACTTGCGCGGCGCCTTACCAGCACACACGCGGTCGAGCGCCTCGAGCGACAGCACGGCACCCAGCCGCAGCGGATCGCAGCCAAAAGCCGACGCCACGGTGTTGTCCACAACCAACAGCGCATGGGCCTCGCGAGCCGCACGACCCAGCGCACGCAGATCGGGCACGCGCAGACCAAACCCGCCGATGGAGTTGACAAACCACCACAGGTGCGGCCCCTCGGCATCAAACGAAGCATCATAGCCCTCGGAAGCAGCAGCAAACGCCGCAACCGACGGCGGGTCCACGAGAACAACATCGCAGCCATCAAAGCCGCGCTCAAACGCATCGGTAAAGTCATCGGCAAACGCGACCAGGCGGTCACCGGGACGCACAATCCCCAGCTGAGACAGCGCTGCTGGCACATGCGAGGCCGCAAGCAACCGCACCTCACGCGCGCCGGCTCTCAAAGCCCAAGCCTCTTCTAGCTGTTGCACGTCCACGCGGCACCGTCCCTTCACAAACAAAAACCCACGATGCGGGTGTTACCCGCATCGTGGGCAACGGCTGCAGTATAGCGCCGATATGCGACGAATCGCCTAGATGTTGAGCGTGTGATA
The DNA here is from genome assembly GCA_900542305.1 of uncultured Collinsella sp. Taxonomy (GTDB): domain Bacteria; phylum Actinomycetota; class Coriobacteriia; order Coriobacteriales; family Coriobacteriaceae; genus Collinsella. The sequence goes on along the minus strand of UQMU01000043.1, from coordinate 6,452 downwards.
GTTCACGCTCGCACCCGGAGCGTCAACGGTCACACCATAGGCCTCGGGATAGATGCGCGTCGAGAACACTAGCGCGCCATCGTTCACAAACACCTCGACCGAGGAGACATCGCCAACAATGCGCACGTTACGAACCTCGTCGACGGGCTCCCAACGCACGGTACGACCGCAGCCGGCAGAAGCGCGACCCTCATCGGTAAATCGCATCTCAAAGCGCGAGGGCAGTCCGCCCTCGGCGGGCACATACGCCAGCTTCAGCTCGCCATCAACAATCGCGGTAAACGCGCCGTCGACACCGTCGACAGCAAGGTCAAAGCAGGTATCGCCGTCAACCTCCAACGAGCCCTCCCCCACACGCACCGAGGCATAATGGCGCTCGATCTCGCACGCCGGCTGCTGCAGCACCACGCCGCCGTCACCGGCCGTAAGCTCGCGCGGCACCGTCATGCAGTGCTGCCAGCCGCACGCCACGGTGGGCGCGTTGCCATAGGTCGGCTCATCGGGCATACCCATCCAGCCAATCAGAATGTGGCGACCGTCCTCGGCCGTGAACTCCTGCGGAGCATAGAAGTCAAAACCGGCGTCCCACAGGCGGAACTCGCCCAGCTCATAGACACCGTCACCACCCGTAATGTCGCCCGTTACAGGCATGTAGCCCGCTGCATACACATTGCCGCGGTCCCAACGACCGCCCTCGAGCCCCTGGGGCGAGAACGACAAAAATGCAGCGGTATCGCCATTCGCATCGAGCTCGATATAGCCGGGGCACTCCCACATAAAGCCAAAGCGCTCGGGCGTAGACACACGACTCTCGAGCTCCCAACTCAGCATATCGGCCGAGCCATACACCAGGATCTCGCCCACATCGCGCCCGGCACCCTCGCCGTGCATGGCGCAAAATCGACTATCGACATGCGGCCCATCCACGCGACGACGCGCGCCCAGCACCATGTGGTAACGCCCGTCATCATCGCGCCACACCTTGGGGTCACGCACGTGGCAGGTCAAATCCTCGGGATAATCATCGGACGCCAGCACCACGCGCTTTTGGCTGAACTCCCGACCGGCAAGGCCATCAACGCTCTCGACATAAACAGTATCGGCGCGACGGCCGGTATTGACGTAGTCGTACGTGCCGTCCGCATCGGAAAGCTTAACGTTGCCCGTATAGAGCACGCGAATGCGGCCGTCCTCGGCAAGCGCGGAGCCTGAATACACGCCATGGCAATCGAACGGCTCGTCGGGCAGCAGCGGGGCGCCAACATATTCCCAGTTCATAAGGTCGCGGCTTGTGGCATGGCCCCACATCTTTACGCCACCGTTCACATCAAACGGGGCATACTGGAAGTACGCGTGAAACACGCCGCCCGCTTGGCAAAGACCGTTGGGGTCGTTGAGCCAGCCCGCCGGCGGCATAATATGGAAGCGCTGGCCATACGCGCCATGGCCGCACTCAGAGGCGGCAGCGTCAACAGCGGCAACCAGCTTTGCAAGGTCGCGGCCAAGTGCATTAGACATATCAAAGTCCTAACGGATCGAAAGTAACAAGGCGCCAGAGATCGACACCGGATACGGGAAACGCCCGCGAGCATACAACCCGCGGGCACCCTTCAATCAAAAGCTCTTAGGCCTGCTCGGAAGCCTTGGGCTCGTCCTTGTACAGGACAAACGAGACGCCAAAGGAAACCAGCGCGGCGACCGCAAACATGATCGCGTACTGCACGGGCTGGGCCAGGCACAGCAGGATACCGAAGATACCCGTAACGCCCGTACCGGAAGCGGCGAGCGAGGTGAGCGCGCAGACCAGGGCGCCGCAGCCGCCGCCGATGCAGCCAGCGATGAAGGGCTTAAAGAAGCGCAGGTTCACACCAAAGATGGCAGGCTCGGTAATACCCATGAAGGCGGACAGAGCCGAAGGAAGCGCTAGGCCCTTGATCTTGGCATCGTGGGTCTTAAAGGCAACGGCAAGCGCGGCGCCGCCCTGGGCGATGTTGGCGGCACTGGCAATGGGCAGCCAATAGGTCACGCCGTACTGGGCAAGCTGGCCCAGGTCGATGGCGGTGTACATCTGGTGAATACCGGTGACGACCGTGGGGGCATAGAACAGGCCGACGATAAAGGAACCGATGCCAAAGGGCAGGGTGAGCAGAGCCTGGATCAGACCGAGGACGGCATTCTCGGCCCACACAAAGACGGGACCGACGGCGATAAGCGTCACGAGCACGGTCACGAACACGGAGACAAGCGGGGTTACAAAGAGGTCGAACATCTCGGGAACGATCTTGTGCAGACGCTTCTCGAGGAAGGCAAGGATCGCGCAAGCGATGACGATGGGGATGACGTGGCCCTGATAGCCAACCCACTCAAAGCTGTACACGCCGGGGATGACGGTGACCATGGTCTGCACGCCCTCGGAGGCGACCGTGTAGGAGCTCTGCAGCGAGGAGTTGATGAACGCGCCGCCGACGACGGCGCCCAGGTACGGATTAGCGCCGAAAGCCTTGGCCGCGGAGTAGCCAATCAGGATCTGCAGGATGCCAAAGGACGTACCCGAGACCAGGTCGGCAATCTTGTAGATGCAGTTATTGGTGTCGAGCGCGATAAAGCCGTTGGAGGCCATAAAGTTGAGGGCGCTCATGATGCCCAGCAGCAGGCCCGAAGCCACGATGGCGGGAATGATGGGAACGAAGATATCGCCGAGGACCTTAATGGCGCGCATAAAGATGTTCTGCTGCTGCGCCGCGGCCTCCTTGACCTCAGCCTTGGAAGCAGCATTGATGCCGCCGAGGGCGATGAACTCGTCATAGACCTTGTTGACGGTACCGGTGCCAAAAATAATCTGGAGCTGGCCTTGGGCCTCAAAGACGCCCTTGGCACCGTCGATATTCTCGATGGCTTCCTTGTCGACCCTTGCGTTGTCGGCAATCACCAGGCGCAGACGCGTGGCGCAATGCGCGGCCGACACGACGTTGCCGGCGCCACCGATGTTGTCGAGCACCTCTTGGGCTGATTTGCGGTAGTCCATGACTTCCCTTTCGTCTAACGGGCGTTTTACACCCGGCCATCTTTGACACTTACACTGTAATCGTTTTCAGTTTCATATTACTGTAATCGTTTTCATATAGCGGTAAACGGTAGATTTTCGCCGGTGAAAGGTAGTTTGGGACAAATAACAGTGGTCCGAAGATAGCGGCGGGCGCCCAAAACCTAGACATTCATAAGCTGATGACCGAGCTTGAGCGTACGCAGGCCGCCCTCCCCTTCCACGCCATCGAGCGTGTCGAGCAGCATATTGGTGGCCTCGACGCCACTGGTCAGATAGCCATAATGGACGGTGGGAATGCCGCCCGTCAGCGCGCGCAAAAACGCGTTGTCGCCAAATCCGCTCACGCGATGTAAGCCCTCGCCCACGCCACGCGCCTCATCAAGAGCGCGCAGGGCGCCGGCGGCCATGGTATCGGTCGCGCAGGCGATAAACGAGACGTCGGGCACGTCGGCCAACAACTCGCGCGCCGCACGATATCCCGAGTCGAGCGCGAAGGAGCCACGACGCACCAGGTGGGGATCGAGCACAACCCCCGCAGCCAGCAAGCCTGCCTCAAAGCCACGGCGTCGGTCGTAGCCCGCGGCGCGGTCTTCTTCGGTAACACCGATGTAGGCGATCTTTCCCTCCACGCGCCCCACGAGCGCATGGCCCAGCTCATATGCCGCCTCGTAATCGTCATGGTAGACGCAGGCCGCGCCCTCGACGTTTTGGCCAATCAGCACAATGGGCACGCGGCACGATGCAATAGCCGCACGATGCTCATCGGTAATCATGGTCGCTACCAGCACGATGCCATCGACCGGGTGGTTCTGGAACAAGTCGAGGTACTCGAGCTCACGCTCGGCAACGTTGTCGGTGTTGGCGAGCAACATCTGATACCCGCGGCGACCAAGCACCTGGCCAATGCCTGCGGTAATTCGGCTCACCGACTCGGAGTTAATCTTAGGCACGATGACACCGATGAGCTTGGTAGAGCCGGTACGCAAGGCACGAGCCTGGTTGGACCGCACATAGCCGGTCTGCTCGATCGCCTGTTTAATGCGCTCGGCCTTATCAGCCGAGATATATCCACCGTTGAGATAGCGCGAAACCGCGGCGTTCGAAACACCCGCCAGCTCGGCGACATCCTTCATCTTTACCACGAGTACCCCCGTCGTTGAAATCGCTTTCAACATGATACCCGTGCGAACGACCGCATGACGTAGCGATTACATGATAGAGAAACGCGTGGAAACTAATGAGTCACTTGAGACACGTCGAGTGATAATCACTTCGCGGCCAGTTTTACCAGACGAGAATCACCCTGGCTGCATAATCGAAGAATACGGCCATGCAGAACTTGACCTGAGCGGCAGCCTCACGGACTTATCCAGGAAGGCCTCGGTGCCGCGTCTCGAAGAGTCGCAATTCACAATCCCGGTCAATCCTCTGCCAAGAACCCGTTGCGAACTTAGACTTACCAACAACACGTCAGCAAAGTTGCATACAAGCAGATAATCGCACGCAATTTCGCCTATTCTCAATTGAGATGTAAGTTTTGACAGGCCGAATCTTACATCCAAACAAAAAAGAGGGCCGACGCATCAACCCTCTTCAGGTGTCGCCCGAAGGCTCCCACCGCAATTGACTTTAATTTAGCCGATATCCCTTGTTTGTCTACAGGCTCTGCCACAAGTAGAAATTATCTTCACTTTTAGGGAGCAGCTCTTAAAAAGCAGCTATGTAACTAAGAAGCGCATCCATCTTGTTCCCAACCCCAGTCGTTTCTATCTCATGAAAGTCCAAAGAAGACAGGGGGCCATGCAAATCTTCAGGGACGCCAGAGAGGTCGCCGCGGTAGGTCTCCCGGTCAGCCGCCATCGCGGTTCCTAAAAAGAGGAAAGGCAGCCATCCCAAGAAGGACAGCCGCCTTTCCTCTGGACGCGGGACCCGTAGGTTACCCTCGTCAATACCGCTTTTTAGATAGGCTACTGATTATCAATCCGTAAGTCAAAGCTGCAAATTTGAGGCAAGCGACAATCATGTAATTCAAATCAAGACACACATGATTTTCAACCAAATCAAACGATGTCTGGCTAGCATATCAGGCATTGCACGCATAAAAAAGGGCAAGACTCTCAGTTTGAAAGCGTCACCCTTAAAGCTCCCAAAGAGCTTTTGTATTGCAGGAAGATACTCTACACCATCTTCCCTTGATTGGCAGGTCGAAACAGACACCATTGTGATTTCAAGCAGAAAGCGTTATATTAAGTATGCATTTGCACGTGGTGTTCGCACTATACGCTCAGATGCCATAGTTTACAAAGACGGCCTTCTTCATAGACGCTAGGTGGGATTACTCACTAGTAGCCGATATGTCGAAGGCCTTCTTGTACTTAAGAAAATCATACATTCTAATAAGCCGTTTTAGCTCGCTATTACCGTGGATTATCTTGCGATCGTCCGTGATGAGCGCCCTCAGATACTCGAGCAACTCACTTAAATCGAGCTCATCCTCCTCAAATAGCCACAGAGAATTGAGCACAGGGGTCATTTAAAAGTGAACAGTTTAATCAGGAGCGCCGCACCCCTGGGAGCGGGGCGCAACGCTCGATCCATTGTTCTCCCGGACGGGCAATTTGGCGAGATCACTCGGAAAGGATGGATGAAGCAGCCGTGCGGTTACACCAACATTTCCGACGCGATCGTAATTGAATCAATGGGTGCCTTGTTCATACTTAATCGCCTCATGATGAAAGAGCTCAACGAAGTCGCATATCAGACAATAGATCGCTCCAGGCTGTTTAAACTGTGCGATTCTATGGACGAAACCGAAACATCAATCCACTACGGTAGCAGCGGTTTCCCATTACAATCAATACGTGAGGCACCCCATGCGCGGATATAACAAGGGTCCGAAAGCTGCTCGAGGCCCTTGGATTCGTTGGGCGAATTAACGACGATTCCGAGCTCCACGGACGCCTTGAGGCGTTACGTTATTTACCCCGAAGTCAAGATATTATCGATTAGATTTCCTGAAAGGAGGCAATATGGACAACCTTCGGTTCAACATCTCGATACCTTCCGATGAAGACGGCTGCGTACTTTTCCAATGTCCGAACTGCGGAGAGCTATTCAAAGTCGTCGTTGATGAGTATGAGAGTGATTCCGTCCTAGATATCCACTGCCCTCTGTGCGGCCTTATCTCGGACAACTTCTTCACACCGGACGTCATCGACCTGGCCTTATCAAAAACAGCGAATGTGGTCGTGCCGGAGCTAGAAGAACTGCTTAAGAAGGAGCTTGGCGGAAAGGGCAATGATCACGTCTCTTTCAGTGTGAAATCATACAATGAAGAGGAACCCGAGATTCCTGTTAGCGCCGGGCGATTTTAGCCGCTAATAGTCAAACTATTTTGACCAATCCC
>UQMU01000042.1 GCA_900542305.1 uncultured Collinsella sp. | reverse complement strand
CGGGATTGGTCAATCTCGGCCGACTATATTTGGCTAAATTATTCCGGCGCTAACATTGACCTTGTTGGGATCCTTGACCTCGACACGGAGGCGAGTCATACAGCAGCCCATGGTGTTGATATTGTCCTTACCGCCAAGGCCGTCGATGATGTTTTGCACCATCTCCTGCTGTTTTGCGTCGACTTCCGGCGTTCCGGAAGACTCGAGAGCGTTGGCATCGCCAGAGACCTCGGCAGACCACTCTGCAGAACGACCGGGCGTCATGAGGTTGAGTTTCTTGATCACCATCGCCAGCACGACGAACGAAACGGCGGCAAACACGATGCCCAAGACGATGTAAATCGGGAACTTGGTGACGCCCATTGGCAAAGGCGGGCTGAGCGTGAGCAGCTCGATGCCACCGTACATGTTAAGCAAGCGGACTCCCAGGACAAACAGGAGCATCTCGCCCAGTCCGTAGAACAGGCTGTAGGCAACCCAGAGAATCGGAGACGCGAACAGGATCATGAAGTCGAGCGGCTCAGTGATGCCGGAGAGCATGGCGGTGATGTAAATTGGCACCAGCATGGCTGCGACGGCTTTTCGATTCTCCGGACGGGAAGTTGCAATCATTGCGAGCACGGTGCCAAGGGTTACGAATTCCTTGCCAAAGCCGAACATGGCAAAGCGGACAGAGGGGTCGACTGTGGTGAGGGATCCGTCGGCGATATGGGGAAGCTCGGCATAGAAGATGTTTGCTGCGCCGGAAACGCTCTGGCCGGCGACGACCGCCGTGCCGCCAATCGCGGAGTAGTCAAACGGCATCCACATAAAGTGGTGCATGCCGAGAGGTACGAGGACGCGGTTCAGGAAGCCGTAAATGAAAACGCCCAGACCGCCCGAGGCTGCGATGAATGAAGACGCGTTGCTGATGGCGTTGGCGATAGGGGGCCACACGACAGTCGCTCCGATGCCAAAGACAATGCTCAGCGGGATCATCGCCAGAAGTGCCAGGCGGGGTCCGCCGTAAATCCGGATATAGTCCGATACCTTTACATCGATCAGTTTGTTATAGAGCCAACCGCAGAAACATCCGATGAGTACGCCGCCGAAGACGTTGACATCGGTAACTTGAAGACCCAGTACCGTTGCCTGGCCAGTGCCATACAGACCCATCGCGCCGGCTTTTGCCAGCTGATCGGTGAGCGTCAGGTAGGCGTTGTTGACATACAGGAACATGAGGTAACTAATAAGTCCAAACACTGCCGCGTTGGATTTTTGCTTCTTTGCGAAGCCTGCCGTTAGGCCGACTGCGAAAATCACCGGCAGGTTGCCGATCACCGCGGAGTTGGTTGCCGCGGAGAGCAGCGTGCCCAGATCCGCGACAACTCCGCTGCCGAGCGAGCATACCGTGGCGATGGCCAAAATGATGCCCGTTACCGAAAGGTACAAAATAGGGTCGACGATAACGCGGCCAAAGTTCTGGAAGGCCGTTTTGACTTTATCCATCTCTTCCCCTCTCCTAACTAATCTCGGGGGTTTGCCCCTTAGGCAGAGGAGGCACCCGCATGCTTGCCGGCGTTGGATGTTGATGTCCGCCTCTGTTTACTGGATTCATGATAGTTGGGATGTCTGCAATTGGGGCGGGCTGGAACAAACGGTGCTTAAAACGAGCTTGACTAGTCTTTTTCGTTGTTACCGTATTTCCATTTCGGTCAACGGTATTCATTTTTAGGCAAATGGCTTTGGGTGCGAGCGGCTAGCCGTGTCTTGATTTGCCAGGTCTGTCTCTATTCGCATTAGGCTTGCGTGAAGTTTGGATATTGAGGGGACGTTCCGAATCTTGCCGTCCGGGCATCCTGGAGGAAAGGAGGAGGAGCCGGATAAGGGCGCACTACGTGCGCCCGGGATTTTGCGGCGCAACTCGGCGTGCCGAGTTCGTTTCCACTGGTAGCGTGGTCAGATAAACCGGAAGGCCGTCAAGGCCCGGCGTCATACGCGCCCCGCGTGCCGTAGCTGCTTGCGCCCGCTGCGCATGTTGTCGTTGAGCTAGGACTCGATCAGGGGCCTGTACGGGTCGAGCTTTGAGCCCTGCGCCCGCCTCGCGGGCGGCTCGGGGCTGAAGTCGTCCATGTTGCGGTACTTGTAGACGGTGTCCCGGCTCACGCCGGTCTTGCGCTCGACCTCGGCGACGCTGTCCCCCTGCCGCCACAGCAGGCGTATAGAATTCTTGTCGGTCATGCCGATCATTTCCTCTCCGGGCCTCCTTTGGTAGATACGAAGCACCACCAAGATGGCCCTGCGATCTGGTCAGCATGCCCCTTGCGGGAAGTTTCGACTTTATGCTGCCGTTTTTGTCGATTTAGATGTTACGGAAAACACTCGGCATCGAGGTGGGCCCCGAGCCTCTGGCCCTCGGGCCGCGAGGCGTCGATGGCGCGCAGCATCTCGGCGCGGTCGTGGGCCCGCTGCTCATCCTCGGGGCGGACATCCCGTATCCCGGTGGGCTCCCAGCCGGGGTCGTACTCCGCCCGCAGGCGCTCGGCGATGCGCCACCCCTCGATGACGTAGATCCCGTTGTCGCCCGGGTCCATGCGCGCGTCGCCCTCGTAGCGCGAGATGCCCACGCTGAGGCCGTCGGCACCCATGAAGTTCGCCACCGCCTGGCAGACGCGCGCCCAGCCGTGGGGGTCGTTGTCCGGGGAGCGGAACCCCCGCAGCTCGCAGTACTCGAGGAACGCCCCGACGGTGAACTGCATCCCATTTCTTGGACTTTGAAATTAAGGTTCGAGAAAAGGGAGGCATCGGAAATGTCCCGCAGGAAGAAGGCAAGATACGGTCGCGAGATGAGGGCACGCGCCGCCGACCTGTTCGAGGCTGGCCTCGGCTTCGAACTCGCGGCCAAGAAGCTCGACGTTCCCGCCCCGGCGGTGAGAAAATGGCTCTACGCGTACCGGGCAACCGGGAGGAAGGGGCTGATCGGGATGGGCGAGAGCCGCAGGACCTACGACATGGAGACCAAGCTCGCCGTCGCGAGGGCCGTCGTGGACGAGGGGATGCCGCGGTCGGAGGCGATGGCCCGCTTCGGCATCGCCGCCGCTACATCGCTCGACCGCTGGTGCAGGCTGTACCGCGAGGGCGGGCCGGAGGCGCTCGAGCCGGGAGCCCCTGTCCCATGCGCTGCGGTCCCTGCGCCCCTCCGGCTCCACGATGACCTCGCTCGCCTTCATGTCCCGCTCCCTTCCGGCCTTCCGGCCCGTAGAATCTCTGCCTGCGGGCAAAGCGGAAGGCGCTTGCCCTGCGGCGCCTTGCGCTTTGCTCCCTGAAGCGCCGCGCCGAGGCGAAGGGGGTCAGGGGTTGTTCGCGGCAACCCCCACCAATCGGAGCGGAGCGCAGATTTGCGCGGGGTTCCGCGAGCGCCCTTGACGCCGCGCAGCTGAGGCGCAACACGTGGGAATGGGACGGATGGGAAGTTAAGGAAAGTTAGAGGCGACTTGAAGAGATGCGTATCCGCAGCTCGAAACCCCGCCCATCAAAAAAAGAGGGGCAATTCTCCTCTTTTGGAAAGTTACGGAAAGTTAGGCTGCCCCTTAGGCCCAGTATGGGACGTAGCGCATATGGCGCGGCGCCGTGTTGGGGTCGACGGGCTTGACTAAGCCTGCGGCAACGGTGTCTCGAATCAAGACGCCACCCGAAGGCCACCGCCGTATCTCGGGCATGGGCTGCCACGAAGTTGGGTCTTAGGACGGCGTGGCTGGTTTACTACGACGTTGCTACGACATTTACTGCGACATGGGATGTCGTAGTATTTTCCACTCCCCACTTTTATCGGAGCCCGCTGGAGGTGGGATCCTTGCGACGTGCAGATGGGCGCGGTAATGAGGTGGATCGCTCCGGTGGAGAATCACAACCGGTCAGGTTTATACTGATAAGGAGCTGTTTTTATATGCGAAAGGTGAGATTTATGGAAAAGAAGACGGTATTCGTTGCGTTTGCAATCGAGGACGAACGTCAACGCGATTTTCTGAAGGGTCAGTCGCTCAACACGAAGTCGCCCTTCGAGTATATCGATATGTCGGTCAAGGAGCCGTACGCAACCGCCTGGAAGGAGAAGGTCCGCACTCGCATCAAGCGCTCCGACGGCGTGATTGCGCTCGTAAGCAAGAACTCGTTGAGCTCAAGTGGGGAAAAGTGGGAAATCGGCTGCGCGCGCGAGGAGGGGAAGAAGGTGCTGGGAATCTGGGCGTATAGCGATGACCGAACTGATCTTCCCGGTGTACGCACGGTTTCATGGACCTGGAGCCATATCGAAGATTTCATCGACAGTCTGTAGGAGCTGGGCGATGGACAGAATGGCCCTAGTAGTTGGAGTTAACTACTATTCTGACAAGCGCATACCAAATCTTTCGGGTTGCGTGAACGATGCCGAGGAGGTCGCGCGCCTCCTCAAGCGCAACGGGGATTCCTCTCGGAGCAGAAACTTTGACTGCAAGGAGCTGTATGCAACCGGCCCAGACCATGTCGTGAATCGCGCTGCAATCAAAGATGAGGCGCGCAGGCTGTTTCAGTCAAAAGCCGAAATAGCGCTCTTCTACTTTTCTGGACACGGGTATATCGAGTCAACCGGCGGGTTTATCAATGGGTCTGATTCCACTCGGGGAGACGAGGGGCTCTCTCTGAGGGAACTCGTTGATCTGGCGAACGGCTCGAGCGCGCGCCACAGAATCGTTATCCTTGACAGCTGCTATTCGGGGGCGGCAGGGTCGGTCCCGGGCATGGAGAACCATGCCGCAATCTCGGAGGGCGTCACCATACTCACCGCCTCGCGAAGCGATCAGCCCTCGCTTGAGCGTAAGGGGCATGGCGTTTTTACAAGTCTCCTCATAAACGCCCTAGAGGGTGCTGCGGCGAACCTGACGGGCAGCATCACGCCGGGCAGCGTCTATGCGCACATCGATCAATCGCTTGGCATGTGGGACCAAAGACCCGTTTTCAAAACGAACACGGACAGCTTCGTGTCGCTGCGCGAAGTCGATCCCGCAATCTCACTCGATGATTTGCGGAAGCTGAAAAAGCTCTTCCCAACAGAGGACTATGAATACAGGCTGGATCCGTCGTATGAGCCAAGGGACGAGGGAAGAACAGACGCTATGCCTCCAGCAGAGCCCAGGAACAACCTGGTGTTCTCTCTGCTCCAGAAATACAACCGGCATGGTCTTCTGGTTCCAGTTGGCGCCGACCATATGTGGAACGCGGCGATGGAGAGCAAGTCCTGCCGGTTGACGCTCCTCGGCAAGCATTATCGAAGGCTTGCGGACCAGGGCCTGCTTTGACATGTTGACTAACGAGGCTTTCAGCGATCATGCTCAAACTTTAGGGCTTGTGGCTAGAGGTCGGATAACGCTCAAGCCGTTTGATGCTCATCGAGGAGCTTTAGTTTCTCGATGAGCATCTTCGTCAGCTCCTCGTCTTGGATGAGGTCTATGCCGAAGCATTTCTTTCCCGCGTCCTTGAGGGATGCACCGATGTGATATGCGGTCGCACTGTCGAGGATAAGGAAGCGGTCGTGGAACGTTCTAGTGCGGCGGACGGTGAGCTGCGGGTACTGTGCGTTGAACACGTCGACGTCGCCTTGCGTGAGCCGGTTGCCGGACGTGTAGACGGTCACCGCGACGCCCTTGCGCTTCTTTGCGAGGACGTTCAGGGTGTGGACATCTACGTAGCCATCCACGAGGGAGATTTCGCGCTCGGCGCGGCCCACGAGATCTGTCAGCAGGCTGAAGGCGTCGAACATCTGCCCGGCGAAGAAGATCCGCTGGGGTTTCTCTACCTCGCCTTCGAGCAGGCGGAACACCTGGTTGAAACGCTCGTCGGTCGATTGCTGAAACGCCGCCTGACTCAACTCGACACCGCGCAGCCGCTCAAACAGGGTGGCATTTTCGGCGAGGAAGTGGCGCATGGCGACAAACGCCCTCATGATACTGATACTGGTCTGCACCGCCACTTCGCTGCGTAGCACGCCGGACAGCATGGCTATGCCCTGCTCGGTATAGGCATAGGGGAGGTAACGCCGCCCGCCGCGGCCCTCCATGGTCTTTGAGGTTCCAATTTGGCACCTCAAAGACTCGTCCTCCTCCTTGGTCAGTTGAAAACGGAAGTCCTCGGGGAATCTGTCGGCGTTGCGTGCGGCGGCGCGGTTGAGATTCTTTGTCTCTACCTCGTATAACCGAGCGAGATCGGTGTCGAGCATGATTTGCTGCCCACGGACGGTATGGATTAGGGTCTCTATGTTTGCGGAATCGACCAGGGCTATCGGCGCGCTCGTTTCGACCGATTCGTTCTCGGCATCAAAATCGCTCATGGTTCCTCGATTCAAAGATGGGGACGCTCCTGCGTCGAAAGCATTTTATCATCCTGAGCTTTGTCGCCTGCCGGTCCAGCGGCGATGACCTCTGACGTTAGGGAGGGAGTGTGCTTCGTCGTGGCGACGTCGGCCCCAAGCCTTCCTCGCCATGACGGTGATCCGGCTCCCGTCGATGGTGATGGGCGCGCCCGCCCCGCGCTGGATCTCCAGGAGATCGGCGGCCGAGGACGCCGTGATCCGCCACTCCTCGACCCAGGCGGCGCGGCCGTCGCGCACGACCTCGCGCTCGACGAGCTTCGCGCCGGGACAGGGGCAGAGGTCCGGGTTCGGCCCGACGACGGTGAGCCTCACCGGCTCCCCGGCCGCCTGATTGGCGCGCGCTTCCTCGCCCGGGGCCTCCTGCCCGCCGCCTCCGGTTCGCAGCAGCCTCCCCATGAGATCGGCGGCTTCGCGGTCGTTCCCTCCCATCATGTGCGCGTACACGTCCATCGTCATGCTCGACACTTCGTGGCCGAGTCTCCCCTGCGCGCTCCTCGGGTCGATGCCGTTGCCGATCAGGAAGGTGGCCTGCGTGTGCCTCAGCTCGTGGAAGTCGTAGCCGACGTAGCGCCTCCGCTTGCGGCCGCCCTCCTCGGCCTCCTTCATCCTGCCGAGGCCGTGCTCGATCAAGTAGCCCCTCTGCCACGTCGAGAAGTTGTCGGGGTCGTGGAAGCCGAAGTCGCCGTCCGAGCACATCGGGGTGTTCGGGGTCTGGGAGAGGCCCTGAACCTGCATCCGCCTCACCTGCACGGCCTTCCAGGTGCGCAGGTACCGCGCCGTCCCGTCGTCGATCGCGATCCAGCGCGACCGGCGGTTCTTGGTCTCGCGCAGCGCCTTGTTCTCGGTGTACTGGTACTTGATGAACACCCGCATGTTGTCGAAGTCCACGTAGCGCCACGTGAGGCCGAGCGCCTCGCCACGCCTCACGCTGGTCGCGAGCGCGAGCCAGATGGCGACGCGCCTGTCGTCGAGCTCGTCGCCGTGGAGCGCCTGACAGAGCGAGATCGCCTCCTCGAGCGTGAGCGGGGTCCTCTCAGCCGAGCGCGGGCGCGAGACCTCGACGTCGCGGCAGGGGTTGTGCTCGGTCAGGTGCTCCTTCACGGCGAGGTCCATCACCTGAACATGACGGCGTTGAGCTTGTGGACGCCGCGCTGCGACATGCCGTGCTCCTCGCGCGGGTCCGCGTAGACCATGTTGAGCAGCGACAGGTCGCTCACGAGCACTCCCGCGAACCACCGCTCCGCCTTCTTGAGCTCGCACTCGTCGGTCTTGTGCGTGAGCGGCGAGAGGTTCTTGAGGAGCTTGCGCTGCTCGTGCCACCTCCACCCGAGCTCGGGCGCCGTCACCTTGTCGGGGTTGGCGAACCCACTCTCCAGCTCGCGGCGGTACTCCTCGAGCGCCCGCCTCACGTCCGACTTGGTGCCGTGCACCGTCCTCTTCGGGGAGCGGATGTACTTCCTCGTGGCGGGGTCCTTACCCAGATGGTGCCTGATCCTGTGGACCTTGCCCCGCTCGATCTCCTCGATCTCGCCGCAGCCCGTGACCTTCGGCATGGCCTCCCTTTTCCCTCACGTATCCCGCGCGGCCCGTGGTGTGGAAGAGGGGCCGCGCGGCCCGGTGTCGAGGGGGCTGCTCGGAGCCCCCTTCTAGCGCGAATTGTATCAGGGGGGGGGGATTTGTTAGACGGGGCGAACGGAAATGGGGGAAATCGGGGGGAATCGGCAGGGCTACGCGGTTTCGCGTGGTTGTGCGAGATTTATCGAGATTGACTAAAAGCCGCAGGTCAGAGCCACAAAAGAAACACAAGCGTTATAATCGGAATAATATGCTTTACTCATCGGGAAAGGGCTCATAACCCGGAGGTCGTAGGTTCAAATCCTGCCCCCGCGACCAAGAACTTGCAGCTCGTCGGCCTAGCCGGCGAGCTTTTTTGTTATTTTGGGACCGTGTTTTCGGTCCAATTCTCGGTCTTTCAAACAAAATCTCGATCTGTAACATCTAGACCCGATTTGGGCGGCTAGGTGTTACAGACCGAGATATACCGGTGGGTTGGGTCGTGTTTGTCTAAATCTGTAACACGAGGGACGGATTTTGCCGAGTTGTTGTTATAGATTGAGATTTTCTAGCAGGCGGGTCCCGTTTGTCTCGATCTGTAACGGGTAGGGGCCAAAAGTGGGCCTAGATGTTACAGATCTAGATTGTCGAGGATGGGTCGAGAGGAATGTCTCGATCTGTAACAGTAAGCCCCGGTTTCGCCGCGTAACTGTTACAGATCGAGACAAACCGACGGGCCGCCCCGTCCCATCCACCTGCCGCTGCCTGCTGTCCGCCGATTTCAGTTGTGCCGCCGTGCTCCCATGCCATATCCTTTAGACAACTACGCGGCACCATCGCCGCCGCGCCTACAAGAGAGGAATGTCCATGACCGCACCTGCATCCAAGCTGCTCCAGCCCATTACGGTTGGCCCCCTTGAGCTCAAGAACCGCATTATGTTCCCGCCGCTTACCACCGGCTACGAGGAGCGCGACGGTTCCATCGGCGAGCGCAGCCTGGCTTTTTACGAGCGCCTGGCCCGTGGCGGCGTGAGCTACATCGTCATCGGCGACGTCGCTCCCGTTATGACCGCAAGCCCCACACCCAAGCTGGCGACCGACGCCCAGATCCCCACGTTTAAGGCGCTGGCCGACGCCGTCCACAAGCACGGTGCCAAGGTCGCGCTGCAGCTGTTCCACCCCGAGTACGACGTGCCCGGTGTCGGCCGCATGGTCATGGGCTCCATGGCCGCTGCCAAGGCCGCGCAGGAGGCCAAGGCCGCCGGCGACGAGGAGACCTTTGCCGCCAAGATGGCCGAGTCCAACGAGATCCGCAACCAGGCCTACGCCAAGCTGCACCACGACATGCAGCACTTTGTGAACGAGGCCAGTGTGGAGCAGCTCACCCAGATCAAGGAGGCCATCGCTGCCTCGGCCGCCCGCGCGCAGCAGGCCGGCATCGACGCCATCGAGGTCCACGGCGACCGCCTGGTGGGTTCGCTGTGCTCGGCCATCCTCAACCAGCGCACCGACGAGTACGGTGGTTCGTTCGAGAACCGCGTTCGCTACGCGCTGGAGGTCGTCGCCGCCATTAAGGAGGCCGCGCCGCAGCTGATGGTGGAGTACAAGCTCCCCGTGATCATGGAGAACCCCGACGGCACGCCGCGCGGCAAGGGTGGCCTGCAGCCCGACGAGGCCTGCGAGTTCGCCAAGCTGCTCGAGGGCGCGGGCATCGATATGATCCAGGTCGCACAGGCCAACCACACCGGCAACATGGGCGACACCATTCCGCCCATGGGCGCCATGCCCTACAACTGGACGCTGCCCGTGGCCGAGCGCGTCAAGGCCCTGGTCTCCGTGCCGGTGGCAACCGTGGGCCGCGTGGTTTCGGTCGAGGCCGGCGAGAAGATTCTGGAAGACGGCGCCGCCGACATCATCGCCTATGGCCGCTCGCTCATGTGCGACCCCGACATTGCGCTGAAGGCCGCCACGGGTGAGCCCATCCGCGAGTGCCTCAACTGCAACAAGGGTTGCGTCGATGCGATTCAAAACCGCAAGTACATTTCGTGCGTGCTCAATGCCGAGAACGGCGACGAGGCGACCATCGCCATCAAGCCGGGCGAGGGCGACAAGAAGATCGCCGTGGTGGGCGGCGGCATCGCCGGCCTGGAGGCCGCGCGCGTGGCGGCCAAGCGCGGCTACGACGTGACCGTCTACGAGGCGAGCGATCATCTGGGCGGCCAGATTGTGCTGGCGGCTGCGCCTCCGCGCAAGGACGAGATTATGCGCTCGGTCGAGTACTACGAGAAGATTCTGCCTGGCCTGGGCGTGAAGGTGGAGCTCAGTCATGCCGCTACCGCTGAGGACCTCAACGCCGCCGACGCCGCGATTGTGGCCGTGGGCGCGCACGACGTGGTCATCCCCGTTCCGGGCGCCGACTCGGAGAAGGTCGTCTCGAGCTGGGACGTGCTGGCCGGCAAGGTGGAGCTCAGCGGCCGCGTCGCCGTCATTGGCGGCGGCCTGGTGGGCACCGAGACTGCCGAGTACCTGCTGCAGCACGGCTGCGAGGTGGCGATCGTGGAGATGCTCGACAAGATTGCCGCGGGCGAGTCCGAGACCATTCTGCCGCTGATTATGAGCGACTTTGCAGAGCACAACGTGGAGCAGCATGTTAAGACCCGCCTGACCGCCATTACCGACGAGGGCGTGGAGGCTGTTCGCACCACCGAGGACGGCGCCGAGGAGCCGGTGAAGATCGCCTGCGATTACGTGGTGATGGCCGTGGGCTCCAAGGCCAACGCGTTTGACCTGGATGGCGTGACGGTGCCCGTGACCTGCGTGGGCGACTGCTCGGGTGAGCGCACCGCCGACATTGCGAGCGCCATTCGCACGGCGTATCACGCGGCCAACGAGCTGTAGTTGAACATCGCGGCCAGGCGGGGCGGTAGCACGGATCCGTCTCGCCCGGCTGTGTCCCGTCGGGTGTCAACCGGTGCGGGGCCTGCAAGCGCAGCAGGTCCCGCCCTTTTTGTTTTGCTCCGATGAATGGCAATGCGCGGTAATCATGAGGAGTGAGGACGTCTACTGCCTTGCAGATCACTCAAAAATATTGGGGGAGGGGTTAATAACTATATCCTCTATACCAAAGGACATAAAGAGATGCCAATTTTGTTGACAAGCGAATGACGATTAGCTGCGAGTCAGCTACCAGCGTAAATAATCGATAAAGAAATGTCGTAATTTGGTGCCAAATGCCCAGATAACGCCGCGTCTATTTTAATTAACTGCTTTGAGCAAACGGTAAAATGCTACTATCTAACTTGCACGTAAGAAAGCAGATTAACGGTTAAGGCTAAGAAGTGGCAGGTATGTCGGAAGCAACTAGGACTCGCACGCATGCGCCCGAGGTTAGGCAGCGCGCCGTCGAGGCCCTCCAAGAGGGGGTCGGTCATCGCGCCCTCGCCGCGGAGCTTGGCATTCCCCAGGCCACGGCTCGTCAGTGGGCCCGCGCGTATGCCGTGGGCGGTGCCGACGCCGTTCTCAACGCCGGTTCGCATCATCACACCTATTCGTACGAAGTTAAGCTCGCCGTGGTCAAGGACCGCTTGGAAAACGGCTTAACGGTTCGCGAGGCCATGATCAAACACAAGATTCCAAGCGAGTCTTCGGTTAAGGCCTGGTGCCGCCAGTATCGCGAGAGCGGTGAGTCCGCACTGGTCGATAAGCCGCGAGGTCGCAAGCCGCGCGTTAAAAAGGCGGAATAGCAAACGGGATGGTGCGCCCACAGGGGCGCATTTTTCTTGCCGCCTCTCTGCTCCAAAGCGGACGTGCCCTTACCCCGTACGCCTAAAACTCCCCAGTTGACCGAAAACCTGCCGCCGCTACTCCTCAATTGAGCTATAACGTTAAACAATTGCAGCGTTTTTGCACGGGGGAGTGATGGTATGACGCTACTGTATTTCCTTACCCTGTTTCCGCTGGTACCGGCGCTGGGCATGCTGCTCGCGCGCGGTGACCGCGCCCGCGATGCGGTGGGGCTCATAGGCTCCGGCATTATTATGGCGGTGACAGTTGTAGTCGCCGTCATGTTTTTTGGCATGGGTCCGCAGAGCTTTGAGGTTGCCTCCGGCACCTCGCATGTGCTCTCGATCATCAGCTCCGTCATCGACGTCATCCTGTGCGCCGTAATCCTGTACAACGCGTACAAATATAGGAACGCGCTCGCCACGGTGCTCGGCATAGTCCAGCTGGTGGGCTCGTTCGCCTTTGCAGCCATGACGCTGCCCGCGGTCGAAGCCGTCACGGCGACGCCGCTCTACCTGGACTACATGAGCGTGATCATGGTCCTCGCCGTCGGCATTGTTGGCAGCCTCATCTGCGTGTATGCCTTGGGTTATATGAAGGACTTCCAGGCCCACGACGAGCACGAGGCCGCACTGCGCGGGCAGACCGCGCCCGACCGTCGCCCGCAGTTCCTGGCGCTTATGTTCCTGTTCCTCTCGGCCATGTTCGTCATCGTGACGAGCGACAACCTTGAGTGGCTGTTCTGCGGCTGGGAAATCACCACCGTGTGCTCGTTCCTTATGATTGGCTACACGCGCACGCCCGAGGCCATCAAGAACGCTTTCACCCAGATCATCCTTAACATGCTGGGCGGTATCGCGTTTTTGGCGGGCCTTATGTTCTTGCACGTTAACGGCATGCCGCTGACCATCTCGGGCATGATCGAGCTTTCCGGCGCCGGTACCGCGCAATCCGCACTGCTGGTGATGCCGGTCATCCTGTTGTCGCTCGCCGCACTCACCAAGGCCGCACAGATGCCGTTCCACACGTGGCTGTTGGGTGCTATGGTTGCCCCCACTCCCACGAGCGCCCTGCTGCACTCGTCAACCATGGTTAAAGCCGGCGTGTTCCTAATGGTCAAGCTGAGCCCGCTCTATGCTATCTATCCCGTAACCGGCTTTATGGTCACGAGTGTGGGCGCCATCACGTTTTTGCTTGCTGCCCTCATGGCCATCTCGCAGAGCAACGCCAAACGCGTGCTCGCGTACTCCACCATTTCCAACTTGGGCCTCATCAGTGCCTGCCTGGGTGTCGGCGCGCCCGAGGCCGTATGGGCGGCCATCTTTCTGATCCTGTTCCACACGGTGGCAAAGTCGCTGCTGTTCCTGTGCGTGGGCACGGCCGAGCATCATATCGGCAGCCGCGATATCGAGGACATGGACGGTATGTTCAGCCGCATGCCGCACCTGACGCGTCTGATGATGCTGGGCATCATGGGCATGTTTGTGGCGCCGTTTGGCATGCTCGTGTCCAAGTGGGGCGCCCTGGTGGCGTTCGCGCAGACTGGCAACGTGCTCATGATCATGGTGCTGGCCTTTGGCTCGGCCGCGACGTTCTTCTTCTGGGGCAAGTGGCTTGCCAAGCTTTCGGGTGTCGACCCCACGGCTCAAAACGTTGAGGTCAATGTCCATAAGACCGAATGGATGGCCCTCAACACCATCGCCGCGCTGCTGATTCTGTGCTGCGTGGCGTTCCCGGTTATCTCGAGCGGTCTGGTGTCGCCTTACTTGGCCATGGTGTTTGGCCGCGTGCCGTACGTTATTGGCAAGGACGCCATGTACCTGATGGTGGTTATCGTGGCGTTTATCGCCGTGGTGCTGCTGACTTCATTCCGCGTGAGCAACAAACCGCACGTCAACGTGTACCTTTCGGGCGTGGGGACCGACAAATATCGCCATTTCCGCGGCTCGATGGGACACGAGGTGAAGGCCGAAAAGCGCAATTGGTACTCGGAGGACGCCCTTGGCGAGAAGCGTATTGGCCCCGCGGGTAGCGTCGTGTGCTGCAGCATTATCTTGTTTGCGCTGCTGTGTTGCGCGTGGATTGGGCCCGAGCGACTTGCCATGAGTGCGCCCTCGGTGCTGCGCGGCAAGTATTTTGAAGGTTCGGGCGTCGTGGGCATTTTTATTGGCACCGTGGCATTTGCCTTACTGGCGCCGCTTGTGGGCGGCCTGATCGACGGCGTTGACCGCAAACTTTCGGCCCGCATGCAGGGCCGCGTGGGCCCGCGCCTGCTCCAGCCTTTCTACGATGTGGCCAAGCTGCTGCGCAAGGCCCCCGCCAGCGTAAACACCATGGACGATACCTACATGGCGTGCGCGCTCATCTTTACCGTGGTGGGCGGCGGCATCTTTGTGTCGGGTTCCAACACGCTGTTGTGCGCTTTTATGGTGACCCTCGCTGCGATCTTTGTGGTGTTGGCGTCCGCCTCGACGCAAAGCCCGTTTGCCCAGGTCGGCGCCGACCGTGAGCTGCTGCAGGTCATGAGTTACGAGCCCGCCGTTTTGCTGATGAGCGTGGGCCTGTATCTTGCCACCGATAGCTTTGATTCCATCGCCGTGACGGGGCAGTCGGCCCCCATCATCGTGTACAGCGCGCCCATTTTCCTCGCGCTGCTTGCGGTGCTTACCATCAAGCTGCGCAAGTCGCCGTTCGATCTTTCGTACTCGCATCACGCGCATCAGGAGATCGTCCAGGGCGTCGCCACCGAGATGAGCGGCGGCACGCTGGCCAAGATGACCCTCATGCACTGGTGTGAGACCGTGCTGTTTTTGATGTGGGTGGGCATGTTCTTTGTTTGGGACAACCCGGTGAGCTGGGTCGTAGCCCTGGTCGTGATGGCCGCGACGTATTTTGTCGAGGTCCTGATCGACAACACCTTCGCACGCAGCACCTGGCGCAGCTGCTTTAGGCTCGGATGGGGCGTGGCGCTGGTGTTTGGCCTGCTCAACCTTATGCCCATCCTCGTTGACGTGTTTATTTAGGAGGCGGCATCCATGGATCATAAAATGTCGCGCTCGCCGTGGGTTATTCATTACGACGGTTCGAGCTGCAACGGATGCGATATCGAGGTGCTGGCCTCGCTCACGCCGCTGTTCGATGCGGAGCGCTTTGGCGTGGTCAACACCGGCAACCCCAAGCATGCGGATATCTTTTTGGTGACGGGGTCGGTCAATGCCCAGAACCTGCCCGTCGTGCGCCAGATCTACAACCAGATGCTCGAGCCCAAGTGCGTGGTGGCGTGCGGCATCTGCGCGTGTTCGGGCGGCGTGTTCCGCGATGCCTACAACGTGATCGGCGGCGTGGACCGCGCGATTCCCGTGGACGTGTACGCGCCCGGGTGCGCCGTTCGCCCCGAGACGGTGATCGATGCCATCGTGGAGGCGTGCGGCATCCTGGATCAGAAGGAGGCCGTGATGCGTGCTGGCGGCGATCCGCTTACCGTGGGCGGCGCCGCTACCTGGGATGGTGGCGTTGAGCTGGGCGAGGGCGGGTTTGTGGCTGCGGGGGCCGGGGCTGACGATGCGCCTGCTGGGACGTCCGCGGCCGGCGACGCGCCCGCCGCTGCAAAGGAGGGCGAGTAATGCAAAAGGCTATCTATACTACCGTCGGGATCGATGAGCTCCTGTCACATGTCCAGGCGCTCAAGGGCGTCGGCGCGCGCTTTGTGCAGATGCATGCCGAGCGCTGTGTGGACGACGGATCGTATCGCTTGGTCTATACGTTTATCGACGTTCGTGCTGCTCAGGAGCATATTGCGCAGGACGGCAGCTATGCGATCGAGAACCTGGTGGTTGAGGGCATCGACCAGTACCAGGAGATTCCGTCCATCAGCTCGTACTATCCGGCGGTATTCCCGTTTGAAAACGAAACGCACGACCTGTTTGGTCTTGCCATCACCGATATGCAGATTGACTTTAAGGGCTTTTTCTACCAGGTCTCGACTGCCGAACCCATGAGCGTTATCACGCCCGAGGTGAAGGCCGCGCGCGAGAAAGCCATGAAGGTGCGTGCCGCCGCCGAGGCCAAGGCGCGCAAGGCCGCTGCCGAGAAGGCCGCCGCGGCTGCGGCTGCTGCA
>UQMU01000041.1 GCA_900542305.1 uncultured Collinsella sp. | reverse complement strand
AGGATTTGAACCTGCGACATCCTGCTCCCAAAGCAGGCGCGCTACCAAACTGCGCCACGTCCCGAAGGTGTTGAGCAGCTAAGGTCTAAACCTTGCGTGTCCCAAAGCGAAGGAAATTATAGGGGAGACTCCCCGCCTGTGCAAGCGCAGAAACCCTAGCTCCTCGAATGTGCGACAAAACGACTATGGAGCAGACCGATCACAAAGGCAACCACGGCAACCGGCGCCCACGCGGCACCGATATCTGCCAGTGGCAGCGCATCAAACGGTAGCCACGCGCCCGCAAAGAACGCGTCGCGAACCGAGGTGATCACGCTCTGCACCGCGACAACGCCGCCGACCCAGACCCATACCTGCGAATGCGCGTCGCAAAAGCCGTGCACCAGGCCCATAAGTACCAGCACGATGGCAACGGGATACAGGGCATTGAGCATAGGCACCGAGAACATGAGGATCACGTCGAGACCCACGTTGGAGAGCACGCACGAAAACGCTGCGAACACAAAGGCAAGCATCGCGAAGGGTCGGCGCATGGCCTCCTCGGAAGCCTCCACTCCCCCTTCGACCACATACGTCTCGCAGAAGTAGCGTGAGCAGCAGCTGATAAGGCCGATGCACACGTTCATGCAAGCGAGGAAGAAAATCGCAAAGACGACAACCGTGCCAGCAAGACCAAAGTGCATAGAGGCAGAACGCGCAAGAATCGCGGCGCCGTTGGTGGCATCGGGCATAACCGTGCCGAGTTGCATTCCGGCAAGCGCCAGGCCGCAGTAGATGATGGCCATGAGCACGCCGGCGATCACACCGGAACGCGAAATCTCGAAGGCCACGCGCTTGTCGTCGGTAACGCCCAGCTCGTGAATGGTCTCGGCGATGATAATGCCAAAGGCGAGCGACGCAAGCAGATCCATGGTCTGATAACCGGTCAAAAAGCCCTGCACGGTAGCACCGGCATTGTAGGGAGTCTGCGGCGCGGCAGCCGGTCCCAGCGGCGAGATCACGGCAGCACCCACGACCAGCACGATGAGCGCAATGAGCGCGGGGCCCGTAATGCGCCCGAGCACGCGCGTGATAACGCCCGGACGCAGCGTGAGCGCAAACGCGACGACAAAGAAGCCAACGGCAAACACCAGGCGAGCCGTGCCGAGCGAGACGCCCTCGGGCAGCAGCGGCACCAGCATTTCGAAGGCCGTAGAGCTTGTGCGAGGAATGGCCAGGCACGGACCGATGGCCAGATAGACCGCCGCAACGAAGAATTCGCCAAACTTGGGATGCACGCGGCCGGCAAGCTCGCGCGCCGTTCCGGCAAGCGCCACGGCGATAAAGCCCATGACGGGCAGGCCGATGGCAGCTATGAGAAAGCCGAGCATGGCAACCGGCGTGGCAGAGCCTGCCTGCAGCGCCAGCAGTGGCGGAATAATGAGGTTGCCGGCGCCAAAGAGCATCGAGAATAGGGCGATGCCGACGGTGACGACATGGTCGGAGCGCAGACCGCGCGGCGCGGATGAGGCCATGGACACACCTTTCGGGTCGAAACAAAAACGGGACGGGCAAAAACACCCGTCCCGCAAGTATATACGCTCTAGCAGCTTTAGCAGGCTAAATCGCACAGAGCATCGATAGCCGTGTCAACTTCTTCGGTCGTGTTGAAATACCCAAATGAGAAGCGGACGACGCCCTGGCGCTCGGTTCCCAGCGCACGGTGCATGAGCGGGGCGCAATGGGCGCCGGGGCGCGTCGCGATCCCCCACCCTTGCATGAGCGCATCCGAGATCTCGGCAGAGTCGATATCGCCCACGTTGAGCGACACAATCGCAGAGCGCGTCGGCTGGTCAAAGGCACCGTAGAGCTTAATCCCCGGAATCTCGCGCACACCGGCAAGGAAGCGATCAGCGAGCGCACGCTCGTGGGCAGCAATCGCCTCGACCCCACCCTGGGCCTCGATAAAGTCGAGACCAGCGGAAAGGCCCGCGATGCCGTGACCGTTGAGCGTGCCCGCCTCAAGGCGCGTGGGCCACTCAAGCGGCTGCAGTGCATCGAAGCTGTGCACACCGGTGCCGCCCATGGCCCAGGGCGCCACGTCGACGCCCTCCGCCACGGCCAGACCGCCGGTGCCCTGCGGGCCCATCAGTCCCTTGTGGCCGGTAAAGCACACCACGTCGAGCCCCATGGCCTGCATATCGATATGCTCCGTACCGGCAGACTGAGAGGCGTCGACGATAACCAGCGCGCCGGCCGCATGAGCCACAGCCGCCACACGTGCAACATCAACGGAGTTGCCGGTCACATTGGAGGCATGCGTTACCACCACGGCACGCGTGCCCGGCGTGACCAGCTGCTCGAGCTCGTCGTAGTCGAGCACGCCGTTCGCGTCGCAGCCCGCACGCTCAACGGTCACGCCCCGCTCTGCCGTCAGGCGGTTGAGCGGGCGCAGCACGGAGTTGTGCTCAAGCACCGTTGTGACCACGCGGTCGCCGGGACGCACCACGCCGTTAATCGCCGTGTTGAGCGCCGCCGTAGAGTTGGGCGTAAAACAAACATGGTCCGCCCTCGGGCAGCCCAGCAAGCGCGCAAGCTTGGCACGGCAAGCATGAATCCTACGAGCGGCATCGAGGGCACCCGACGTGGCCCCGCGCCCGGCATTACCGAGCGAACACATCGCCTGCGTCACGGCATCGATCACCGTCTGCGGCTTATGCATGGTCGTCGCCGCGTTATCCAGGTAGATCATCGCACGACCTCCCACATGTCGATTACCGTAAAGCCCTCGGTGGGGACGCCCGCCGCGGCAAGCTCGCCGCGCAGCAGGTCCTCATCCGAAGGCAGCGCCTTCCACGCCAAGCCGCAGCCGGCAGCGACCTCCCCGGGCACGGGAATCGTGCGCCCGGGAAGGCCGCGCTCGACGCATAGGGTCTCGCACCCCATGGCGGCCGCCGTGGTAGGAAACGTGATGACAAGCGCCGGGCGCTTTTCTCTCATGGCAATCCCGCCCAAACGCTACGGGCGCACGACGCGCACGGCCTGCTCCATCTTCTCCACGATCACGTACATGTTGGTGACCTCGCCCACCGCAAGCTGGTCTTTAATGCCATAGTGGTCGAGGCAGGTACCGCAGGTGAGAATCTCGACACCCTGCTCGGCCAGGCCCTTCAGGTCATCGAGCACCGGCGAGCCCTCGACGGTGAGCTTGGCGCCGCCGTTGTAGAACAACATGGTCGCGGGCAGCTCCTCCTGCTGCGTCACGGCAAAGATGAAGGCCTTCATGAGCTTGTGGCCCAGCTCGTCGTCGCCACGGCCCATGCAATCGGTGTAGACGGAAATGACGAGTTTGCCCTTGCCGGCGCTGGCGTCACAGAAAGCGGCACCGTCCTGCTCGGGGTCCGCAACGGCCACGGCGCCAGAGGTCGCCACGGTCACGTGCCACTCGGCGTCAGAAACCTTCTCGACCGAGGCCGTGCAGCCTTTCTCCTGCGCCATCTTGGAAATGTTCTTGACGGCGGTCTCGTTGTCGACCGAGGTCACCACGGCACCCTCGCCATCAAGCTGTTTGAGCGCCTTAAGCGTCTTGACGACGGGCAGCGGGCAGGCATCGCCCATGGCATTGACTTCAATTTTGGTAGACATAGTTTTTCCTTTCGAATAAATCGTTTTAGAGCGGTACATAGCTCAATAAACGTGTCGTTAACGGACAACGTGGACGGCAGGACCGCCTGGCACCGGCTCACACACGCGACCGACGACGGCGGCAATACGTCCTTCGGCATGCAGACGGCGCGCAAGCTCATCCACATCGGCGGCAGGCGCCGCGATGAGCAAACCGCCCGAGGTCTGCGGATCGTACAGCGCGTCGAGCATGCCCGGCTCCAGGTCTTCGTCGGCCGTCACGCGCGGGCCAAAGAAGTCCTGGTTACGGTAGGAGCCCGCGGGGATAATGCCCAGACGCGCCATGTCGAGCACCTGGTCAAAGAGCGGCACCGCCCCCGACGCAAGCTCAATCTGCACGCCAGAGCCCTCGGCCATCTCGCACGCATGCCCGATCAGGCCAAAGCCCGTAATGTCGGTGCAGCCGTGAAGTTCGAGCCCCTCGGCCAAACGGATCGGGGCCTCGTTGAGGGTGCGCATAGAATCAAACATCCGGCTGGCCTCGTCCTGCTCGATAAGCTCGCCCTTAATGGCCGTGGTGATGATGCCCGAGCCGATCGCCTTGGTCAGCAGCAGGACATCGCCCACGTGCGCGCCGCTGTTGGCGAGCATGCGGTCGAGCGCGACAAAGCCGCTCACAGACAAGCCGTACTTGGGCTCGTCGTCGTTGATGGTGTGACCGCCCGCGATGGAGCAACCCGCCTCGACGCACTTGTCGGCGCCGCCCGCCAGAATCTGGCCGGCAACCTCAACGCCCAGGCAACTGGGTATGCAGAGCAGGTTCATGGCATGGCTCGGTCGTCCACCCATGGCGTAGATGTCCGACAGCGAGTTGGCCGCGGCAATCTGGCCAAACAGGAACGGGTCGTCGACCATCGGCGGGAAGAAGTCGATGGACTGCACGAGCCCCAGGTTCTCCCCTACGCGAAAGACGCTCGCATCGTCGGAGGTATCGAACCCCACGAGCAAGTTGTCGTTATGCACATTGGGTAAATCGCCCAGGACCTGGGCGAGGGCTCCGGGAGCCAACTTAGCGGCTCAACCGCTCGCGGCCGTCATAGACGTGAGCCTAATCTGATCGTCAGCCATCGATACCTCCTCTCATCGGGCAATCATTTTCTCCCAGTATACGCATGAATGCGAGCCTGCGACGGATGCATTAATTGAGCGCCCGTGCGCGAATCGCCGCGCCGATGGCGCCGGCAAAGCGAGCCTGGGGCGAGGTGGTAACCGGCGACCCCAGCAGCGCGGCCAGCCGCTCCACAACGTAGGTGTTCTCGCACAGACCGCCGGTCAGATAGTACGGGACGCCCGCCGCCTGGCCGGCCATAGTCGCCACGCGCGACACGACGCTTTCGATCACGCCACGCGCAATGTTCTCGCGCGGCTCGCCACGACCGATCAGGCTGATGACCTCGCTTTCGGCAAAGACCGTGCACATGCTGGATATCTTGGTGGGCTCACCGGAACGCGCAAGGTCGGCCATCTGCTGCTGGGTAATGCCCAGGCGGTCGGCCATAATCTCCAGAAAGCGCCCCGTGCCGGCGGCGCACTTGTCGTTCATGGCAAACTTGGCCACGCGGCCACTTTTTAGCTGAATGACCTTGGTGTCCTGGCCGCCCACGTCGATCACGGTGCCGTGGTCGCCAAACAGGCGCACGGCACCGGTACCGTGACAGGTGATCTCGGTCACGACCTTGTGCGCATAGGGCACGGCGACACGGCCGTAGCCAGTCGCGACCACGCGAACATCGTCACCCGTCACGTCATAACCCGCCGCTGCCAGTGCCTCGCGCAGCCGCTCGGAAGCATCGACCGAGGAGAACCCGGTTGGCTGCACGCACGTCCACGCCACCGAACCCTCCCCGTCGACCACAGCAGCCTTAGCCGCCGTAGACCCGATATCGATCCCGACCCCTATCATGGCTCTCTCCCAATCTAAACATCAAAGACAGCGGCGCGTTCAGGCGCCTTAGCTCTAGGTTTCTCAGGTGCCGGAGATTGCCCCGAAAGAGGAGCGCAGCGTACTTTGGGTACGCAAGCGACGGTTTGAGGGGCAAGATCCGGTGCCTGAGAAAGCTAGAGGGTTTCGATGAAGGCGGCGATGCGGGTCTCGATCTGGCCCATGTCGCCGTTGCTGTAGTCGGTCTCGATCTTCATATACGGAATACCCGCACCCTCGACAGCCTCCTGCATGCGCGCACTCTCCACGTTAAAGGTGTGGCACGCCTGGAGCACGCTCTCCACTACGCCATCGACGTGATACTTCTCGCACATGGCCAGCGTGTTTTCCATACGACCGTCGTTGGGCGTCATGACCGAGCAGTTGATATCCAGGTAGCGGTCGGCGATAGCGCGAAGGATGTCGGGAGCCTCCGGGTCGATCATCATGGCCGCCGTGCGCTCGCCCGAGCAGTCGTCCATGCACACGACCACGCCGCCGTTGGACTCGATGGTGCGACCGATCTTGTTGATCACGCCGCCCACCGGGCAGCCGGTGATCAGAATGCGCTTGGCATCCGCCGCGACCGGGCGCTCGCCTGCATCATAGGCCTCGCGCAGCTTGGCGACCTTTTGCTCCAGCTGCTGCGTATAGGCCTCGATATCAAAGCTGAACGTACCGGAAAACATGGTGCTCATCAGGTCGACGCCGCTCATGGCCGCCGGCTGGTTGGCCTGCAGCGCAAACATCTCGAGCTGGGCCGCACGCAAGCGGTTGCGACGACGGACGGCAGCGCGCAGGTCATCGTCGGTAATCGTGATGCCGTAGAAGCCCTCGAGCTCCTCCTTGAGCAGGCAGCACTCCTCGTACCAGCCCTCGCGCTCGTAGGCACGGTCGCGACCCTGCGGAAGATGCAGAATGTGCGTGCGCTTGAGCTCGTTGAGCAGCTCGTACATCTTCTTTTTGCCGTCGCAGGTGGTCTCGCCGATGATCATGTCGCTAAAGTACGTAAACGGGCACTTTTGCGAGTAGGCAAAGCCATAGGTCGACTTGATGAGCGGGCAGAGATTTGCCGGCAGCACCTTCTCGGCCTCGGGAATCACCTCATCGGACGTACCGCACAGAGCCACGCTCGAGGCGCCCGCGGCATCGATAATCTCGAGCGGCGTGTAGCTGCACAGAAAACCGATCAGGCGATTACCGGCCTGCTTGTAATCCTTGACGCGAATAAACGCCGCCTTGCGCTGCTCGTTGAACTCCTCAAACGT
This sequence comes from uncultured Collinsella sp., assembly GCA_900542305.1. Classification (GTDB taxonomy): domain Bacteria; phylum Actinomycetota; class Coriobacteriia; order Coriobacteriales; family Coriobacteriaceae; genus Collinsella. The sequence goes on along the minus strand of UQMU01000041.1, from coordinate 10,100 downwards.
GGACGGCAACGGCTGCTCAATATATTCCGACATATAACTCCTTAACAAACCTTTTAACCAACCAAGGAGACGGCTTTCCCAGGTGCCCGTGGTTACCGTGAAAGATGAGCGCCGCATACTTTGGTAGCAAGCGACGGTTTGAACGGCAAGACCGGGTGCCTGGGGAAGCCGCCGAGACGGATAGCTCTAAATGGTTTCCAAGAAAGCCTCGATCCTGGTTTGCAGCTGACCTGCGTCCTCGCCGGCGTAGTCGGTCGTGATGTGCATAAACGGAATGCCGGCCTCCTCGGCGGCCTTCTCCACGGCAAACGACTCCATCTCGTAGAGCGTGCAGAACTGCAGGGCCACGTCGACGATGCCGTCGGCATGCAGGTCCTTGGCCATCTGGACAATGTCCTTCATACGCTGGTCGTTGGGCGTAAAGACGGCGCAGTTGATCTTAAAGTAGCGCTCGGCGATGGCGTCGAGCATCTCGTCGACCGTCTCGCCGGACTCGTCGACCAGGTCCTTGTAGTAGCGCGAGCCCGTGCAGGACTCCTCGCCCACCACGACGCCGCCGGCCTTCTCGATGAGGTTGAACAGCTTCCAGTTGGGCACGGCCATGGGCGTGCCGGTGTACAGGATGCGCTTGGTACCCTTGGGCGCCACGCCCTCGCCGGCCTCGACACGCTGCTCGCACTCAGCCGCCATATCGTTAATGGCTCCGGTCAGACGCGGCGTGTCGTCCATAAAGGCGGCCTGGACGGTCAGCAGGCTGTCGAGACCGCTGATGGGCGCAGGGTCGGCAGCGCGCGTGGCAGCGAGGCGCTGCAGGGCGCGACGCTTCTCATTGACGGCCCGGATGGCGGCCTTCAGGCGCTCAGGCGTAATCGTGACGCCGCACTCTTCCTCGATCTTGGCGGCGAGTTTCTTGACCTCGGCCTTCCAGGTCACGAGCGTCGACTCGTCATGTACGTTGGGAATATCCATGACGTACATGTTCTTTTGCGTGGCAAAGAACTCGTAGGCTTTCTTCTTGCCATCGCAGGTGTTCTCGCCCACCACCAGGTCACTCGACTCGATGTAGGGGCAGACCTCGCCCAGCTTAAAGCCGGCAAAGCTCTTGATGAGCGGGCAGGTGTTGCGCGGCAGATGCTCCTCGACCTTGTCGGTCGCCCAGTCGGCACCCGAGCACAGGCCCACAGGAATGCCGTCACAGGCAAGTACGATCTCCTCGGGCACGTACACGCAGAACGAGCCGACGATCTTGGTTGCCTCGCCGGCCTCCTTCTTGTCGAGCATCTCCTTAATACGGCCGCTGTGGATGTTGGTGGCCACAAAGTCCAGGTAGGACGTGGACTTGGGGCGGTTGTTCTGCGTCAGGAACATATCGCCGTACATCTGGCCCACGGCGCCCAGCAGCATGTCGTGGTCGGCAAGATTCATGCCGAGGCTCTCCCACATCGGATGGAAATCAAATTCTTCAGCCATGACGGTTCCCCTCTCGAACCAAAAATGAATAGCTACGGTATTCCTGCACGGTGGGTGGCGAAAACCCAGCCGCGCTCAAACCCGGAATTTTGGGGAACCCGCTTTGCAGCTGATTATTTAGTTGTGCGTCGTCTCTCCCGGAGCCGTGAACATACCTGCTCATATGCGGCTCCGAGCCATATACAGGGCGCGCGCGGCGACGCGGCGAATGTATGTCGTCTGCGGCATGTGCGCACCCTCCTTTACAAGTTGAGGTCAACTATATCAACGGTCATCGACTATGCGAACACCGTTGACATTCGTACGACAGCATCGTGTGCCGTGGTTTAATAAATAATTATCTTGATTGATAAGAGCTTGTCATTCCTCATTCGGCGAACGGCAAAAACAAAGCCGCCGAGGCTTATATCCCCCGACGGCATTACCCGGCGCTATCGACAAACCAAATGGATCTTACTCGCATCGAAGTGCATGCGCAGCGTCTCGCCTGCTTGCGGCAGCTCGTCGACAGGCGCGCCCACCTTGTTGACCTTCCACTGCAGGCGCGTGGGCGCATCGGCACGCGGCACATCCAGCAGCACCAGGCGCTCAAAACGTGAATCGCTCACTCGGGCCACGTGCAGGTCATAGCTGTTGCGGCCCCGCTCAGCGCGATTGTCAACATGGAAGTAGCTTGCGCGAATGCCAAGGTACGCCACATTATCGGGAACCTCGCGACCGACATTAAAGGTCATGCCCCAGTCGAGGGCCTCAACTTCTTCGTCGCCGATCTTGTGCGCCCGGCTTGTGTTCTTGCAGCCCGTTAGGCGCAGCGCCGCCAGCGTCTGCGGGCGGCGGACCACGTCCTCAATGGAGCCGATCTCCTCAACATGCCCGTCGTGCATCACGCAGATACGCTGGCACAGGCGGCACGCTTCGTCGATGTCGTGGCTCACGTAGAGCACGGTACGGTTACAGACGTCGAACAGGTCGAGCATGTTCTGCTCGAGGGCGCTCTTAAGATAGGAATCGAGCGCGCTCATGGGCTCGTCGAACATAAAAATGCCCGGATGCGCCGCCACCATGCGGGCAAGCGCCACACGTTGTTGCTGACCGCCCGAGAGTCGCGCGGGATAGCGGTCGGCAAAATCGGACAGACCGAAAATGCCCAGATAGCGCTCGGCGAGCTTTTTGCGCGCGGCGGCGTCGCCCGCATCCTTTACACCGGCGCATACGTTATCGGCCACCGTCATGTTGGGAAACAGCTGATAGTTTTGGAACAGCAGGGCGCATTTTCGCTCCTGGGGCGACAGGTTGATGCCCGCCGCCGAGTCAAAAAAGGTCACGCCGTTGACGACGATCTTGCCCTCGTCGGGCGTCTCCACGCCGGCGATGCAGCGCAGCGTACAGCTCTTGCCGCAACCCGAGGCACCGAGCAGCGCCACACGATCCTCGCCGGCCTCAAGCTGCATGTCGAGCATAAACCCGGGATAGCGCTTTTTGATATCCAGAACGAGCGACATGGCCTATCGACCTCCCTGCAAAGCGGCATCATCGCGCATGAGCTCGGCCAGCGCCTCGCGATCGATACGCAAGGCATCGCCGCCCGCCGGGTCGAGCGAATCGCCCTGTCCGGCAAGATCTTTGGCCTGTTTGCGCTCCGCACGGGAAAGGCCCCGCTCGCGATACTTTTGCGAATGAGCGGTGTACATATTGATGAACAGAATGACCAGGAAGCTGAACGCAATTACGACCACGACCCAAAAGAGGGCTACCGACGTGTTGCCCCCCATCCACTCAAAGTAGATGGCGATGGGAATGGTCTGGGTAATGCCGGCATAGTTGCCCGCAAAGAACAGCGTGCAGCCAAACTCGCCCATCGCGCGGGCAAAGGCGAGCACCGTGCCCGCTGCGATTGAGGGCCAACCAAGGGGCATCATAAGCTTGGTAAAGATGCGACGCTCGGACCAGCCAAGCGTGCGCGCCGCATCGAGCATCTGCGTGTCGAGGCTCTCGAAGGCTCCGAGTGCCGTGCGGTAGACCAGCGGAAACGACACAACGACGGCCGAAATGACCGCCGCGGGCCAGGTAAAGACGATCGAGATGCCGTGCGCGATGAGCCACTGGCCCACCCCGGTCGAACGGCCAAACAGAATAAGCAGCAAAAAGCCGCACACCGTAGGCGGCAGCACCATAGGAATCGTAAAGACCGAATCGAGCAGGCCCTTGATGCGACTCGAGGTACCCATGGTCTTCCACGCGGCGAACAGGCCCAGCGCAAACGCGATCACCAGGGCAAGACCGCTCGTTTTAATGGACACCCAAAACGGGCGATAGTCGATGTCGCCCAAAAAGGAAGCCAGAGAGGTCAAGGGCCCCTGCTCATCCCGCAACACGACAGACGATGCTTCTACCATGTGAGCGCTATCAAGCCAACGCGCGCCGCCCTTGGCATCACCCGAGGCTGATGCAATCACCACATAACGGTCCCCATCCGCACCGCGCTCGTCAAAGCTATAGGTATACCCGCCGGCATCAAACGTTGTTTCCGCCGTGACATACCAAGGAAGATCCACGTCCCCCAGCTGCGCACCTCCCATGCAGTTTGCGCTGTCGAGCTCACAGACGAGGACCTTGAGACCCGATACACACTCGTTGTCCTGCAGATCCAATCCAAACTTCTCGACCGCCTTGGGCGATATCCACACCACAACGCGATCGGCAGCAGGCGCCACCACAAGGTCCACGTCCTCGTCAACGGGAAACCGGTAGCCCTCAGGCTGGCTCTCCATGGCACGAGCGGTCCCCTTGGCCAACCGCTCAAAACCCTCGATCCCATAGGAAAGCCCATGAGCGGTCGCAGCAACCTGGGCCCCGTCCTCAGCGTCCCCAGCAAACGCAAATCCCGGCACCCAGCAAAGCACGAAGGTCAAAGCACAGGCGACAAGCATGCGGAATCTATTAAGCACGAAAAGCTCCAAGCGAATACAAGGACGGAGTGAAACACAAAACGATGGAATTATCGCGCCAAGCCGCACTACGCGGAAAGCTCAAAGCCGTACTTAGCCCAAATCTTCTGAGCCTTCTTGTTGGTCAGACAGAAGTCGATGAACGCCTTGGCTTCGTCGGCATGCTCGGAGCTCTCGGCGACAGCGCCCGGATACACGATGGGCTTGTGCGAGTCCTCGGGACACACGAAGGCCTCCTCGATGCCGTCGTAGCGGAAGATATCGGAGCTGTAGACAAATCCAGCCACGCAGTCGCCTGTGGACACATAGGCGGCGGCGGTACCAACTTTATCGGCCAGTGCGACCTTGTCGGCAATCTCGGGAGCATACTCACCGTCGTCGCCCTCGGTGCCGGTGTAGAGGCCCACGGAGGCCAGAGCCTGGTTGGCGTACTTTCCGGCGGGAACGGTCTTGGCGTCGCCGATGGCGATCTTGCCGTCCAGATTCGCGACGCCGGCGATGGCCTCGACCTTGGTATCGGAGCCCTCGGCGCGAATGATCACAAGGTCGTTGACGAACATGTCCTCACGCGTGTCGGCGTCGACGAGCTCGGCGGCCTCGGCGTCGTCCATGGTGCCCTTGGAAGCCGTGATGAGCACGTCGACGGCGGCACCGGCGCGCATCTGCTCGACAAGGTCGCCAGACGCCTTAAACTGCGTGTCGGCAAAGGTGGTGCCGGTCTGCTCGGTGTAGAGCTCCTGAACCTCGGGCAGGGCCTTCTCGAGCGAGTTGGCGGCAAAGACCTGCAGCTCGACAGCTTTCTTGGAAGATGCCTTAGCAGAACCGGCATCGGATCCGGCCGGCTCGGACGTCTTGCTGCCCGAACAGCCGGCAAGACCAAGGCCGGCAGCGGCGACAGCAGAAAGCGAAACGAATCCGCGGCGAGAAACCATATCGAACATGTTCAACCCTTTCGAACGCTATGCCCGGGTACCCCACCGCGGGCTTTAATCTGCAATCAGATTATACTTCTGCGCGAATAATGATAGTGAGAAATTATTCTCGTCAGAGAATATAGTTCCGAATTACCGTGCATCTCGGCGTCGCTTCGGCGGAAAACAAAGGCGGAGCAGCCGTTCAGGTCGCCCCGCCGCAGTTAAACCGCTTAGTTGGTATGTCCGCCGCCAGCTGTCATCTGAGCCGCATGCTCCAGCTGGTCTGCTATGGCCTCCCAGCTTTCGCGGGCGGCCTTCGTAGAACCGGGAAAGTTTACGACAAGTGTATGACCTCGTTGCATGCAAATAGCGCGCGAGAGCATGGCGCGGCGCGTCTTGGTCATCGAATACGCGCGGATTGCCTCTGCAATACCCGGCACATCGCGGTCGCAGACGGCACGCGTCGCCTCGGGCGTCACATCTCGCATCGAAAGCCCCGTGCCGCCGCAGGTGAGCACGACATTGGCGTGGCACTCATCGGCAGCTTCCACAATGGCATCACCGATCTCGCTGACGTCGTCGCGCACGACCACATGTGAGGCGACCGTCCAGCCCTGTGCCTCGATAAGTTCCTCGAGTGCAGCTCCGGCCTCATCCTGCAAAAGATCGCGTGTGTCCGAGCACGTCACGATCGAAATCTTCAACTCCATAGCGTTCCTCCTATAGCGCCGTTCCCTCGGGCAGGTCGACGCGAACAACGTCCACGGCATCTCCCGCCTTGAGCTCGCACGGTCCTTCGTCAATACGCAACAGACAGTTCGCACGCTGCATAGTTCCAAGCAGCGCCGAATTCTGTGTCTTAGCCTCGGTCACCAACAACTCACCGGTCTCGGGGTCGCGCAAAACCGTGGCGCGATCGAAGAAGCGGCGATGCTGTCGCTTTTTCACGCCGTGCGTGACCGTCGCCTGCTGCACGGGACGCGTACCCTCGGCAAAGCCGCGCATCTTGCGAATCGCCGGGCGGGCGAGCATCTCAAAGCCCACATACGCCGCGGCCGGATTGCCTGAAAGCCCCAGGTAGGGCTTACCCCCGAGCAAGCCAAACGTGATGGCCTTGCCCGGACGCATCGAGATGCGGTCAAACAGTACCTCGCCCTCGCGCCGGACGAGCGCCGTCACATAGTCGTAATCGCCCGCCGAGGCGCCACCGCTCGTAATGACAAAGTCGCACTCCTGCACGGCACGATGCACCAGCTCGGCGATCGCTTGCTCATCATCGGGCGCTATGCCGTAGAATACGGGCTCGGCGCCGGCATCGAGTGCCTCGGCCATCAACGCCGACGAGTTGGAATCGCGAATCTGCCCGCGCGCCGGCAGCTCACCCGGCGCGACCAGCTCCGTGCCCAGCGAGATAATGCCCACGCGCGGAGCGGCATGCACCTTCACGTTCGCATACCCGGCGCTCGCCAGCAGGCCGGCGCCGGCCGGAGCCACAACCTCGCCGGCGTGCATCACAACATCGCCGGCATGGGCCTCCTCGGCGGCAGAGCGAACGTTCTCCCCCACCTTGGCCGGCGCCGAGAACCTCACACGCGAGCCCTCGTTGCCGTCACCGTCAAGCACATCGACGATCTCGTACTTCACAACGGCATCGGCACCTTCGGGTACCGGCGCGCCCGTCATGATGCGGACCGTCTCGCCCGCGCCGATTGCGCCCTCAAACACATGGCCCGCGGCCTCGTGTCCGATAACGTCGAGCGTCACCGGCGCCTCGCCAGATGCCTGCGCCAAGTCCGCCGAGCGCACGGCATATCCGTCCATAGCGCTGTTGGCAAACGGCGAGATGTCGATATCGGCCACCGCGTCCTCGGCCAAGGGAAGACCGGCGGCCTGCCACACGGGAATCTCGATGAGATCCGTCGGAGCAACGTGCGACAGGACAATCGACTGCGCGTCCTCCAGTGGAATGAGTTTCTCTGCCATATGCACCTCTTAATGCCACGGCGCACAACAGGGGCGCCGATTCTTTATGCTTTTCTCAGTATAATCCCCCGATGCACGGCCGCGACTCGGTCTGTACCCGCAAATACACCTGTCGGTTGCAGGCCGCGAAACAGAATGGAAACCAACCCACCGGCTCGTCGCGTTTACCGCGTTTTATAATGCTTGCGTTGCAACCTAAAAGAGGAACGTATGGCTCATAACGACAAAACCGAAAGCGCAAACGAAACGCAGGATCATTCCCAGCCGCTCGACGACGGCGGCTTTTTCTCCCTGAACGACGTCATCATGGCAGGCAGGCATCAACTTACCCGCTCCGAGCATCTCTTGGCTGCCGACACGCGCCGCAACGCCCGCAACCTACTTGCGAGCGCTAAGTTGCTCGTACTCGTCGTCATCGTCTCGCTCGCCATGGGCGTTGCCGCTTGGGCGTTTTTGGCCTCGCTGAATATCGCGACCGACTATCGCGAGCACCATGTGTGGGTCTACGCCTTGCTTCCCGTTGTGGGCGTTGCCACCGCATGGGTGTACAAAAACCACGGTCTTGCCGCCAAGCGTGGCAACAACCTGGTCATCGACTCCGCTCTGGGCACACGCCTCATCCATATGCGCATGGCCGTCCTCACCTTCGTCTGCTCCACGCTCACGCACCTAACGGGCGGATCGGCCGGTCGCGAGGGAGCCGCGGTGCAGATTGGCGGCACCATCGCCAGCAACATCTCGAGCCTCGCCCACCTCAAAAAGCATGACCACCACGACCTCATGCTCGCCGGCATCTCGTCGGCCTTTGGCGCCGTATTCGGCTCGCCCCTTGCCGGAGCTTTCTTTGGCATGGAGATGTGCTTTATCGGCAAGATCGACTACACGGCGGGCATCTACTGCCTGGTCGCCTCATTTACCGGCTACTTTACATCACTCGCCCTAGGTACCGAGTACGAGGCGAATGTTATCGCCAGCGTTCCCAACATGACACCACGGACGGTTGTCATCGTTGTTATCAGCGCCATTATCTTCGGTCTGACGGCACGCCTCTTTGCCTGGTCAGTTCGAACCGTCAAGAGCCTGTACGGTCGCTTTATCACCAATTATCTTATTCGCGCACTCATAGGTGCACTCGTGGTTTTGGCCGCCTATGCCCTCCTCGACGCCTGGGACTACGCCGGCCTTTCCACGTGGCTTTCCGGCGCCGGATTTGCCGGCAACACCACCCTGGCGGACGCAGTCATCAAGTTGGTCGTCACAGCGCTCACCCTGGGCGCCGGCTTCCAAGGCGGCGAGGTCACGCCCCTGTTTGGTATCGGTGCGGCGCTCGGCGGCTGGATCGGTTGCCTCGTCGGAATCGATCCCAGCTTTCTAGCAGCGCTGGGCATGCTCGGCGTGTTCTGCGCCGGCCTTAACGTGCCTATCACCACCTGTATGATGGCCATCGACCTGTTCCACGGCACGGCAGCCGGGTTCTTTGTCATCGTGGCCTTTATCAGCTACCTAACCGCCGGACACCGCGGCGTGTACCCCGCCCAGCGCATCATCTCGCCCAAGCGCCGTTCGCTTATTGTGGATGAGGGCGGTACGGTAGCGGATGCTATCGAGCGCCACAACGACCTGATAGAGTAGACGTAAGTATTCGACGTGCAGCCACAATCGGGGGCAATTCGACCTGAGCGCGACCGCACCGTCACGTCATACGCCGGGAGTCGCCCCATGCACGCAACTGATTTTGGCCTCACGCTCATCATCGCCAACCCAGCCGCCCAGTCGGGTGCGGCGCGCGAAGTTGCCGAGCGCCTGCAACGCTTTTTGGATATGACCGCGCGCGCATCCCAGTTTGACCTGGTGCTGACCGAGCGCATGGGACACGCCAAGGAGCTGGCCGCACAGGCTCAGGGCTATCGCACCGTTATCGCCCTTGGCGGCGACGGCGTGATTCACGAGGTCGTCAACGGGCTTATGACGCAAGAGGAGGACACCCGCCCCGCTCTTGCCATCCTACCCGTGGGCTCCGGCAACGATTTTGCCCAAACGCTCGGCATCGACGATTTCTCCGGTAAGGATTTTGGCGCGCTACTCACCTGCGAGCTGCAGCGTCAGGACATCGGGCGCATTCGCTTATGGAACCCCACAAGCGGCAGCGGCGAGGCTACCGTTGAGTACTACGACCAGACGCTTTCGGTCGGCATCGATGCCGCCATCGGCCTTGGCACCACCGAGCTACGCAAAAAGACGAGCCTCACCGGCGCGCCGCTCTACACTCTTTCGGGACTTGAGCAGTTTGGCCTACGCTATCGCAATTACCCCATGACAGTCAGCTTTGACGGGGCGCCCGCCGAGCGCGTAAGGGCGATCATCATGGCGATTCAGCTGGGTCCTACCTATGGCTCGGGCTATCGCATCTGTCCCGACGCCGACCCCTGTGACGGCATACTCGACGTCTGCTACGCCTGCGGCCCCGTCCCTCGCGCGGTTGCCCTGCCTATGTTTCTTTCGGCCAAGGACGGCCACCATACCAAGTTGCCGCCGGTTCGCATGCGCCGCTGCCGCCATGCCGAGCTCACCTTTGAGGAGCCCGACTACCCCATTCAGGCCGACGGCGAGCCCGTTGTCGCCTCGCGCATCGAGGTCGACATCCTCGCCGGCGCCCTCCACGTCTGGCACCCCACCCGCTAACCCCACCTAAGTTGCGGTGAAATAGGGACTGTTTATGCAGCAAAAGCCGCAAAAGGGGGTGCGGACAGAAAGTTGGACCGTGAAGCGGTCCGGACTGGAGGTT
>UQMU01000040.1 GCA_900542305.1 uncultured Collinsella sp. | reverse complement strand
CGCCTCATGGGTGCGGGCGCGCTCTGCCGCCTCGGCCTCGCGCTGGCGGGCGCGGTCCTCGTTCTCAAACTCGATATCGTCCTCAATCTCATCGCTCGGATTGAGCAGCTCGTCCAGACTCACACCATAGAGCTTGGCGAGCGAGATCAGGTTCTCGGTATCGGGCGAGCTCTCCGCACGCTCCCATTTACTGACCGCCTGGCGCGACAGCCCCAGCTTTCGTGCCAGCCCTTCTTGGCTAAAGCCTTTGCTGCGGCGAAGGTCGGCGAGCCGCTGCGCAGTTTCTACATTCATGGTTCCTCCTATGTGATGCCAGCCGTGCCGCCGGACCGTTTTTGTTCTTAAGGCGCCTTGCACAGTTAAAAATCTATCCGCCACCGCCAAAAGCATGCCACCTATTCTAGTGAGATTTTTGACAACCGGCGGTTGCGGGCACATATGAGCTGCGGAAATGTGTCCAAACAAAGCAATGACCCGCAGTTTGGTTGTCCCCGTTGCAACGTTAACGGTAGTATGGTCGTACTGTTTATTCCGCACCGCCAACGGAGGGAGTCCCGCGCCGTGAACCGCGATTTCGCCTCATCGCTCATCCAGCTCAACAACACGTTCTATCGCGAGCACTCCGCCTCCTTCTCCGATACGCGCCAGGCCCCGTGGCCCGGCTGGGTGCGCACCATGGATATCGCGCTCGAACAGCTCGACGTCGCCACGATCGAGCATCCCGTCCGCGTCTTCGATCTTGCCTGCGGCAATATGCGATTCGAGAATTTTGCCGCCGGCGGCGCACTTGCCGCCAAGGGCGTCGACGGCGCAAACCCCTCGGCAGATGCCAGCTGCCCGTTTGAGTTCTATGGTGTCGACTCGTGTCAAGATTTGGCTATCGATGCACATGGCCACGCCCTGCGCATTCCCAACCTGCACTTCCAGGAACTCGACGTGCTCGATGCCCTTATGAAGCTCAACCCCGCCGAGACACCCGACGTGCCTTTCGACGCCCCGCTCGCCGACATCTCGGTCTGCTTTGGTTTTATGCACCACGTGCCGTCGTGCGAGTACCGCGTACGCGTGCTCGACGCCCTGGTGCGCCAGACGCGCCCGGGCGGCATCATCGCCATCAGCTTTTGGGAGTTTATGAATGACGAGCGCATGGCGCGCAAAGCCGTTCGCGCCGAAGCCCGCGCCGAGCTCACCCCGCCGTTTGAGGGTTACGATTCCGCCCAGTTTGAAGCCGGCGACCACCTCATTGGCTGGCAAAACGACCGCCACGCCTACCGCTATTGCCATCACTTTGACGATCAGCAGATCACCGACCTGGTGCGCGGCGTCCGTACGTTCTACAAGAGCGGCGAGGTTCCCGTGCGCGAGCTTGAGCGCTTCCATGCCGACGGTCGCAGCGGCGAGCTCAACCGCTATGTGATTCTCAAGCGCCTGTAGGCATCGACGACTCGCCGCCGAGCCGCACCGCATCTTCCGGGCAAACTATGCCCGCCCTTTTTCAATCCATTGACGGAACGTGCAGCTATGCGTTCCATACTTATGACCAAGGAGCCTCATGGGAGCCATCCACGTTCGCACGCCTAAGAACTTTGTGCTCGAGGAGCGCCTGGAACGCTACGCCGATGCGATTGAGACAAACCCCGAGGCTTATGCCGGAGATTGGCGCAAGGCCTGTGCGCCCGCAGGCAGCAAGCCCTTTGAACACCTTCACCTGGATCTTGGCTGTGGCAAGGGAACGTACCTTGTAGAGCGCGCGGTCCACGAGCCAAACACCCTCTTTATCGGTATGGACCAGGAGCCCATCTGCATCGCCTATGCCGCACAGAAAATCTGCGAGCAGGAACTGACCAACGCACTCGTCCTGCCCCGAGGCGCCGCATCGCTGCCGCAGCTGTTTGCCGCAGGCGAGCTCGATGTCATCACCATTAACTTTCCCACGCCGCAGCCCAAGGCCAAGTACGCCAAAAAACGACTCGTCCATGTCGACCATCTGATGCTCTACCGCCCGCTCTTTGCAGCCGGCGCCACCGTCACGCTGCGCACCGACAGCAAGCCATTGCGCGACTACGCCCTAGGGCAGTTTACCGTGGCCGGCTACGACACGCTTTGGGTAAGCGACAACGTCCGCCGCGACCATCCCGAGCATCCCGAGACCGAGTACGAGCGCCGCACGCGCGAGATGGGCGCCGCCGTCTATGGCATTTGCGCCACACCTGGAGCGCAGCCCAGCGATGAACAGCTCGCGGCGGGGCGCGCGCAGGAGCAAAGCCTAGCCTGCTACCTGCCCGATAACCTCGATGAGCTCGCCTATGTGCCTCTGGGCATGGAAGAGGCCGTCGAGAACTTTAGAAACCGTGCCCGCAAGGGCAAGAAGCGCCTACCGCAGGATCCTAGGGGCTTCTGATGGTCGCGACGTCGGCAAACAAGCGCGAATAGGCGCCAACAAACGACCCTCAAATCTAAGTGAGTAGACTTTTTTGCAATAGCCAAGCACAACCCGCATAACCAATACTAAAACCGCAGGTAGAGCCCTTGCGCAAAAGCCATGTGCTCGCGATATTGCAAAAAGTCTACTCACTTAGCTGGCAACTGCACCAAACGGCTGGGCAGAACGCCCATTTCCTGCATTTTCTTGCCTGCGAACGCATCGATGCGACGCTACGCCATAATAGTTGGCGGACAAACGCGAGAGAAAGCAACCACATGGCACAGACCACGACAGACACCACCGCCAGCACCGTTTCCGGCGCCGGAGCCGCCAGCTCATTCTCGGGCGGCACGGGAACCGAAGCCGAGTTCGGTTCGCTCGGCGCGCTCTCCCCCACCTGGTGGGAGCCCGAGGATGGCAGTGAGCCCGAACCGTGGCTCACGCCCGATCAGGCCTTCGAACGTTTCTTTGAATGGACGAGCGATCGCGGTATTGAGCTGTGGGACCACCAGGAAGAGGCCCTCATGGATCTAGCCGCCGGTGACCATGTCATTTTGGGAACACCGACCGGATCGGGTAAATCGCTCGTCGCGCTGGGAATGCTCTTTATGGGCATGGCGCAGGGCAAGCGCTGCTACTACACGGCTCCTATCAAGGCTCTGGTCAGTGAGAAGTTTTTCGACCTTGTGCAGGTGCTCGGCCGCGATAACGTCGGCATGATCACCGGCGACACGCACATCAACACCAAGGCGCCCGTCATCTGTTGCACGGCAGAAATCCTTGCCAACGACGCACTGCGCGAGGGCGAAGATGCCGATGTTGGCTGCGTCGCCATGGACGAGTTCCACTACTTTGCCGACCCCGATCGCGGTTGGGCCTGGCAGGTGCCACTGCTCGCCCTGCCTCACACGCAATTCATGCTCATGAGCGCCACGCTCGGCGATGTCACCGCGATCGCCGCCTCGCTCGAGGAGCACACCGGCGCTGCTTGCGACCTGGTTGTCGACGCCCCACGCCCCGTGCCGCTGAGCTACGACTACGTGACGACCTCGCTCGAGGGCACGGTCGAGCTCGCCATGCGCCGCGGCGAGGCCCCGCTCTATATCGTGCACTTTAGCCAAGATGCCGCCCTTGCGACGGCACAGTCGCTCGCCAATTTTGGCATCGCCAGCAAGGAGCAGCGCGAGGCCATTAAGGAAGCCGCCAAAGGCACGAGCTTCTCGACGGCCTTTGGCAAGATCCTCAAGCGCTTGCTTGGCTGCGGCGTCGGCGTGCACCACGCCGGTATGCTGCCGCGCTATCGTCTGCTGGTCGAGCGCTTGGCGCAGCAGGGCCTGCTGCCTGTCATCTGCGGCACCGATACGCTCGGCGTCGGCATCAACGTACCCATCCACACCGTGGTCCTCACTGCACTCACCAAGTTCGATGGCTACAAGATGCGTCGTCTGCGCGCCCGCGAGTTCCATCAGATTGCCGGTCGCGCCGGCCGTTCGGGCTTCGATACCGAGGGCATGGTCATCGCCGAGGCCCCGGAGCACGAGATCGAGAACGCCAAGCTCATGGCCAAGGCGGGTGACGACCCCAAGAAGCTCCGCAAGATTAAAAAGAAGAAGGCCCCCGAGGGCTTTGTCACCTGGAACAAGCAGACCTTTGAGCGTCTGATTGAGACGCAGCCCGAGACGCTCAAGCCGCGCCTGCGCATCACGCACTCCATGGTGATTAGCGTGGTCGAGCAGGGCGGCGACGCCCGTGCCCGCGTACACGACCTCATCGAGACGAGCCTGCAGACCCCCGAGGAAAAGGCCAAGCTCGAGGTTCGCGCCGATGAAATCTTCGCCACACTCATCGATTCCGGCGTCGTCGTTCGCACCGAGGTGCCGCCCGCACCCGACGCCCCGACTGACGCCGCGCCGGACATCGACTACGCGCTGACGGTCGACCTGCCCGAGGACTTTGCCCTCGATCAGCCGCTCTCACCGTTCTTGCTTGCCGCGTTGGAGCTGCTCGACCCCGAGAGTGAGACCTATACCATGGATCTGATCTCGATGGTCGAGGCTACGCTCGAGGATCCCAAGCAGGTGCTGCGCGCACAGGAGCGCGCAGCACGTGATCGTGCTATGGCCGAGATGAAGGCCGACGGCGTCGACTATGAGGAGCGTCTGGAGCGCATTCAGGACGTCACCTACGAAAAGCCGCTCGAGGATTTGCTCGATGCCGCCTTTGACAAGTACTGCCAGGAAGTGCCTTGGGCAAACGACTACCAGCTCTCTCCCAAGAGTGTCCTGCGCGATATGCTGGAAAGCGCGAGCGATTTTAAGGGTTACATTCAAAAGCTCGGCATCGCCCGCTCCGAGGGCATTTTACTGCGCTACCTGGCAGAGGCCTACCGTTCACTCGACCGTACCGTGCCCATCGAGAAGCGCGACGAGCGCCTGCGCGACATTATCTCGTGGCTGGGCTTTGTGGTGCGCTCGGTGGACTCGAGCCTGGTGGACGAGTGGGAAAACGCCGGCAACCCGGCAGCCCTCGATGCTGCGCCGCCGCAGGGCATCGACGAGGTCGTGGCGGACCGCCGCGGCTGCACGCTGTTGGTGCGCAACGCACTCTTCCGCCGCGTGACTCTTGCCGCCCGCGAGCACGTTCGCGACTTGGGCGAGCTCGACGACGACTGGGGCATGAGCGATATCCGCTGGAAAAAAGCACTCGACGCTTACCACGAGCAGCACGAGGAAATCCTCACCGACGGAGATGCCCGCAGCGCCGCGATGTTTTCCATCGACGAGTCCGACGAGAAGACCGCGCACGTGTGGCACGTGCACCAGATTTTTGCCGACGAGGATGGCGACCACGACTTTGGCATCATGGGCGATGTCGACCTGGATGCCACGCAAGACGGCGGCGAGGTCATCTTCAAAAACTACCGCGTCGGCTTTATCGAGGACCTGCTCGAGGACTAGCCGGGCACAATGGAACGAAACGAAGCGGGGCCGCTGGCAACATCGCCAGCGGCCCCGCTTTTGCACTATATGCTATGCCTTACTCGGCATCCTCGACCTCATACGAATCTGCCTCGGCTGGCTCATCGTTTGTCTCTGTCGCAGTCCCACGTGCCTCGTCAAACGCCGCCTTCATGGTCTTGTTGCCCCACGTGAGCTTGCGAATGGTAAGCTCATCGGCCTTGTTGTGGGCCAGACGCAGATTCTCGGTACTGCGACGCAGATCATCCTTGGTCTTCTCGAGCTGCTTAATGGCAGCATCAATCTCCTTGATCGCCGACTCGAACTGCTTGCTCGCCAAGTTGTAGTTGCGCGAGAAGCCGTCCTTGAACTTCTCCATCTTGGCTTCGAAGTTCGTGACGTCGATATTCTGCTGCTTGTACTCCGCTAGCTCCTGCTTATAGCGCAGCGAACCCATGGCGGCGTTGCGCAGCAGCGTAATCATGGGAATGAAAAACTGCGGACGGATCACGTACATCTTCTCGTAGCGATAGCTCACGTCGACTATCCCTGCGTTATAGAGCTCGCTCTCGGGCTCCAGCAGAGTGCAGAGCACCGCGTACTCACAGCCTTTCTGGCGACGATCGTGATCGAGTTTCTTAAAGAAGTCCTCGTTTTTGTGCTTGGTCGCAGTCTCGTCGTTCTCGTTTTTCATCTCGAACATAATCGAAATGACCTCGTTGCCGCTCGCGTCGCACTCTCGGAAGATAAAGTCGCCCTTGGTACCCTCGGACGCATCGTTATCTTTCTCGAAGTACGCGTTAGGAAACGCCGTCATGCGCAGACGGTTAAACTCGGTCTCGCAGTGCTGCTCGAGCGACTCGCCCACCATCTTGGTGGACAGGCGGACCTTCATGTCCTTAAGGCGCTCAATCTCTTCATCCTTGTAGCGAATCAGGTCATCGCTCGCGCGCTTGGCCTGCGCAAGCTCGAGCTCGTGTGCCGCCTTGGCTTGCTCCTCGCGAGAATCGCGCACCGCCAGCTCGCTCGTCAGTTTGGCACGTGCCTCATCGCGCTCTCGTTCCGCCGCGGCGACCGCCTCTGACAGGTTCATTTTTGCCATCAGTTCCTGCTCGCGCAGCTGGGCACGCAGGCCCTCGGCCTCTTGCTCGGACTGAGCCTTTGCGGCGGAAAACTTCTCTTGCACCTTCGCGCGATAGTCAGCAAGCGCGCGCTCGGCCTCGCTGCGAGCGGCATCGAGCTCACGCTGCGACTCTGCCGCGGCAGCGGCAAGCGCCATCTCCTGGGCCTTGTCCGCCGCGGCAAGCCTGGCCTGCAGCTCGGCAATCTGAGCGTCGCGTGCAGCTAAATCGTTTTGAGCAGCGTTGCGCGCCGCCGACTCGGCAAGCTTTGCTTCGTCGTCCTTGCGCCCCAGCTGCGCACGCAGGTTGTCGATCTCGCGCTGCAGCTCGGCATTCTCCTTTTGAGCATCGGCGCGGGCCTCAACCGCCGCACGCTGACTTGCGCTCTCGCGCTCTGCGGCAGCGCCCTCGAGCTTGGCGCGCAGCTCAGCAAGCTCGGCATCGCGCTTGGCAACCTCTTGTGCCAACTCCTGCGCCGCAGCGTTCTTCTGCTCGACAAGCTGAGCGTCGCGTTGAGACTCCGCCTCCTGCAGGGCAGACGCCGAACGCGAACGCTCAAGCTCCAGCGCCTGCTCGCCCTCGCGTCGAGCCGCCGCTACGCGCTCATCAAGATCGCGCGAGAACTCGGCATCGCGCACTTGCTTGACGATATCCGCATAGCCGGACGCATCGACCTTAAAAACTTCGCCGCAATGCGGGCACTTAATCTCGTTCATAGCAGCTCCTCGATGGACGCAAATTTCAACCGACTACACTCTACCGCGCCGCACGGACAAAAAAGGCGCCGCCGCCATAATGGCAACGGCGCCAAAACCACCACAAAGCCACCTGCCCCCCTTGTGGTGGTTTGAGGGCTACAGCCTAAAGAAGCTCAAGATCTGGTCTCGGCTTACGGGCTTGTACTCGTTGGCGTCGAGGCCGACATCGTAGCGGTAAATGGGGCGCTCGCGATCGCGGTTGCGCGCGTTGGTGCGGTCCCCCCTGCTGTGGATATGCCCGTGCAGCATGATGGCGCCACGCGCCTTGCCATTCCAGCTGAGCATGGGGTAGTGGCTCATAACCAGACGATGGCCCTTGGCATAGCCGGGAGCAACCTCCAAGTAATCACGCACGTCTTCCCAGATTTGGGGCGCAGCTGGATCTTCCCAGTCGCTATCATGGTTACCACGGATGAGCGTCACATTCTGGCATTCGATGCGCTCGCGCAGGCGCACCGCCTCCGCCAGGGGCAAACGATAGGTAAAGTCTCCCAAGATATAGAGGCGGTCGTCCACAGCCACGCACTCATTAATGGCATCGATGACCTTGCGGTTCATCTCCTCGACTGAATCAAACGGTCGATCCGTGTCGTGCAAGATATTCGTATCGCCCAGGTGCAGGTCGGCGGTAAACCACATCATCGTCTATGCCCTCATTTCGCAACGTGTTCAACTCGTGCTAAGTATACAGACGCAGCGATGTGGCGGTTATCCAAAGAGCCCGCCGAACAGTCCGCGACGGCGTTTGTCTTTCTTTTTCAACGCATCACCCTGGGCGTTCTTGCCCTGCCGCTTCTTACGATCCTGCTCCAACTCATCGTCATCGAGTAGCAGATCCCACTCAAACGGATCGTCTGTCAGATTGAACAGATCATCGTTATCAAACATGGCCGCCTCCCTTACCGATTAGCGAGCATCCACCACGTAGAGTCCAACGCGCACCTGATGCCACGGGCTGCGTTCGGGAGCAACCTGTTGCACGCGGGCCTCAAATACGTCCTCATGGCCGTAATACATCATCAAGGACAGTGGGCCGACCTCGTTTCCCGGAACGTAGCCAAGTTTGGTCTTGCCATAGTAGATCGCAACTGCCTCGGGGTCATGGGGATTATCGCGCTCGGCACACAGTGTCAGTTTATCGCCCGCTTTAAGATCGCCCAGGACCAAGGCGCCATCAGCATACTGAAATCCTGCAATGTGAAATGACAGAAGAACACGTGAAGGCTCGTACATAGCAGCTCCTCAAACAGCCGGATAAATCGGCGCTTAACCGTACTGAGAAGCTTACGGGCCCGTGCGGACACAAATACATCCTGTCTGCGTCCTTCAATCGTTTGCCTCAACGCTTGCGCGACAGAACGCTTGCAGATAAGATAGGAACACGGATGGCACCCGTTGCCGCGGGTCTTGCCAACTCCGATACACGTTTTCATCGTGAGAAGTGGCCGTCTTCGCTTACGCGGGGGCGGCTATTTCATTCGGCCGATAAACAGACCGAGTTCGATAGCCGCAATCAACAACGCCAATAACGAAATAACATCGCTTACGTTCATGCCAAATCCCTTCTAAAGGGAGTTGGCCCATCCGTGCTCCATAACAGTAGTCTAACGCAAAATGCAGGTAATAGGAACACTTGTTCGTATTACCTGCGCCCTTTTCTAATGCACAAACATGCGCACGAACTTGTGCTTCCAGCTTGCGTAGGGCGCATACCGAAACGGCACGTCCAACCAGGTTGCCTTGTTCACGATGCTCTTCTTGTGGCTAAACGTATCGAAGCTCTCGCGTCCATGGTACTGCCCCATACCGCTCGCACCCATGCCACCAAAGCCCATATGGCTCGTAGCCAAGTGCATAATCGTGTCGTTGACGCAGCCGCCGCCAAAGGGCACGTAACGCACAAAGCGCTGCTGAACTGCGCGATCCTGGCTAAAGATATACAGAGCCAGCGGCGTCGGACGATCCGTAATAAACGTCTCGGCCTCGTCTAGGCTCTCAAACGTCAGCACCGGCAAGATGGGACCGAAGATCTCCTCCTGCATCACGGCGTCATCGGGGGTCACGCCGTCCAAAATCGTCGGCTCGATCTTGAGCGAAGTCTCGCGCGCGGTACCTCCAAGCACAACCTTATCGGGATCGATCAGCCCGCGCACGCGCGCAAAATGCTTGGCGTTGACGATATGCCCGTAGTCCTCGTTATCGAGCGGATGCTCGCCAAACATACGGCGGGCCTCCTCCTTGATAAGGTCCAGCAGCTCATCGTGCACGCGCGCATCGACCAGTAGGTAGTCGGGCGCCACGCAGGTCTGCCCCACGTTGAGCCACTTACCAAAGGCGATACGCCGTGCCGCAACCTTCAAGTTTGCCGTCGCATCCACGATACAGGGACTCTTTCCGCCCAGCTCAAGCGTCACGGGCGTAAGGTTTTTACTTGCGCGCTCCATGACGAGCTTGCCGACCGGAACGCTACCGGTAAAGAAGATCTTGTCCCAGCACTCATCGAGCAACGCTTCGTTCTCGGCGCGCCCGCCCTCGACAACCGTCACCAGGCGCGGATCAAATGCCTCTTCACAGATTTGCTTGAGCACCGCGCTCGATGCCGGAGCATAGGCACTCGGCTTGATGACCACGGTATTGCCCGCGGCAAGGGCGCCGGCGAGCGGCTCGAGTGTTAGCAAAAACGGGTAGTTCCACGGAGCCATGATGAGCGTGACGCCATAGGGCACGGCTTGCGTTTTGCACGCGCTCACGGCGTTAGCGAGATCGCACGGACGCAGGCGCGGACGACTCCACCGAGCCACGTGAGCGATCTGATGTCGAATCTCGGAAAGCGACGTGCCGATCTCGCACATATAGACCTCGTCATGCGACTTCCCCAAATCGGTCTTGAGCGCATGGGCGATATCAGCCTCGTGGGCCCGCACCGCATCGCATAAACTCACGAGCGCGCGACGTCGAGCATCGACATCAAACGTGGCGCGCGTCTTAAAGTAGGCGCGCTGATCGCCGACGATGCGCGCAATTTCCTCGGTGTTCATGTGCCCTCCTAGTTCTCGCCCTCAAACATACCACCTGCAACGACTTCATACATATGCTCGAGCTCCAAGCGGTCCATTAAAAGCGGAACGGGGTACAGGGGATTGGCCTCGGCATCGGCATTCGCCGCCATCTGCGGAATGTCGGAGCGGCGAATGCCCGAGACATATTTGGGAATGTCCAAGGTGGCGTTCATTCGATCGACCCAATCGATAAAGGCCTCGGCCGCCAGGTTGTCCTGTGCGTTAGCCGGCGCGATACCAGCCATGCGGGCGAGGTCGGCGAGCTTAGGAGCAGCAGCTTCACCATAGGCGCGAAGCATGTGCGGCAGGATAATGGCGTTGGCCAAACCGTGGGGAATCCCATAACGTCCGCCCAGACTGTGCGCGATGGCATGAACGTATCCAACGTAGGAGCGCGTAAAGGCAACACCCGCTTTATACGCTGCCGAAAGCATATTGCGGCGCGCCCGTATGTTGTCCCCACGCTCATAAGCATCGAGCAAATTGTCGTGGATGAGCAGCACCGCCTGACGCGCCATCTTGCGCGTATAGGGCGTGGTGCTTCGCCCGATAAAGGCCTCGACGGCATGCGTCAGGGCGTCCATGCCCGTCTGCCCCGTAATGGAGGCGGGCAGACCGCGCGTAAACTCGGGGTCGTGCACCGCAAAGCGCGGGATAAGCACAAAGTCGTTAATGGGGTACTTGTAGTGCGTCTCGTCATCGGTGATAACCGCCGCGAGCGTGACCTCGCTTCCCGTGCCCGCCGTAGTGGGGACGGCGATAAGCAGCGGCAGGCGACGATGAATCCGCAGCAGGCCGCGCATCTTGTTGATGGGCTTGCTTGGCTGCGTGATGCGTGCACCCACGCCCTTGGCGCAGTCCATGGCCGATCCTCCGCCAAAACCGATAATGGCCTGGCAGGCGCTCTCTCGATACAGGGACGCCGCTTCTTCCACGTTTGAAACCGTGGGGTTTGCACGCGTTTCGGCATAGACCGTAACGCCAATCCCCCTGGATGCGAGCGCCGTCTCAAGCGGTGCCGTGAGCCCCAGACGGGCAATGCCGGGATCCGTCACGATAAGGACCTTCTGGATCGAGCGCTTTTGAAGCACCGCGGGCACATCCTCGGCATGCTCTAAAATGCGCGGCTCGGTATAGGGCAGGATCGGCAATGCAATGCGAAAAACCGTCTGATATGTTCGGCACCAGGCACGACGGGCTAGATGCATAAAGGAAACTCCTTCATTTGTTGATAGATCAACATTTGCTCGACCGATTGTACTCAGCGGCGTCCGTATATGACTTGCAAACCGTTAATCAATCAACATCTTCATATCTCAAAATTGTTTTATTAAAAATCATTCCTAATAGGCTTCACATTTGGTTGCATTTATGGATAATAGAACTCGTCAAGACGCACGTCCGGAGAGGGCCCTTACGGGACCGGACGAGCGCACAATCGCCATCGATCGAAAGGATCGAATCATGAAGTTTGTTTGCCCCGTTTGCGGTTATGTGGAAGAGTTCGACGGCGATCAGCTGCCCGAGGACTTCAAGTGCCCCCAGTGCGGCGTTCCCGGTTCTCGTTTCCTGAAGCAGGAGGAGGGCCAGCTCGAGTGGGCTGCCGAGCACGTCGTGGGCGTCGCCAAGATGGAGGGCGTCTCTGAGGACATCGTTGCCGACCTGCGCGCCAACTTTGAGGGCGAGTGCTCCGAGGTCGGTATGTACCTGGCCATGGCTCGCGTCGCTCATCGCGAGGGCTATCCCGAGATCGGCCTGTACTGGGAGAAGGCTGCCCACGAGGAGGCCGAGCACGCCGCCAAGTTCGCTGAGCTCCTGGGCGAGGTCGTGACCGACTCTACCAAGAAGAACCTCGAGATGCGCGTTGAGGCCGAGAACGGCGCCACCGCCGGCAAGACCGATCTTGCCAAGCGTGCCAAGGCCGCCGGCCTCGATGCCATCCACGACACCGTGCACGAGATGGCTCGCGACGAGGCCCGCCACGGCAAGGCTTTCGCCGGCCTGCTCAAGCGCTACTTTGGCTAAGCCAACCGCCTGAGACATAACCTCAAGCTCGATGAGGCCCGGACCGTATTGGTTCGGGCCTTTTTCGTGCCTCACGAACTTGTTAACTCCCTGAAATAGAACCGTCTTCGGCATTGGCTTCTCGTCAAAAACTAAGTGAGTAGACTTTTTGGAACTTGCCGAGCACACCATCCATATCACTTTATAAAGCCGCAGGTAAATGCCTTGTTGCAAAACGACCTAGTCGCCAAAGTGCCAAAAGTCTACTCACTTAGATTCGCAGCCGTCCACGATCGAGCCATTTTGTGTCTAACGGGCATCTTTCCGTCGATTACTCCCAATTTTGTCCAGTCAATGAATAGTTCAGACCGGAGTAATATCTCAGCCCTTTGCTCATCCGAGCTTTTATCACGATATTCAGCATCGAGCATCCTGCATATGGCCTTAACGATCGCGCGGAATCTATCCTCATCCGATATCTGTCTGTGTGTCAGGAGAAGCACATCGTAGCCCATGGCCTGAAGGGCCGTCATGCGGTCAGCGTCACGCAAGCCATCCCCTGCGCGTCCGTGCGAGGCCTTTCCCTGACATTCAATGGCCACCTGTCGCCTACCGTCCGGTGAAGAAAGAAGTAGGTCGATATATACACGGGACTTTCCCACAATCGCTCGAGCACTTGTGCCTAGCATCACTTCAACATTAAGCTCTATGTCGCAAAAACCTTCGCCTCCCAGGGATCGCGGCAGTGCAAGTAGCAAATACGCCTCGACCTCAAAAGGCGACGCGGCACCCAATGGAACGAGTTGCGATACCGCCATAAATCTATTGCCGTAACGCATCCCGCAAACATCTGAACAAAAACGGTCAAGGTCTCCGCCCAAAACCAAAGCGTCTCGACGCCATAAATTTGAGGCGGTGCCGTCCTCGGACGGGCAGCGCACCCAACCGAACGTTGTCGAAATCGCGCCCGAATCAATTGCACGCGAAAGCTCCGCCTCAAGTGCCGCCGGCAGAGCGCACACCGCAAACAAGCCATACATCTCCGCCAATACCAAAAGAAGCTGGAGATCCGTCAGGTGCCGCGACATGATGAATGCCGTCAGTAGAGGAGACGTAATCAAAAACCCATGCTCCGTTTCCAGCACGGATTCCCTGGGAAGCTCACCAAGAAACAGCCGCTGCCTAATGCTGGCTGGACAAGTCCGTTTGTTTCTCGTCCGAACCAATGTATACAACGGAAAACCGAGCGCGACCGCAGCCGTCGGGTTGCGGGCGAGATCATATCGCTGCCGGTCTTCTTCCGGTCGTGGAAGCGGCGGACACAAAGCGCGGACTTGAGGAGGCAAACGCCAGTACCTAAAAGCCGATATGTCACAAAGTAAATCCTTCATAGGCACAGGAAAACACGAATTTCAACCCAGTCAGTCACGCATTGGCGCGAACGCACCAAAAATGGCGCCGAACGGACTGCCAAGTTTTCAACAGCACTCCCCAACTGGCCAAAAGCTTGCCGAGAGCTGGACGAAGCCCTGTTGAAAACCCCATTTTTTTCTCATGCAGGAGCTTTGCGCGGCAAGTGAGTAGACTTTTTTGAACATCCCGAGCAGGCCGGTCATCCTGCTTTTCAAAACCGCAGATAGATAGCTTGCTACAAAACTGCCTGGTCGCCAAAGTGCTAAAAGTCTACTCACTTAGGTTGCAGAGTGCCCCCCATTAGCTGCAATTCCAAGGTTGTTAGTACTTTTGGACTCAGATCGTCATACTGAACAAGAATTTGAGTTGTGTTTTCAGGGACAGATGCGCCATCGGCACACCAAAAACAGTCACCGATATCGATAAAAGGGATGCTCGAGCGCGTGAGGGCCCGTGCAAAAGTGCTTCTGCCCGTTCCACGCTCCGCAACCACGATACTGTAAAGGCCCGCGTCTGCATGCTCGATCGAGACCTCTCCTGCCGGAAATACCTTCCGCACAAGCGCCATCAGGCCATCACGCGCCTCGCGAGCACGAACGCGCACGCGGTTCACATGTCGCTCGTAATCACCCGATTCCAGCAAACGCGCCAAAGCGACCTGATCAACAGAGCTCACCGACGAGGCGTAGAAACCAAGGTTGCGCCTAAACCGCTCCATTAACTCATCGGGCAACACCATGTACGCCAAACGCAACGCCGATGAAAGGCTCTTCGAAAACGTGTTGGTGTATATAACCGACTGGGCGGCATCGATCGACGCGAGCGCGGGAATCGGCTTCCCGGCAAGGCGAAACTCACAATCAAAGTCATCTTCGATGAGATACCGACCTGGTCGCTCGGCGGCCCAGCTCAGAAGCGCATAGCGACGCGCAATGCTCGTCACAAGGCCGGTTGGATATTGGTGAGACGGCATCAGGTGAAGTACATCGGTCCCGGTTTTCTGCAGAGCGCTCAAGTCCACCCCCTCATCATCCAACGGGATATGTCGAACTTTGCAGCCCATAGCCTGATAGATGCGCGTCAGACGCAAATAGCCCGGGTCCTCAACGGCATACACCTTGTCAGCGCCAAGCAACTGAACCAACATGGTATCGAGCAGCTGGGCGCCTGCACCGATAACAATGTTGTTGGGGTCGACATTCATGCCCCTTGTCCCACGCAGATGGTGAGCAATTGCGCGTCGCAGCCGAGCGGTGCCCTGCGCCGGTGCGGGCGAAAAGATTTCGCGCTCATCTTCGGATGCCAGCGTCGCCCGTAGTGCGCTTTGCCAAAGCCGCGCCGCCTCCAAAGCGGAAGGAGAAAGTGCATCGAACAGCTCGACCTGTCCGTTGACATCATGCGCGCTGAGGCCCACAGAGACGGTATCTCGGTCGATGCCCTGCGAAGCCAAAGGCAAAACCGGTGCATCCGGAAGCTTGCAAGCGTAGTAGCCACGACGCGGCATTGAGCAAATATAGCCCTCGGCAAGTAACTGGCTATATGCATTCTCGATGGTAATGACACTGATTCCCAGATGACTGGCAAAGGCGCGCTTAGACGGAAGATGCTCCCCCGCCACAATACGTCCAGCAACAATATCATCTCGAATTTGCTGGTAAACATACTCATAAAGCGATGCTTCGCCGCGTTTTTCCAAATTGTAGTCAAGCATGAGTTTGCCACCTGACCTTATCGAGCTGTTCAATCTGGTATTAGGCTGACATTATTATTATCTCGAAAACTGAGTATTTTGCCATACCCAGCTCCCCGATAGGATGTTCCGTCAAGCAATGCACATGCCAACCAAGGGAGCAACCATGGCAGAACAGACCAGCAAGGCCGATCGCGTCAAACTCAATCGCGAACTCGCGCAGATGCTCAAGGGCGGCGTCATCATGGACGTCACCACACCCGAGCAGGCGCGCATCGCCGAGGAGGCAGGCGCCTGCGCCGTCATGGCACTCGAGCGCATTCCGGCCGATATCCGTGCCGCGGGCGGCGTCTCGCGCATGAGCGACCCCAAGATGATCAAGAGCATCCAGGAGGCCGTCTCCATCCCTGTTATGGCCAAGTGCCGCATCGGCCACATTGTCGAGGCGCAGGTCCTGCAGGCCATCGAGATCGACTACATCGATGAGTCCGAGGTTCTCTCCCCTGCCGATGACGTCTATCACATCGACAAGACCCAGTTTGACGTGCCGTTTGTCTGCGGCGCCCGTGATCTGGGCGAGGCGCTGCGCCGTGTTGCCGAAGGCGCCACGATGATTCGCACCAAGGGTGAGCCGGGTACGGGCGACGTCGTTCAGGCCGTGCGTCACATGCGCAAGATCCAAAAGCAGATCCGTGACGTTGTTGCCCTGCGCGATGATGAGCTCTTTGAGGCAGCCAAGCAACTGCAGGTTCCGGTCGAGCTGGTGCGCGAGGTCCATGCCACGGGCAAGCTTCCCGTTGTGAACTTTGCCGCCGGCGGCGTAGCGACCCCTGCCGACGCCGCGCTGATGATGCAACTGGGCGCCGAGGGCGTCTTTGTCGGCTCGGGCATCTTTAAGAGCGGCGACCCCGCCAAGCGCGCCGCCGCCATCGTCAAGGCCGTGGCAAACTTCACCGATGCCAAGCTCATCGCAGAGCTTTCGGAGGACCTGGGCGAGGCCATGGTGGGCATCAACGCCGACGAGATCGAAATCATCATGGAGGAGCGCGGACGCTAGTCCGGCAGAAAGGATCGCACATGAGCGATTATGCAGACCAAACGGTCGCCGTGCTGGCGGTCCAAGGCGCTTTTGCCGAGCACGAGGCAAGACTATCCGGGCTTGGCGCACACTGTATTGAGCTGAGGCAGGCGGCTGATTTGAAGCAGGACTTTGACCGTCTGGTACTTCCCGGCGGCGAGTCCACCGTTCAAGGGAAGCTGCTTGCCGAGCTCGGCATGCTCGAGGAGCTTCGTGCCCGTATCGCTGAAGGCATGCCCGTCCTGGGCACCTGCGCCGGCTTGATTCTGCTGGCGCGCGACCTTGCCGCCCACGACGATAAGGGGACGCCGCGCCTGGCAACCATGGATGTGCTCGTCGAGCGCAATGCCTACGGCAGGCAGCTCGGCAGCTTTCGAACCAAGGGGCAGGTAGCCGGCATCGACGGTGAAGTGCCGCTGACGTTTATCCGCGCGCCCCGCATCGTTGAGGTGCACGGCGATGCCGAGGCCCTGGCCGAAGTCGATGGCCGCATCGTCGCCGCCCGCCAAGACAACCAGCTCGGCGTAACCTTCCACCCCGAACTCGACGAAGACACCCGCCTCCACGAACTCTTCCTCCAAATGTAGGCATCGAAATCAACAAACGAAATGAGAGTGGATGATCTCCCACTTTGAGCTTGAATGCAGGCTCAAACCGGGAGATCATCCACTCTTGTTCTATGTAGTCGTTTAAGAACGTCCCCAATGACTACAAGGAGTGTCCCAAGCTGCCGGCAGAGACGATATGAGCAGGACATAAAAACATTGAGAGCCCCTGCTGCATGAAAGACCGCGGATTAGGCCGACAATGGTGAGTGTCTAAT
>UQMU01000039.1 GCA_900542305.1 uncultured Collinsella sp. | reverse complement strand
GTTCAGCATCAGGGTAGCGCTGCGACGCGGAAATCGCGCGCTGTTGACGCGCCCCGCAGTGCCCGCTTCCCCCAAGGACAATTATCAGTGCAGGTACAGGGCTTGGACATATTCGGTGTGCTCGGCCTATTCAGATTTTGCCGCATACTTCCGAAATCTAAGTTCGCAAAGGGTGATAGTTGGGGCGTTTACGCAACATATGTCCAGCAAAAACGGGTGGCAGCCGGTACGGCTACCACCCGTTTGTCTCATATCCAGCCCATAGCAGACCAGCTACTTCTTAATGCCACGTCCCAAACGCTTGGCGACCGATGCAACGGCCTCCTCACTGGCCGAGCCACAGCTCACGCAGCCATCATGGGCACGCATCTGGCCGGTGACCTCGTCCATCGCGAGCGGCGCCACCTTCTCGAGCTTAAAGCCCTTACCGGCGCGCATGTTTTCCTTGGCCACGCTGATCATGAGCTTAATACGGTTGAGCTGGTTGACCTCGGACGCGCCGGGGTCGTAGTCCACCGCGACGATATTGCTCTCGGGGTGCTGACGGCGCAGTTCCTTGATCACGGCCTTGCCCACCACGTGGTTAGGCAGGCACGCGAAGGGCTGCGTGCAGATGATGTTAGGTGCGCCATGGTCAATCAGGTCGAGCATCTCGGCCGTGAGCAGCCAGCCCTCGCCCATGTTGTTGCACACCGAAAGCACCGTGCGGGCCTTGTCCGCCATGGTGCCGATGCGCTCGGGCGCCTCAAAGCGGCGGGACTTTTCGAGCATCTCCTCCACCGGCGTACGCATCCAGTCCACAAGCTTGATGAGCGTCTGCATACCAGCGCGCGTGGTAGCAGAGCTACCCAGCTCGTCCTTCTGCAGCTCGGCGTTGCTCATGGAGTACAAGAAGAAGTCGAGCAGACCCGGCACCACGGCCTCGCAGCCCTCACGCTCGATGACATCGACCACGTGGTTGTTGGCTGTGGGGTGGAACTTGACCAAGATCTCACCGACCACGCCCACGCGCGGCTTAGTACCCTCGCCCACGAGCGGCATGATGTCGAACGCGCGGATGGCCTCGCGGCACAGCTTGGTGTAGTTGTGCCTGTTGAACTTAGGCGCCAGCTTGCGGGCACGCGCCATGTACTCCTCGTAGAGTGCGTTGGCAGCACCGGGCGTTGCCTCGTACGGGCGGCAACGATAGAGCATCTGCATCATCACGTCGCCAAAGAGCACCGCGTAGACTGCCTGCTTAAGCAGCGCCGGCGTAATCTTAAAGCCGGGGTTGTCCTCGCCGAGCGCCACGGCCGAAAGCGAGATCACCGGAATCTCGGGGTGGCCGCTCTCGCGCAGGGCCTTGCGGATGAGTGCGATGTAGTTGGTGGCACGGCAGCCGCCACCGGTCTGGCTGATGACCACGGCTGTCTTGGACAGGTCGTACCGACCACTCTCGATGGCCTCCATAATCTGGCCCGTTACCAGAATCGACGGGTAGCAAATGTCATTGTTCACATAGCGCAGGCCGGCCTCGACAGCATCGTGATCGGTCGAGGGCAGCAGCTCCAAGTTGTAGCCGGCACCGCGGAACACCTCTTTGACCAGGTCAAAGTGAATCGGCGCCATCTGCGGGCACAGGATGGTGTAGCCCTCCTCGCGCATCTGCTCGGTAAAGGGCACCTTGGGCCACGCGGTCGAAGCACTCTCGCGCTGAGCCTCAAACGTGTACTTGCGGCTCGCGAACGCGGGGGCATCCGTGGAGGGCGCCACCGGCGCGGCATCGCCCTGCTCGTATGCCTCGCCCGCGGCCGTGGCCTCGGCCAGGCGCTCGGCCTCCTGGTCCTTGAGCGCCGCCATGAGCGAGCGGATGCGGATGCGCGCGGCGCCCAGGTTGGACACCTCGTCGATCTTGAGCACGGTGTAGATCTTGCCGCTGGCCTCCAGGATTTCCTGTACCTGATCGGTGGTCAGGGCATCGAGGCCGCAGCCGAAAGAGTTGAGCTGGATCAGGTCCAGGTCGTTGCGCATCGTCACAAAACGAGCGACGGCGTACAGGCGGCTGTGGTACATCCACTGGTCGACGACGCGGATGGGGCGCTCGGGCTTCACCAGGTGCGCAAGCGAATCCTCAGTAAAGACCGCAAAGCCAAAGCTCGAGATAAGCTCGGGCAGGGCATGGTTGATCTCGGGGTCGTTATGGTAGGGGCGGCCGGCGAGCACAATGCCGTGGCCGCCGTGGTCCTCGACCCACTTAAGAGCCTCCTCGCCCATGGTCTGGATGTCCTCGTGGAAACGCGCATCGGCCTCATAAGCGGCGTTAACGGCGGCATCGACCTCGGAGCGCGTAATCTTGGGACCGCGCACGCGACCGCGACCGGCCTCAGCATCGGCCACGCGGTCGACGGCGAGTACCTGGTACAGACGGCGCTTGAGCTCGGTCTTGTCGTGATAGGGCACAAACGGATACAGGAACTCGATGTTCTGCTCGCGGATCTCGTCGATGTTGAGCGCCAGCGCCGTGGGGTAGCTCATGACGATGGGGCAGTTATAGCAGTTGCCAGCCGTCGGGTCCTCTTTGCGCTCCCAGCGCACGCACGGCATCCAGATGAAGTCGACGTCACGGTCGATGAGGTTCATCACGTGGCCGTGGCTCATCTTGGCCGGATAGCACACGCTCTCGGACGGCATGGACTCGATGCCCGCCTGGTAGGTCTTCTTGCTCGATTGGTCGGACAGCTGCACGCTAAAGCCCAGGCGCGTAAAGAACGCATGCCAGAAGGGGTAGTTCTCGTACATGTTGAGCGCGCGCGGGATGCCGACGGTGCCGCGCGGGGCCTCGTCGGGGCTCAGCACCTCGCGGTTAAACAGCAGCTCGTTTTTCTTTTTGAAGAGGTTGGGGGCCTCGGTCTTCTGCTTTTTGTGGCCGGCGCCCTTCTCGCAGCGGTTGCCGGTAATGAAGCGCCTGCCGCCGCCAAAGTCGTTGACGGTGAGCTGGCAGTTGTTGGAGCAACGGCCGCAGCGGACATGCTTTTGCGTCACGGTAAGGTGCGCGATGTCCTCAGCCGAAAGGATGGTCGAGGTGCCATCGGCACCGGCGCGATCGCGGGCGAGCAGGGCCGCACCATAGGCGCCCATGCAGCCGGCGATGTCTGGGCGCACGGCATGCACGCCGGTGAGCTGCTCAAACGCACGCAGCGTGGCGTCGGACATAAAGGTGCCGCCCTGGACGATCACTTGGCTGCCAATCTCCTTGGGGTCGCGCAGCTTAATAACCTTGAACAGGGCATTCTTGATGACGGAATAGGACAGACCGGCCGCGATGTCGCCCACCGTGGCGCCTTCCTTTTGCGCCTGCTTGACGCGCGAGTTCATAAAGACCGTGCAGCGGCTGCCCAAATCGACCGGGGCCTTGGCATGGATGGCGGCATCGGCGAACGCGCGCACGTCCATGTTCATAGAGACGGCGAAGCTCTCGATAAAGCTACCGCAACCCGACGAGCAGGCCTCGTTGAGCATGATGTGCTCGATAACGCCGTCCTTGACGCGCAAGCACTTCATGTCCTGGCCGCCGATGTCCAGGATAAACTCGACGCCGGGCAGGAATGCCTTGGCGCCGCGCAGGTGCGCGACGGTCTCAATCTCGCCGGAATCGGCCTTGAGGGCCTCGATGAGCAGTGCCTCGCCGTAGCCCGTGGTGGTCACGTGGCCGATGGTGCAGCCTGCAGGGATATGGTTGTAGAAATCGGCCATGATGACCTTGGCCGTGCCCAGGATGTCACCGTTGTTGTTGCCGTACCAGGTGTGCAACAGCTGGCCGTCCTCGCCCACGAGCGCGGCCTTCATGGTGGTGGAACCGGCGTCGATGCCGATGAACACGCGGCCGGTGTAGCCGTCGAGCTTGCCCTTGGGGACGACTTCCTGGTCGTGGCGGGTTTTGAACTCGGCAAAGTCCTCGTCAGTGGCAAAGAGCGGATCCAGACGCTCGACCTCGGCGCCCTGCGTGTCACCCAGGCTGTCGATGGCCTCGATGAGCTGCGGGAACGAGCTGAGCTTATTGGACTCGTGCGCCATGGCGGCACCGCTCGCCACAAACAGGTGGGCGTTTTGGGGCACGATACGGTGCTCCTCGTCCAGGTTGAGCGTGAGGTAGAAGCGGTGGCGCAGCTCGGAGAGATACTGCAGCGGGCCGCCCAGGAAGGCGACGTTGCCGCGGATGGGACGGCCGCACGCCAGGCCCGAGATGGTCTGGGTCACGACGGCTTGGAAGATGGAAGCGGCGACGTCCTCGGGACGGGCGCCTTCGTTGAGCAGCGGCTGCACGTCGGTCTTGGCAAAAACGCCGCAGCGGCTGGCGATGGGATAGATGGTGGTGGCGTTGGCCGCGAGTTCGTTAAGGCCGCTGGCGTCGGTGTGCAGCAGGGTTGCCATCTGATCGATGAACGCGCCCGTGCCGCCGGCGCAGGTGCCGTTCATGCGCTGCTCGATGCCGTTGTCGAAGTAGATGATCTTGGCGTCCTCGCCGCCCAGCTCGATGGCAACATCGGTGGCCGGAATGAGGGTCTCGACGGCACGCTTGCTGGCGATGACCTCCTGAACAAACTCCAGGTCGAGCCATTGGGACAGCAGCAGGCCGCCTGAGCCGGTAATGGCGCAGGTCATTTGGGCCGTCGGCAGCACGGTCGCGGCACCCTCGAACAGGTCGCGGGCGCAAGCGCGCACATCGGTGTGGTGGCGCTGGTACTTGGCGTAGACGATCTGGTTGTCGTCGTTGAGCACGGCAAGCTTGACGGTGGTGGAGCCTACGTCGATGCCCAGGTGCAGGTTGCCGCGGGCGTTCTCGGGGTTGAAGATCGCGCCTTCGGGGGCCTGGGCGGCGGTGGCGGCTAGGGGCTCAGCGGCGGTGGCGGGCTCGCTAGCGACGGACGTCTCCCCTGCCGCGTTCTTGGCATCGGCAACTGCCTCAGCAACTTTCTCGGCTGCCGCGGTCGCGGCCTTCTGCGCGGCGTCCACCACGGCGGGCGCGGCCTCGCGTGCGGCAGCAACCATACGATCCTTGATGCCCTCGACGAGTTTGCTCATCTGTCTCTCCTCTTAGTTGTTGGACTCGACGGTTGCGGCGGTGTCGGCCGCGTCCTCGAGCTGCAAGTTCAATAGCTTCATGCCGTATTCCGGCACGTTGATATCGATGGGTTGACCATACAGGTCACCAGGGCGCACAAAAGCGAGCACCGTCATAATGCGCGCCATGGCCTCGGGCGATTCGGTGAGCCCACGTTCAAACCAGCGCTGAATCATGCCGACCTCGGCACTCACGACGTAGGTAACGTAGTAGTCAAAGAACGTACCCAGCGCTAGGCCCAAAATGCCCGTCTGCGCACGCGGCACTACGGCCTCACGCGCGGTGTCGATAATCCTTTTAATGAAGGCCTGGTCGCCGCCCGGACCCAGCAGCGCGCCGATTAAGTCGCGGTTGGCTGCAAGATAACGCAGCAGCTCAACCGAACCGGGCGCCGGCTCGAGCTCATCGATGTTGTGATAGAGATCGGGCAGCTGAGCTGCGGTGATAAGCTCAATGCGCTCACGGATCTCGGTCAGCAAGCCGTCCTCGATTTGATTGATAAAGTCAGGGATATCGCGGTAATGCGAATAGAACGTGCGGCGCGTAAGGCCAGCGCGCTCGGTGAGCGACGCGACATTAATGCGCGAAAGGTCGCCGCTTTCGGCAAGCTCGCTGGCAAGTGCCTGGCGAAGGGCACGCTGTGAGCGAAGGGACCGGCGATCGCATTTCTCGAGCTGGGACAAGCGTCCTCCTTGTTACTCAGCCTGTGCGCTATTGCACAGTGCGAGTATTATTGCACACCGTGTGCATCAACACGTAAAGGCAATATTTGGGATGTGACGAAGGGACAGTTCCCATGTCACATTCAGCGACCGCCTAGGTTGTGCCAGTTGTGCCTGGCTTTTGAAGCGGCAGTACCGATTGTCCAAAAAGTCATTCATGGGTAGAATAGTGTCGACGGCAGCCCAAGTTGTAGCTAGCTGGGCAGCGCCGTTGTTTGCATTAGGGGGTCAACGCCTTAGCGGCGGCGACCCCTTCTGTTGCGCTTCGAACGCTGCTTGAGTGCCTCGGAAAGCCCGACGAGCGCCGTGAAGAACGAGACCAAAGCGGTCAGAAGTCTCACGAAATCAATCAAATCGGTCATGGGCATCACCTCCCATCAAATGGAGGGCGCTGCCCGGCACATGGAACTGCCGCCAACAGTATCAATTCTATCAAAGCGCAGTTAGATATGCGAATGTTTGTTCGTATTTCAAGAGACCGGCGTCACCTGTGACAAAGGGGCTGTCCCTTTGTCACATTATTCGATGACGGTGCGGGAGTTTTGCTTGCGCATGGTGGCGAGCATGTGTTTGGGGACGGCGTGGACCATGCAGCTGCCGATGGTCGCGCTCGCGGCGGCCTTGGCTGCATCGCTTGCGTTTTTGGTCGCGTAGCTGTGGCGGAAACGCTTGAGCATGGCAATGTCGTTGCCGCCGTCGCCGTAAACCGCGACCTCGTCCTCGGCAATACCGTAGTAGCCCGCCAGCCAGGCCACGCTCTCACCCTTGTTGCACGCCACGTCCGTAATCTCAAACATCACCGGATCGAACGGCGCGTTGACCACACGGTCCGAGCGCTCGGCCAAATACGCCTTAAGGTCGCGCTCCAGCTCGGGCGAGGTCACGCGGCAGTTGATCTTGCATACATCGTGACGCAAGATATCGCCGATCGACTGATCGAAATACTGCTCCTCGTGATACCCGCCACGTGCACGCATGCCGCGCATCACAATACGCTTGATGGGGCTGTCCTTTTTAAAGCCCGCCTGATGCATCTCGAACGAACCACTCGAGAACATGCCGTCGGGCGTGGAGCAATCAAAGCAGATATCCGGAAACTCCTTGAGCAACTCCTCGGTGACCTGCGGATCGATGGTCCAGGTCTTGAGCACCTCACCATGACTGTCACGCACGATGGAGCCGTTAGAGCAGCAGGCGTCAAGCGCCAGGCCCGTAAAGCCATGCTCGCCGATCGGCAGCGTCGAGCGTCCGGTCGCGGGAACCACATGCAGACCAGCCTCGGTTAGCTCACGAATGGCGCGGCGGATGGTCCCATCTGCCTCGTGCAGGGCGTTCAGTAGCGTTCCGTCTAAGTCACTCGCGAACATCTTGATCATGGGCGCGTCTCTCCTTCGTCTGCACGATATTGTAGACGAGAACGGACGCGCCCCAAGAGGGGCACGCCCGTCAGGCGAAAGATTGTCCTACACCGCGGCGGGACCGTGTTCGCCGGTGCGGATGCGGATAACTTCCTCGACCGGTTCGACCCAAATCTTGCCGTCTCCAACGGCACCGGTGCGAGCGGCGTTGCAGATGATGTCGACAATGCCGTCGACATGCTCGTCGGCGCAAATGAGGGTGAACTGTACCTTAGGAATCGTGTTGACGAGCAGTTCGTTGCCGCGCACATATTCCTTCCAGCCATGCTGCGCGCCGCAGCCCTGCACCTGATCAATCGTCATGCCGCGAACATCGGCAGCAAACAGCGCGTCTTTAAGAACCTCAAGCTTCTCGGCACGAACGATTGCCGTAATCTTCTTCATAGTGAATTCCTCTCTTTAATAAAAGAAATTGATTGTCCTTCACATGGCACGGGTTTTCCAGGTGCCCGAGATTGCCCCGAAATAGGAGCGCTGCGTACTTCGGTACGCAAGCGACGGTTTGAGGGGCAAGGTCGGGTGCCTGGGAAAGCCGTGCTGCTAATCGAGTCCGGAGAACGAGGGATACGCGCTCTCGCCGTGCTGACTCGCATCCAGGCCCAACGCCTCGTCGGCCTCGTCCACGCGCAGGCTGCCATGGAACAGTGCCTTGACTACCGCCGCGATCACCAAGTCGAGCACCAGCACAATAACGACCGTCACCACAATGCCCAAAATCTGCGAGACGAGCAGCGACACGTCGCCCGTGTAGAACAGGCCACCCTTACCGGTCCACGAAAGCTCCGGCACGCAGAACAGGCCCGTGAGCACGCCGCCCAAGATGCCGCCGATACCGTGACAACCGAACGCGTCGAGCGCATCGTCGTAGCCAAACCTGGTCTTAAGATGGCTGATGGCCAGGTAGCAGACAGGCGATACGACCAGGCCCATAACCAGCGCTGCCCACGGCTCGACAAAGCCCGCGCCCGGCGTGACCACCACAAGGCCCGCAACCAGACCGGTGCTGGCACCCACCAGCGTGGGGCGACCGGTGTACACGCGCTCGACGGCAAGCCACGAGACCATGCCCGCCGCGCTGGCCGTCACGGTGTTGAGGATGGCGAGCGCCGCCACGGCGTCGGCCTTAAACTCGCTGCCGCCGTTAAAGCCAAACCAGCCAAACCAAAGCAGGCCGGCGCCCAGCGCCACAAACGGCACGTTATGCGGACGGTAGCTCACCATGCCAAAGCCGCGACGACGGCCGAGCATTAAGCAGAGAATCAGGCCCGTAAGACCGGACGAAATGTGCACTACGTCGCCGCCGGCAAAGTCGAGCGCGCCGATGATATCGCCGATAAAGGAGCCCTCGCCGCCCCAAACCATGTGGGCAAGCGGCGCATAGACCACGAGCAGCCAAATGCCCAGGAAGGCCATCATGGCACCAAACTTAACGCGGCCGGCCAGGCTGCCCGTGACGATAGCAGCCGTGATCATGGCAAATGCCATCTGGAAGGCGATGTTGATGATTTGAGGGTAGACGGCACCGTCCGCAGCATCGCCCTCGGCCGCCTGCAGCACCTGGTTGAGCACCGGCAGGCACAGCAGCTGGTCAAGGCCTCCAATAAACGGGCTGGAACCGTCGCCGCCGTAGGCCAGCGACCAGCCGGCAACAATCCACAGCACGCCAACCAGGCCAATGGCGCCAAAGCACATAAACATGGTGTTGATGACATTTTTGCGCCTGGACAGGCCACCATAGAAAAACGCCAGGCCCGGTGTCATTAAAAACACGAGCATGGTGCAGATGAGCATAAACGTTGTCGATCCCGTATCGTACATTCGCTCCCCCTTAGTCGCATGAACGTTGTCGGCGCCCATAATGCGGCCGAGGGGCAACTGGTGTAGACCAGATACGGCGTTGTTAAACGCTGCGTTGTCGAATGGAAACGGCATCGCAATCTTGGAAACGGCGCGGCAACGGACGCGAAACGAAGGGGAAACGCATAAATCAAGAGGCCATCTATGCCCGCATTTCAAATCAGCTATATGCAGAGGCAAGGCAGTCCCAAGGCAGACTCCGCATCAGATTCGACCGTGATTCCCCTAGGGGAAACACGGCTAGGAGCTCTTTAGCGTGTTTTCCCTAAGGGAATCACAGCCGGCGGCGGCAGTAGCGTGTTTTCCCTAGGGGAATCACGATTGGGCAGAGTGATAAGGTGACTTTCCTAGGAAACACGCACTTGCAAGGCGCCTCTACGACTCCAGCTCTTAGCGCCGAAACAGCTCGCGGGCTCGGTCGCGGAGATCGGTAGCTCGGATGATGCCTTCGTAGCGATTGATGCGCAGACGCGGGAAGGCATTGAAGAAGCGCAGGTCACGACGACTG
Organism: uncultured Collinsella sp.; assembly: GCA_900542305.1. GTDB lineage: Bacteria > Actinomycetota > Coriobacteriia > Coriobacteriales > Coriobacteriaceae > Collinsella. The sequence goes on along the minus strand of UQMU01000039.1, from coordinate 8,768 downwards.
AGTGACACGCTCGGTACCGGACGGCTCATGCGCTTACCGGCAAGGCGACGGCTGAGCGACGGACGCGGCATGCTCGGCGCGGCATCGGCCACGCGGCGGGCAGCGAGCGCCAGGCCGCGAGCACCATCCGAGATAAACGTCGGCATCGAAGCCTTCTCGCGCAGGGCATCGAGCGTCGCGTCGCCCAGCTCGGCCAGCCACGCGTTAACGGCACGGCTGCGGATATGCGTCTGCGCCACCGAGTCGATCGCCGAATCGGGAATACGTTCGAGCATGGAGTCAGACGCGTCGGCAAGCGACTCGTTGATGCGGTCGGCAAGGTCGGCGCGCACACGCTCCAGCTGATCGGACAAACGGCGCCAGCTGGCCAAAGAGCACACCGCATCGACCATCATCGCGACCGCGACGATAAAGGCCGCCAGCCGCACAATCAGCACCGGCAGATGGCCAAGCAGCCCCAGCAATGCCGGCTCCACTAAACGGCAAATGCACAGCGCACCCAGGCCAAACGCGCAGGCCCAGTACAGACAGATGCGTCCATGCAAATTAAACGGCAGGTGCGAGTAATCCCAAAAGTGAGCGCCTGTTGTCTTTTCCAATAGGAGGCCCACACTGTACTCGATTACGCTGCATACAAGCGCCGCCGCGACAAACTGGCCCGAGGCATCCGGAATCCCGCGCAGCAAAAGCCAGCAGGCTATGCCGCCCACACCATAGATAGGACAACACGGCCCCAGCAAGAATCCGCTGTTGGCGAAGCGTCCTTGGTTAAGCATGGCGCATACTGTCGACTCCCATGCCCAGCCGAAAAACCCGTAAAAGGCAAACGAGAGTACCAGTGCCGAGAGTGGACAGGCGGCAAGCGTCGCGCCGCCAAACGCCATATCAATCGCGGTTTCCACCGTCTACCCTCTCCTCTTTTCGCTCGATGCTTTACTCATGCCATCGTCAGCCTCGTCCTTGCGCGGCAGACGGCCGGCGACCGTCTCGCACAGTGCGCACCACTTATCAGCCAGGCACACAATCCATGCCTCGCGACACGTCGGCGGCACTGGCACCAGCGGAAACATATGTCGCGCGATAATATTCCGTTCGCGCGGCGTCAGCTCAAAATCCTCTTCGGCACGTGCCAGGGCAAAAAATGGATGCCGAAATCCGTGCAGTCGATGGCTCGGATCGGGGTCATGCCAATCGTAGAGAAAGTAATCGTGTAACAAGGCTCCGCGCAGCAGCGAGGCACGGTCGACCGAAATGCCAACACGGCCCAAGCGCTCGGCAAAGGACAGGCTCGCCCGCGCTACCGAAGTCACATGTGCATAGACCGTCACGTCGCCATGCTGGATAAACTCGTGCGTCAGGTCCAAGCGGCCCGCCTGGGCCAGCTGGTGGGCGGCATAGTCGACCTCGTGCGCGATTTTCTCGGCACGAACGGCATCAGACATGCTGCCTCCTTCCAGCGGCTCACGGCGGCAAGCCACGGCCTGCACGCATTGAATAAAAACATCATCGAATCTACCAGTATGGCATCGGACAAAACGTTTTGCCCCGCCAGTTGGCGAATTACCGCGCCGCCGTCACATATCAAACGCCAAAATGTGCGAGACTGTTCTGTGCAATTGTGCCGGCCGAGGGAGCGCCGGCGCTCGATTCGCATGGAGTAACCCACAACGATGCTGCTTACGCAAACGACAACGCCCGAGGACGTCAAGGCTCTTAATCGCGCCGAGCTCCCGCAGCTCTGCGACGAGATTCGCCACGCCATCCTCGAAAGCTCCGCCGCTGTCGGCGGACACGTTGCCCCCAACCTGGGCGTCGTTGAGCTCACGGTCGCGCTCCACCGCGTGTTTAACTCCCCCACCGACAAAATTGTCTTCGACGTGTCGCACCAGACCTACGCACACAAAGCGCTGACCGGGCGCGCGTACACCTATATCGATCCGGAGCGTTATGGCGAGGCCTCTGGCTTTGCCAATCCCGACGAGTCCGAGCATGACCTGTTTGCCATGGGTCACACCTCGACCTCGGTGAGCTTGGGCTGCGGTCTTGCCCACGCGCGCGACCTGGCGGGTGACACGTATAACGTCATTACCGTTATTGGCGACGGCTCGCTTTCGGGCGGTCTGGCGTTTGAGGGCTTTAACAATGCCGCCGATCTCGACAGCAACTTGATCATTATCGTCAACGATAACGACCAGTCCATTGCCGAAAACCACGGTGGTCTGTATCGCAATCTGGCCGAGCTGCGCGCCAGCAACGGCACCTGCGAGCGCAACGTTTTCCGCGCGCTGGGGCTCGGCTATCGCTACCTGGACGCCGGTAACGATGTCCAAGCGCTGGTCGATACGCTGCAGGAGCTGCGCGATATCGATCATCCCATCGTGCTGCACGTCTCCACCGCCAAGGGCAAGGGCTTTGAGCCGGCCCAGAGCGACCCCGAGCACTGGCATCATGTGGGGCCCTTCGATATGGCAACCGGTCGCAAACTTTGCCCGGGCCACCCGAGCGAGCCCGCGCCGCGCACCTATGCCGATATTACGAGCGAGGCACTCAACGCCGCTATCGCGAACGACCCGCAGGTTGTCGCCATCACGGCTGCCACGCCCTATATCATGGGCTTTACGCCCGAGCTTCGCGCCGTGGCAGGCAAGCAGTTTGTCGACGTGGGCATTGCCGAAGAGCACGCCGTCACCTTTGCCACCGCGCTCGCCAGCGCCGGCGCCAAGCCGGTCTTTGGCGCATACGGCACGTTTTTGCAGCGCGCCTACGATGAACTGTGGCACGACCTGTGCCTCAACGACGCCCCCGCAACCATCCTGGTGTTTGGCGCTTCGGTCTTTGGCACAACGTCCGAGACGCACCTCTCGTTCTTTGATATTTCCATGCTGGGCGGACTTCCCAACATGCGCTACCTGGCACCGGCCTGCATGGAAGAATACCTGTCCATGCTGAGCTGGTCGCTCGACCACCGCGAGCATCCCGTGGCAATCCGCGTACCGGGCATCGGCCTGGTAAGCCGTCCCGATCTGGCGCCCGCCGAGGGCGCCGATTACAGCGTCGTGCGCTACAACGTCGCGCGTCAGGGCCGCGATGTAGCCGTGCTTGCGCTTGGCGACTTCTTTGAACTGGGCGAGCACGTGGCAAACCGCTTGGCTGCCGAGTACGGCATCGAGGCCACGCTCGTCAACCCGCGCTTTGCAACCGAGCTTGACCGCAAGTTTCTCGACAGCCTTGCCGCCGAGCATCGCGTTGTCGTCACCCTCGAGGACGGCATCTTAGACGGTGGGTGGGGCGAGCGTGTCGCGTGCTACTTGGCCTGCACGCCTGTGCGCACGCGCACCTTTGGCATCGCCAAGGGCTTCCCCGACCGCTACGACCCCAACGAGCTGCTCGCGCAGAACGGCATGACGGTCGAGAACATGGCCGCCGAAGCCGTAAGGCTACTCAACGAGTAAATAACCTCCGCAAGGGAAGCACCCCTGCGGAGGTTTTTATTTTCGCGACGCGATTATCTCAATCTGTAACATCTAGAGGATAAATCCTCGTCCAGCTGTTACAGATCTAGATAAGACATCTTAGTCCCAGACCTTTGTCTCAATCTGTAACAGATAGAGACCTTTTGTCCGTCCAGATGTTACAGATCGAGACATTCGAATCCCCTGAAGAGATAATCTCGATCTGTAACAGCTAGAACCCATTTCCTCGTCTAACAGCTAGAACCCATTTCCTCGTCTACCTGTTACAGATTGAGACAAAACAGAGAGGCAGGCCGCCACATCTGCAAGAACCACCACAAAGGTGCCTGTCCCCTTTGTGGTGGTTCTAAGTCATGGTCGGCGCGAAAAACGAATAGCCGTTCATACGCGATCTCCTTACTTATATACGTGTCGCGTTGCCGCCATTATAGCGACCGCCGCGAGCGACCACGCCATCCGCAAAACGCTTTCTCAGCTGTAATAATCAACGTTTACCCAGATAAAACCTGCCAAAATAAACCTGTCCCTTTTTGGTAGGTAGAATTACCCATAAGACAAGTATGTTTCTGAGTTATTTCGTGTTGACCCATTTGAGCGGGATAGGGTATAACTCTACTCAACCGCTAGGGATTTTATTGAGAAAGGTGTTCTACCATGAGCAAGAACCTCTCCCAGCAGGTCGTTCTCGACCGCCGCGGCTTCGTTGCCGCCACCTTCGCAACCGTCGCCGGCCTTGGTCTTGCCGGCTGCTCTGACACCAGCGCCGAGGCCGACAAGGGTTCCGCCACCGGCTCCTCCAAGGACTCCGAGGATACCGAGGTTTCCGCCACGCTCGATGCCAAGGCATTCGACAAGCTCGTCAACGACGGCCCCAAGGCCGATGACGACGCCATCGCCGCCAGCACCTGGGCCACGGCCGTTAAGGACGCCGGCGTCTTTAAGATCGGTGGCGTTCAGACCTCCACGCTCTTCTCCCTCCTCAACGAGAAGGACGGTCAGACCCGCGGCTTCGATGCCGGCATCGCACAGCTCCTGTCCAACTACATTCTGGGCGAGAACAAGGTCGAGATCACCCAGGTGACCTCGGACACGCGCGAGTCCGTCCTGCAGAACGGCCAGGTCGACGCTGTCTTTGCCACCTACACCATTACCGACGAGCGCAAGAAACTCGTTTCCTTTGCCGGTCCCTATTACTACACGCAGCAGGCTATCCTGGTGCTCGCCGACAACGACGACATCAAGAGCGTCGACGACCTGGTCGACAAGAACGTCGCCGTCCAGTCCGGCTCCAACGGCCCCGCCATCCTGGAGGAGTTCGCCCCCAAGGCCAGCCAGCAGGAGTTCAAGACCGACGAGGAGGCCCGCCAGGCACTCCAGCAGGGCCGCGTTGACGCCTACGTCATCGATAACAACATGCAGCAGAGCGCCCTGGTCCGCGAGCCCGGTAAGTACAAGATCGCCGGCAAGCCCTTCGGCAGCAAGGAGCCCTATGGCATCGGTCTGCCGCTCGATTCCGACGGCGTCGCCTTCGTTAACGACTTCCTTAAGAAGATCGAGGACGACGGCACCTGGACCGAGCTGTGGCAGATCTGCATCGGCGACCGTACGGGCGACACCAATGTTCCCGAGCTGCCCGAGATCGGCGCCTAGGCAGCGAGCCTGGTAACGGCCGCAACGAAACCATACGGAAACGCATGATGCGCTTTATTGCGGTAAACTGTTTCCTCACTGAGTTGTCGGGGCTTCCGTACACACGGGAGCCCCTTTCCTTATCGGCGGGAGGTCCGCATGAGTCTCTCCGAGCTCTGGTCGCTCTATAGCCAGAACTATATCGACGCGCTGCTAGCAACCTGGGGCATGACGCTTGAGTCGTTTGCCATCGCCATGGTGCTGGCCGTCGCCGTCACCGTGATGCGTGTGTCGCCGCTCAAGCCGCTGCGCGTCTTTGGCGACCTGTATGTTCAGGTCTTCCGTAACATCCCCGGCATCGCGCTGCTCATCATCGTCGTCTATGCACTGCCGCCGCTCAAGGTTGTTCTGCCCTACCGTACCTGCGTTATCGTCGCCACGGTCCTTTTGGGCTCGGCCTTTGGCTCCGAGAACTTTATGAGCGGCATCAACACCGTCGGCGTCGGCCAGGTGGAAGCCGCCCGCTCGCTGGGCATGAGCTTCAGCCGTATCCTCGCCAAGATCGTGATTCCGCAGGCGCTGCGCTCGAGCGTGCTGCCCATGACCAACCTCTTTATCGCCGTCATGCTCACCACCGCGCTCGGCAGTCAGGTGCCGTTGCAACCGCAGGAGCTCACCGGCGTGGTGAGCTATATCAACACACGCTCGCTCGGCGGCGTCGCCGCGTTCTTTATCTCGGCGCTCGGCTACCTGGGCACGGCCTTTGTGGTGAGCCACATTGGCAACTACATCGATAAGAAGGTGAGGATCCTCCGATGAGCAAGCACTCCACCTCCGCGCTCACCATGCGCGATGCGCTCTACGAGGCTCCCGGCCCCAAGATGCGCGCCAAGATTCGCATCGGCACCGCCATCTCGCTTGTTGCCGTCGCCGTGCTCGTCGCCCTCGTGTTGCAGCGCTTTTATGTGACCGGCCAGCTTTCGGTTCACTATTGGTTTTTCTTTACGCACCTCACCACCTGGAAGTTCCTGCTTGCCGGCTTTGAGGGCACCGTTAAAGTCGCACTCACCGCTGGCGCCATCGCGCTGGTGCTGGGCTTAGCCCTTATGCTCGGCCGTACCAGCGACATTAAGCCGCTGCAGCTGGTCTGCCGCGTGCTCACCGATTTCTTCCGCGGCGTACCGAGCCTGTTGTTCATCTACTTCTTCTTTTTGGTGCTGCCCCAGTACAAGATCGCGCTGCCGTCGTTTTGGATGCTCACGCTTCCCGTCGCGCTCGCTGCAGCTGGCGTACTGGCCGAGATCTTCCGTGCCGGCGTCAACGCCGTGCCTCGCGGCCAGGTCGAGGCGGCCCAGGCGCTCGGTCTCTCCAAGGCTAAAATCACCTTTAAAATCGTGTTGCCGCAGGCTATCCGGTTTATCATTCCGTCGTTGATTTCGCAGCTCGTGGTCGTAGTCAAAGACACCACCGTGGCCTACGTGGTGAGCTACCCCGACCTCATGCAAAACGCCCGCGTGCTCATTACCAACTACGACGCCCTCGTGTCGGTCTACCTGGTTATCGCGGTCATCTACATCCTCATCAACGTCGCGATCAACAAGGCCGCTGTCTATGTTTCGCACAAGACCGGCGCGACCATCATCCGCTAACGCTTTACCATTTCGAGTCATAAGGAGCCGAGCACCATGGCACAGAGCACCTCTTCCACCGGCAATCAGCCGCTGATCGAGCTCAGGCACGTCGATAAGCACTACGGCGATCTGCACGTTCTCAACGACATCAATCTCTCGGTCGACCGCGGCGAGGTCGTCGTTGTGATCGGACCCTCGGGCTCGGGCAAGTCGACCATGTGCCGAACCATCAATCGCCTGGAAACCATCGACTCAGGCGAGATCCTCATCGAGGGCGAGCCCCTGCCACAGGAAGGCAAGGATCTTGCCCGCATGCGTGCCGAGTTGGGCATGGTATTTCAGCAGTTCAACCTGTTTGCACATATGACCGTACTGCAGAACGTCATGCTGGGACCGGTCGATGTGCTGGGCGTCTCCAAGGAGGAAGCTCGTGAGCGCGCCATGGACCTGCTGGGCCGCGTGGGCGTTGCCGAGCAGGCCGATAAGGTGCCCGCACAGCTCTCGGGCGGCCAGCAACAGCGTGTAGCCATCGCACGTTCGCTTGCCATGCAACCCAAGGCCATGCTTTTTGACGAGCCCACGAGCGCCCTTGACCCCGAAATGATCAACGAGGTGCTCGAGGTCATGGTCCGTCTGGCCCAGCAGGGCATGACGATGATCGTCATCACGCACGAGATGAACTTCGCCCGCCGCGTGGCCGACCGCGTCGTGTTTATGGCCGACGGCCAGATCGTGGAAACCGGCACACCCGACGAGTTCTTCGACCACCCCAAGACCAAGCGCGCCCAGGACTTCCTCAACTCCATTAAGGGCCACTAGCCCAATTGCCACGCGGGCAAATTCATCAGTAACGTTTGTCCCGCGCCACCCCTGTGCCATGTCCACCCGGATTCGAAAGCCGCACCCATGATCGGAACCCGCACCTCATCGTCCTACACTCCGCACGTCGACGTCGATCCCGCTGACCGCCCGCTTATCCTGGTAGCACCACGCTGGGAAGAAGCGAAGCCCTATTTGAGCGAGACGCTCTCCCCCAACGAGGAGATTGCGAGCGTATTTGTCGACGCCATTCTTGCCGCCGGCGGTCTGCCGCTGCAGATGTCCATCACCGAGGACATTGAGGTCATCCGTCATTACGTCGATATCGCCGACGGCATCGCCATTCCCGGCGGCCCCGATGTCAATCCCAAACGTTGGGGCGATGATCGACCCTACGACCCCACCCTCTGCTGCGAGATCCGCGATAGTTTTGAGTTTAAGCTGGTCAGCGAGGTGCTCCGTGCCAAAAAGCCGCTCTTTACCACCTGCCGCGGCACGCAACTGCTCAACGTCGCCACCGGCGGCACCCTGTGCATGGACGTGCCGAGCCTGGGCGCGCGCGAGGGCCGCACGCAGTGGCGCCATACCCACGTGCTCAACGACCCTGTGCATCCTGTCGAGGTCGTGCCGGGCTCGCTGCTGGAGCGCGCGGTTGGCGGGCACAGGCTGATCCAGACCAACTCCGCACATCACTGCTGCGTCGATCGTCTGGGTAAGAGCACGCGCTTGGTCGCCAAGGCAACCGACGGCGTTCCCGAGTGCATCGAAGTCGAAGGCCAGCCGTTCTGTCTGGGTGTGCAATGGCATCCCGAGTACACCTGGCAGACGCTCGAGACCGACTTTAACCTGTGGAAGTCGTTTGTCGAGGCGGCGGCCAAGGTAAAGCAGACCCGCTAGTTCGCGAACCGCATAACAGATAAGGGCGCCCCGCCGGCCACATGGTCCGACGGGGCGCCCTTTTGCCTATACGCGACAGGCGCGCAGCCCAAGGCTCGCAAGCTCTTATTCGGCCGTCTCGCGCAGGGCCGACATCGTAGCCGCATATTGCTGCTGCAGCGCATGCATCCCCTCGCGAGCGCCGTCAACGGCATCGGCACCGCGCAGCGCCTCGGTCACCACGACCGCCGGCTCGTACAGATTATCGAATCCCAGGTTCTGGCTCGGTAGCGCGCAGAGATGTGGTGTAAGAGGCGGGGCATGCCCCGCCTCTTCTCTT
>UQMU01000038.1 GCA_900542305.1 uncultured Collinsella sp. | reverse complement strand
TCATGAAGTGCTTGAGCACGGTGTTGCCGAACGAGCCGGTGCCGCCCGTGATCATCAGGGTCTTGTCTTTGAATGCGGTCGTGGATTTCATCTACTTGCCTTCCTTGCGTTTTGCGCCCGTGAACTGGTAAAAGAGAAACTTAGCGTTAGTAATGAGGTATCGCTTGAAAAGCCGTTTCGGCTCTTGGATAAGTCTGTATAGCCACTCGAGGCTCAGGTTTTGCATCCATATCGGTGCCTCAGGCACCACGCCGGCAAGAACGTTGAACGCTCCGCCAACACCGATCATCAACGGTTGTGGCCCTCCCTTGAGCTCGTGCATAAGAACTTCTTGACGGGGCGCGCCAAGAGCAATCCATGCGAAGTCTGCATCCGAATCAGCGATACGTCGCGAAAGGTCTCGCTTCTCGCTGTCGGAGAGCGGTCGGAAAACCGAAGGCTCCATGCCAGCGATTTCCAGGCCTGGATATTCCTCTTGAAGTGAATTTTTGAGAGCGTCGAGATTCTTCTGCTCGTTACCGTAGAAGTAATGGCTCCATCCTTGCTGCAAGGAAATATTGAATATATCTCGCATCAGATCGGGTCCAGTTACACGCCCCATAGACTCTATTGTTTTACGTCCGACGACAGATAAAGGCTTGCCGTCGGGAACGGACATGAGGGAGTCAGCTTGGCAGGCCCAATAGGAAGGGTCGTCATGGGCCATAACCGAGGTATGAGCATTGGAAACGCAAATATATTCGCCATGTAGCTCATCTATATGGCGAGTGAGAAACTCGACACACTCAGACATATTGGTTCCCGTGATCGGAACATCGATTACGGGAACGCGCTTGAGCTCAACGAATTTAGAATAGTCCTGAAGCATTAGCACGCACCCTTACCGGTGATGACCTCGATCACCGTGAGGACAACGATCTTGAGGTCGGTAAAAATGCCCCGGTTGGCGATGTACTCCAGGTCTCGGCGGACCATGCCGTCGAACCCGGTCGAATTGCGCTCCGTCACCTGCCACCAGCCGGTGATCCCGGGCTTCACGGCCAGGCGCTGCAGGTCGTACTCGGTGTACTCCGCCACCTCGTTCGGCAGAGGCGGGCGCGGGCCGACGACGGACATCTGGCCCAGGAACACGTTCAGGAACTGTGGGAACTCGTCGATGGAGTGCTTGCGGATGAACTTGCCGATCTTGGTGACGCGGGGGTCGTCCTTCATCTTGAACATGGCGCCGGCGATCTCGTTCTGTCCCTTGAGCTCGGCGAGGCGCTCGTCGGCGTCTTTATACATGGAGCGGAACTTCCACATGCGGAAGGTGGACAGCCTGCCGTCGCGATGGGTCTGGCCCACGCGGATCTGGCTGTAGAACGGGTTGCCCTCGCTCTCCAGGCGGATGGCCGCGGCGAGCACCAGGCTCGGCACGGCGATGACGGCCAGCACGCAGCCGCTGAACACGATATCGAAGGCGCGCTTGACGGTGCGGTAGGCCAGGCGTGTGCGATCCCAGTCCTTCACAGCTTGCATGGCCTTGTAGCGCATGGTCACGTCGCCACCGCTCATTGCCTGGGCTACAAGCGCGGCCCCCACCGGCGCTCCTTCTGAATATTCAGTTTTGTCCGACACTATTTCCTTCAAACCTACGTCCCCGCCCCGGGGATCCTCCCTGTCCCGTTAAACAGTCGCCTGCAGCTAGGCGATCGCCTATTTAAGGTTTCGCATTACGCGCTGCTCGGCTGAAAGCACGGCAAGGCCAACGCGCGTGGTTACGCGTCGGCCGCACAGGTCGAGCTCCAAATAAGCAGTGCTCTTGCGTCTGTTAATGGTTTTGATAAGGCCTTCGTGGCCCAGCAGCGGACCTGCCGTCACTACGACCTGGTCGCTGTCTTTTAGGGCCTCGCTCATGGGCACTACACGGTCTCCCACATGCGTAAAGCTGCCAATAAGCTGGACCTCTTCTTTTGCCAGCGGCACAAACTGACCGTCCTGGGATAACACCCGGGCAAAGTCGTCCATGCGCAGCAGATACTGTTGCACGGTGCGGGGATCTGCCGTGTCGCAGATAAGATAACCGGGAAAGAGCGGCTTGGTCGTATTGACCCATTCGCCGTGTACTTTGATCTCGGTTTGAAATTGGGGATAAAAGAGCTCCTGCATGGCACCTGTCGGCACCACGTGCTCAATGCGCTCGCGCATTACGTCTTCGCGACCGTTAATGACCTGGATCACATACCACACGAGCACCACCCCCTTGCTGTCTTACGTGTGGCTCACGGGGTTTGGGTATGGCTTCGCCAGGGCGCTTAGTGCGCGAAGGCGCTCCATATTCAAACCCTTAGCCCAGTTAGACAAGCACGTGGCTCTGCCCCACCGTGAACGGTATGTATAAGCGCAGTGGCTAGAGACGCGGACGTGTATCGCAAAAAGACCGCGTCCCCAGCTGGCTGCGTGCGACCCAGTCAAGCGGGAACAAAACTGGACCGCACGCAAACAGCTGCAGGACTGCTGCAATTTGTCATGAAATATCGAGTCGAAAGAACAGCATCACATAGACAAGAACAAAGTCATTCGATGCGATACGCATGACGACGCTATTGGAGCTCGTGGTTTTTCTGGCACCGCCGTTACGGCCGGATGCTGATCGACCCTGCGCTTTGCGACTTACTAGAGCCGTGAGCACAGTTGAACCCATGTAACATTAGGTATCCTAGCACAGCAGGTGGCCCATACGTTTTGGGGCGTGTTGAGCAACATATTGTTGATTTGCCGTGGTTATGGGGGATATTGAGCCGTCTTGCATACATTGCCGCAGGTTTATGGGGGTGCGTGGGTTGACGATTACTGCCTGAGTTGTATCGCTGGCGGTGTGAATTGCTCAAACTATTATGTTTGGCTAACAAACTTTGTACAAAACCGGGAAGGTAATTGCGCAACTTTTGGGGTGCAGTTGTCGCAAAATTTGCGACAACTACTGCTGACGGCGAACTTGAACAGGAAAGCAATTTGCATATTTTGCAAAAATGCAGTTCAACCACCTAATATTGCATGCAAATAAAAAAAGGCCACTCAATTGAGTGGCCTTGCATTCACGATGGTGGAGACGAGGGGGATCGAACCCCTGACCTCTTGACTGCCAGTCAAGCGCTCTCCCAGCTGAGCTACGCCCCCGTGACGAGGCAGTACTATAGGGGAAGATCTTCGGGGATGCAAGGACTTTTTTTTGGGTAGTTGCCCTGCCTTACGGGTTTTCCTGGGGACGCTAAATTAGCTTTTTTTGGCTTCGCCGAAAAATAGCTAATTTAGCCCCGTCCCGATAAAACCCTCGCGCGACGATACCTCACTTGTAGAGGTAGGCGATTGCGACGCCTTGGTGGACTTGGATCTTGGCCGTTTTCCTGACGACATTAGAGATGCCGGTGTCGGCTAACAGGCCTAGGGGGCTGTGGTCTAGTTCCCATTCTAGGCCGTGTTCGCTTATCTCTGTGTTGGGGGCTATGGCGATGATGGAGAAGGTTTTGCCCTCGGCGCCCTCGATGGTCCAGGTCTCGTCCTGGTGCAGGATTCTGGCCGTCACTTCGTCTTCTTCGATCCAGACGGGGGCGTCCGCATAGCCTGCCAGTAGCCCTAACACAGACAGGGCCATGTCGGGCCGGCCGCCGGTGGCGCAGGTTGCTACCACTTCGGCACCCGGCCAGCGGCGACGGACGGAATCGAGCGCCAGGGCTAGATCGGTATAGTCCTTGTAGGGGTTGTGGCGTTCCACTTCAAAATCGGCAGCGGCATCGACCAGAGCGCGTCCCTCATCGATAACGGTGTCGGCGTCACCCACGTAGACGTCGCAGCTCAGGCCAGCGCCCAGCAACGCGTCGAGGCCGCGGTCCACGGCGACAACGAGATCGCACTCCCCTGCTAAGCGGCGCAACAACTCAGCGCTCGCAACCACGGGCGAGCCGCAGACCACTAATACCTTGCAAGCCACAGCCCTCGCCTATCCCTCAAACGAAAGCACGCGGGCCAGATCCAGCTCTTCATAGCTGTCGATAAAGATATCGCAGTTGGCGCGCACATCGTCGCGCTTCATGCGGCCGTGCGGGTCATAGATACCTACACGCTTAAAGCCCGCGGCGCCAGAGCTCTTAAGGCCAAAAACGGCGTCCTCAAACACCCACGTGCGCTCAAACTTGTGCCCATGGCGTTCCTCCAAGCGGCGCAGCGCCAGTTCGTACACATCGGGGAACTGCTTGGAGCGTCCCGCCTCGCCCGTGGTGGTCACAAACTCCATGTAGGCATCGAGCCCGGCGCCCGCAAGGGCGGACTGCACCAGCTCGGCGGGCGTGGACGTGGCAACGCTCATGGCAATGCCCACCGCCTTCGCCTGCTCCAAAAATGCCAGGAGCCCCTCGCGCGGCGGCACCTTGGAGTACCCATCAATCAGGATGTCGCTCAGCTCGCGATACAGCTCTTCGCCATTCGCGCCAATGTCCCAGGTGTCGTGGTAGGCCTGGCACTCGTCCTCGAGCGACAAATGCTCAAACTGGGCAAAATCGTCGACCGTCACGTCAACTCCGTGGCGGTGCAATAACTCGGGCTGCGAATAAGCCCAAACGGGGGTGCTATTAACCAGTGTGCCGTCGCAGTCGAAAATAAATGCAACATGGGGGGCGGCGATGTGGGGCATGGGCAAGCCTTTCGATGTCAAATGGTAAACAACCTGCTAAAAACGTTTTACCAAACGTCAGCCTAACAGTTTTGAAACCCTAATTGGTAAAACTGTCAAGAGTTTTACCACGGCAATTCTGCCAGTGGTATAAACATGGCGCTTACCGATTAAACGCCCCCGCAAATCCACTTTCGTCCATAAAACTAACGTACAGGTGTTATCGTAGTTTCTGCCGAAAGTTCCACCGAGCACGCGAGGTGGAACGAATCATAGAACTATCGCCGTCCCTTCGATTCGTGCAGCCTTGGACCTTTCGCATCTAGTCACCAAGGCAACACGCTGCCGCGTCATGATGGGATCAAACGTGAGCGATACAAAGCTAAAGCCAGCAACCAAAAAGCCCGCTACCCGCAAAGCCGCCCCGCACGCACCGGAGCTCTCCAAGGACGATGTCTATCTGTTTGGCATTGGCATGTGGGAGCGCAGCTGGGAAAAGATGGGCGCGCACCCCGACACGCAAAACCGTACGCGTGGCTGGCGCTTTTGCGTTTGGGCGCCCGATGTAAAGAGCGTTCACGTCATTGGCGAATTTAACGACTGGGACGAGGAAGCCAACCCGCTGGTACCCGTGCATACGAGCGCTATTTGGGAAGGCTTTATTCCTGGCGCCGAGCAGGGCCAGCTCTATAAGTACCTGATCGAGACCAATGAGGGCGAAAAGCTCTACAAGGCCGATCCGTATGCCTTTAAGGCCGAGTGCCCTCCGGGTACGGCAAGCGTGCTGTGGACCCTGGACGGCTATAAGTGGAACGATGCCGCGTGGCTCAAGCGCCGTGCCGGCCACAACCACATGTCGCAGCCCCTTAACATCTACGAGGTACATATTGGATCGTGGAAGCGCCACGGCGACGCGCCGCAGGGCGAGCCGGACGAGTACGGCAACTACCCCGGTCCCATGGATCCCTTCCCCGCGCAGCGCGGCGAGTTCTACACCTACGACGACCTGTCGGTGGAGCTCGTGGACTACGTGCGCGACATGGGCTACACGCATATCGAGGTCATGCCGCTCATGGAGCACCCCTTCGACGGCTCCTGGGGCTACCAGACGACCGGCTACTACGCCGCAACGTCGCGCTACGGCAACCCGCAGCAGCTCATGCACTTTATCGATGCGTGCCACGAGGCGGGCATCGGTGTGATCATGGACTGGGTGCCCGGCGGTTTTTGCGCCGATTCCCACGGCCTTGCCACCTTTAACGGCCACATGCTGTTTGAGCACGAGATTCACCCCAACTGGGGCACGCACAAGTTTGACTTCGCCCGCGGCGAGGTCCGCTCCTTCTTGGTCTCCAACGTGCTGTACTGGCTCGAGAACTTCCACGTGGACGGTATTCGCATGGACGGCGTGTCCAGCATGCTGTACCTCAACTTTGGCATCGACGATCCGGGCCAAAAGAAGTTCAACAAGTACGGTACTGAGGAAGACCTGGACGCCAGCGCGTTTATCCGCCAGGTCAACTGCGCCGTTGAGGCGCACTACCCCGACGTGATGATGATGGCCGAGGAGTCCACCGCGTGGCCGCTCGTGACCTACCCGCCGCAGGACGGCGGCCTGGGCTTCCACTACAAGTGGGACATGGGCTGGATGAACGACACCCTGCACTACATGCAGACCGATTTTCCATGGCGCCCCGGCAACCACGGGCTACTCACGTTCTCCATCATGTACGCCTTTACCGAGAACTTTATTTGCCCGCTGAGCCACGACGAGGTCGTGCACGGCAAGTGCTCGCTCATCGGCCGCATGCCGGGTGACTGGTGGCGCCAGTTTGCCGGTCTGCGTACGCTGGCCTTCTACCAGATGACGCACCCCGGTGCCAAGCTCAACTTTATGGGCAACGAGATCGGCCAGTTTATTGAATGGCGCTACTACGAGTCCATCCAGTGGTTCCTGACCGAGGAGTACGAGACCCACCGTCATCATCAGGCTTTTATCAAGGCACTTAACCACCTGTACACCGCCGAGCCCGCCCTGTACGAGCGCGGCTACACCGACGACGGCTTTACCTGGATTGACGCGGATAACTCTAAGCAGTCCATCGTGAGCTTTGTGCGCCAGGGCGAGGACGTCGATGACGACCTGGTGATCCTGATCAACTTTGACCCGGCGAGCTACGAGAGCTTCCGCGTGGGCGTGCCGCGCGAGGGTGACTGGGAGGTCATCTTTGATTCCGATCGTCCCGAGTTTGGCGGCAGCGGCTATGCGGGTGAGGAGCCCTACACCTGCTCGAGCGAGCCCTATCCCTGGAACGGGCAGATGGACTCCATCGAGATTAAGGTGCCCGGTCTGGCAGGCGTGGTGCTTAAACGTCGCGGTCCCAGCAGCTACAAGCCGCCGGTGGTCGAGGAGCCCAAGAAGGCGACGCGCAAGCGTGCGTCTTCGGTGAAGCCCAAGACCGCGGCTGCTAAGAAGGCTCCGGTCAAGGCGAAGGCTGCCAAGTCCGCTGCCAAGGCTTCGGCCAAGTCCAAGGCCAAAAAGGCAACCAATAAAAAGGCTGCTCCCAAGGCTAAGGCAGGCGCTGTTAAAGCATCTGGCAAGGATGCGTAACAAAGCCGTTACAGCTGTAATCACCCGCCCCGCGGGGGCGTAGGATACAAGTCAAAACCGTTCCGGGAGAAACATCCCCGGGGGAAAGGAACGTATGAATAAGATCTTCGACAACAAGCAGGAGTTTACCGAGCTCTATCGCGATGCTGTCATGAGCATCAGTGGCAAGAGCGTCGAGGCCGCCAGCGACCTCGACCGCTTTAACGCCCTGGCCAAGCTTGTGGCCGAGAAGGCACGCACCGTTGCCACCAAGAGTGACGCCCACGTCACCGCCGAGGGCAAGAAGCGCGTGTACTACTTCTCGATCGAGTTTTTGATCGGCCGCCTGCTCGACAACTACCTGCTCAACTTTGGCGTGCGCGACATGGTCGCCGAGGCACTCGGCGACATGGGCTTTGACCTGTCCGTCATCGAGAACCAGGAGCCCGACCCGGCGCTGGGCAACGGTGGCCTGGGCCGTCTTGCCGCATGCTTTTTGGATTCGATGGCAGCCGAGGGCATTGCCGGCTACGGCAACGGTATGCGCTACCGCTACGGCCTGTTTAAGCAGGAGATCGTCAACGGCAGCCAGGTCGAGGCCACCGACGAGTGGCTTACCCACGGCTATCCCTGGGAGGTCCGCCGTCAGGACAAGGCCGTAACCATCAAGTTTGGTGGTCACGTTGAGGGCTTTGAGGAGAACGGTCGCACGTTCTACCGCACGGTGGACACGCAGGACATCCTGGCCGTCCCTTATGACATCCCCGTCGTGGGCTATGCCGGCGAGACTGTCAACAAGCTGCGCGTCTGGGCTGCCGAGCCGGTCGAGGAGCACTTTGACCTTGAGGCCTTCAACCGCGGCGACTATGCCCTGGCCGACGCCGAACGCGCCGAGGCCGAGGCCATCAGCGCCATCCTCTACCCCAACGACGCCGGCGAGCACGGCCGCCTGCTGCGCCTGAAGCAGGAGTACCTGTTTGTCTCGGCCGGCATCTACAGCCTGCTCGACACCTTTGAGAAGGAGCACGGCGAGAACTGGGAGCTGCTGCCGCAGTTTGTTGCCATCCATACCAACGACACCCACCCCGCCATGTGCGGACCCGAGCTCATGCGCATCCTCATCGACGAGAAGAAGCTCGAGTGGGACGATGCCTGGAACATCGTGACGCAGGTCGTGAGCTACACCAACCACACCATCCTGCCCGAGGCCCTGGAGAAGTGGCCCATCGGCATGTTCTCCAAGCTCCTCCCCCGCGTGTACCAGATCATCGACGAGATCAGCCGTCGTTGGCACGAGTCGTTCGACACCACGCAGGAGGGCTGGCAGGAGCGTCTGCGTCAGACCGCCATCCTGTGGGACGGCGAGATTCGCATGGCCAACCTGTCCGTGATCTGCAGCCACAGCGTCAACGGCGTGGCCAAGATCCACTCCGACATCATCAAGAACATCGTGCTCAAGGACTTCTATGCCCTGACGCCCGAGAAGTTCAACAACAAGACCAACGGCATCTCGCACCGTCGCTTCTTTGCCGAGGCCAACCCCACCTACGCCAAGCTCGTGACCGAGGCCATTGGCGACGGCTGGCTTAAGGACGCCTTTGAGCTGGAGAAACTCAAAGAGTTCCAGAACGATACCGAGTTCCTGAAGGCCGTGGGTGCCTCCAAGCGCGCCAACAAGGAGCGCCTGGCCGCCTACGTCAAGGCCGAGACCGGTCTGGTTATCGACCCCAACACCGTCTTCGATGTTCAGGTAAAGCGCTTCCACGCCTACAAGCGCCAGCTCATGAACATCATGAAGGTGATGGACATCTACAACCGTCGCATCGCCGATCCCAACTTCCACGTGACGCCGACGACCTTCATCTTTAGCGGCAAGGCTGCCTCGAGCTACACCTTCGCCAAGGAGACCATCCGCCTCATTAACTCCGTGGCCGACGTCATCAACAACGACCCGCGCGTCAACGAGGTCATGAAGGTCTGCTTTATCCCCAACTTTCGTGTGAGCAACGCCCAGCTCATCTACCCCGCAGCCGAGATCTCGGAGCAGATCTCCACGGCCGGCAAGGAGGCCTCGGGCACGTCCAACATGAAGCTCATGATGAACGGCGCCATTACGCTGGGTACCCTCGACGGCGCCAACATCGAGATCGCCGACCTGGCCGGACGCGAGAACGAGGCCATCTTTGGCCTGACCGCTCCCGAGGTCGAGCAGCTCTGGGCATCCAACAGCTACTTTGCATGGGATACCCTCAACGGCGACCGCGAGCGCCTGGGCCGCGTGATGGACGAGCTCAAGGACAACACCTTTGCGGGTCTTTCGGGCAACTTCGAGAGCATCTACAACGAGCTCATGAACAACAATGACCCCGACCTGGTCATGGCCGATTTCCGCAGCTACGTGGATGCGTGGGAGAAGCTCACCGGCAGCTATGGCGACCAGGAGACCTGGAACCGCAAGGCCCTGCTCAACACCGCCTCGAGCGGCTGGTTCTCGAGCGACCGCACCATTCGCGAGTACCGCGACGAGATCTGGCACGCGTAGAGGCGCGCGAGCTCCCTTATGCCAGCACGGCATTATTCAGCGGGCGCAACGTTGCGCTGCGCCCGCCGCTAATGGGTTTAAGAACATCGATGACAGAAGGAGAAATCGATGAGTAAGAAAGAATGCATCGCGATGCTCCTCGCAGGAGGACAGGGCAGCCGATTGGGGGCACTCACCCAAAAGATCGCTAAGCCGGCGGTTAGCTTTGGTGGCAAGTTCCGCATTATCGACTTTTCGCTCTCCAACTGCTCCAACTCGGGCATCGACACGGTGGGTGTTCTGACGCAGTATCGCCCCTACCTGCTGCATGCCTATGTGGGCTCCGGCGAGGCGTGGGATCTTGACAGCCGCGACGGCGGCGTGTCGATCCTGCCGCCGTACGAGACGCAGACCGGCGGCGCCTGGTATGCGGGCACGGCCGACGCCATTACGCAGAACCTCGACTACATCAAGGCCAACGACCCCAAGTACGTCCTGATTCTTTCGGGCGATCACCTGTATCGCATGGACTACCGCAAGATGCTCAAGACGCACATTGAGAACAACGCCGACCTCACGGTAAGCGTTATGCCCGTGCCGTGGGAGGAGGCCAGCCGCTTTGGCATCCTGACCACCGACCCCGAGGACGGCCGCATCACCAAGTTCACCGAGAAGCCCGATAAGCCCGATTCGAATCTCGCGTCCATGGGCATCTACATCTTCTCGGCCGACGTGCTGATCGAGGCGCTCGAGGAGGACGCTCTGGACCAGCGCTCGAGCCACGACTTTGGCAAGGACATCATCCCCAAGCTGCTCGGCGAGGGCAAGCGCCTGTACAGCTACGAGTTCCACGGCTTTTGGAAGGACGTCGGCACCATCGCCAGCTTCCACGAGACCTCGATGGACCTGCTTGGCAACAACCCCGAGTTCGATCTGTTTGACAAGCACTTCCCCATCATGTCCAACATCACCACGCGTCCGCCGCACTACATTGGCCCGGATGGTCGCCTGGACGACTGCCTGGTCTCCAACGGCTGCAAGATCTACGGTACCGCTCGCCACTCGATCCTTTCGACCGATGTCATCATCGAGGAGCGCGCCGTGGTCGAGGACTCCGTGCTGCTGCCGGGTGCGCACGTTAAGAGCGGCGCGCACATCTGCCGCGCTATTTTGGGCGAGAACTCCACGGTCGAAGAGGGCGTGAAGCTCGGCTCTGTCGATACCACCAAGGATACGGCCGTCGTTGGAAATGACGTCGTTATCGGGAAGGGGGAATGATCCGATGATCAATCGCAAGGCCATCGGTTATATCACCGCTAACTACTCTTCGACCTACGGCAGCGTGCTGCTCAAGGACCGCCCCATCGCGTCCGTTCCGTTTTTGGGCCGCTACCGCCTGATCGACTTCCCGCTGTCCAATATGATGAATGCCGGCATCAAGACCGTCGGTGTCGTCATGCCGGGCAACTATCGCTCGCTGATCGACCATGTGGGCTCGGGCAAGGACTGGGGCCTGGACCGCAAGAAGGGCGGCCTGTTCATGGTGCCCGGCAACGCGTATGGCACCACCAAGGGCGGCATGCGCTTCCTGCTGCGCGACATCATTTCCAACAAGACGCTGTTCCAGCGCTCGGACAAGCCCTATGTTGTGATGATGGGCACCAACATCATCTTTAACATGGACCTCAACACCATCATCGAGGCGCACGAGAACTCCGGTGCCCAGATGACCGTGGTGTACTGCAAGGCCACGCGCAACGTAGATGACGAGACCAAGCTGCAGATCAACGAGAACGGCCGTCTGACGGGCGTGAGCGCCGGCGTCGTGTACGGCGACAACGCCTCTATGGACTGCTGCATCGTCAACCGCGAGACGCTGCTCGAGATCATCGACCACTACCAGGCCGCCGACTATCTGGACCTGCTCGAGGCACTACAGGGCGACTTTGGCAACATCGACGTGTGCAGCTACGAGTACAAGGGCGAGGTCGTGGGCGTGTTTAGCGAGAAGTCGCTGTATCGTCGCAGCATGGACCTGCTCGACCAGACCGTGGCCGACCATCTCTTTGACCCCGAGCGCCCGATTCTGACCAAGGCTCACGACGTGCCGCCTTCGCGCTATGCGACCGGCAGCCACGCCTGCAACTCGATCATCTCGGCCGGCTGCATCATCAAGGGCACCGTGCGCAACTCGATCCTGTCGCGCGGCGTTGTGGTTGAGGAAGGCGCCTCGGTGACCAATTCGATCATCAACCAGAGCTGCGTCATCAAGAGCGGCGCCCGCGTTGAGAATGCAATCCTGGACAAGAACAACGTGGTTCCCACCAACACCGAGCTTCGCGGCACGCCCGAGAACATCCTGGTGCTGGGAAAGGCCCCGTTAACTTCTGATATCACCAACGCGAGCTAGCTTTGGCACCGCAACATCGCTCGTAACACGTAGAATAGCCGCCCGGTTTGCGCCAGGCGGCTATTCTCGAATTGCAACAGGGAGACAATATGGCTGATTCCAGCAAAAAGATGCAGATCGTGTTTGCCTCGGCCGAGTGCGCACCGTTTGTGAAGACCGGTGGCCTGGGCGACGTGGCGGGCTCGCTGCCTGCGGCGCTTGTGCGCGCCGGCGCCGAAGTAATCGTGATGGTGCCCAAGTACGCCACCATCAAGGACGAGTACAAGTCGCAGATGGAGCACTTCTCCGACTTTTACGTGAGCCTGGGCTGGCGCAATGAGTACTGCGGACTCGAGAAGCTCGAGCACGACGGCGTCACCTATATGTTCATCGACAACGAGCGCTACTTTGCGCGCGACTATCCGTACGGCTTCTTTGACGACGGCGAGCGCTTTGCGTTCTTCTCCAAGGCCATCACCGAGAGCCTGCAGCACCTGCCCGCCGGCTTTGAGTGCGACATCCTGCACTGCAACGACTGGCAGACGGCGCTGGCGCCCGTGTTTTTGCGCGAGTTCTACCAGGGCCTGCCGCTGTATGACCGCGTCAAGACCGTGTTCTCGATCCACAACGTGGCGTTCCAGGGCCAGTTTAGCGACACCGTGATGGAGGACATCCTTGGTGTGGCGCACATTCCGGCGGCCGCCTCGCAGCTGCGTTGCGACGCCAGCAGCATCAACTACATGCTGGGCGCCCTGCGCTATGCCGACGCCATCACCACGGTGAGCCCCACCTATGCCAACGAGATCCAGACGCCCGAGTTTGGCGAGGGCCTGGACGGCGTACTGCGCGAGCGTTCCTACGCGCTGCAGGGCATTTTGAACGGCATTGACGTTGCGGGCTTTGACCCGGCAACAGACAAGCGAATTGCCGCCAACTACACCGTGGAGGACCGTTCCGGCAAGGCCGTGTGCAAGGCCAAGCTGCAGGAGGAACTGGGCCTCGAGGTTCGCGACGACCGTCCGCTCATGGTGATGGTCACGCGCCTGACGCGCCAGAAGGGCATGGATCTGGTCATGTACGCGCTCGACCGCATCCTGTCCGGCGGCGTGCAGGTGGCGGTGCTGGGCACCGGCGACCGCGACTACGAGGACGGCCTGCGCTACTTCCAGGACAAGTACCCCGGCACCATGGCCGCACGCATCGAGTTCGATCCGGCGCTGTCGCAGCGCATGTATGCCGCCGCCGACATGTTCCTGATGCCTTCGAAGTTTGAGCCCTGCGGCCTGTCGCAGATCATCGCCATGCGCTACGGCACGCTGCCGATTGTTCGCGAGACCGGTGGCCTGAAGGACACCGTGCAGCCGTACAACGAGTTTACCGGCGAGGGCACGGGCTTCTCGTTTAGCAACTTTAACGGTGACGAGATGGGCGACGCGGTGTTCCGCGCGGCGCGCCTGTTCTGGGATAACCGTGACGCTTGGAACCAGCTGGTCACGCAGGCCATGAGCCAGGACTTTAGCTGGACGCGCTCGGCCGACAAGTATCTGGACCTGTACTTCTTTATGCATCCGGAGATTGAGAGGCCGGCGGGTGTGACTGATGTTGCAGCTGTCGATGAGCCCGCTGCCGCTGAGGCCGAGCCTGCGGCGACCGTTAAGGAGCCCGCTGCCGCTGAGGAGCCCAAGGCCGAGGAGAAGCCGGCGGCCAAGGCCGAAGTTAAGCCCGACGCGAAGCCTGCCGCCAAGAAGACGACGGCCCGCAAGACGACGGCTAAGAAGGCCACGACCACGAAGGCCGCTGCTAGCAAGACTAGCGCCGCTAAGGCAACTACTGCCAAGGCATCGACTGCGCGCAAGCGTACGACCGCCGCTGCCAAAAAGGCCGCCGAGGCCGAGGTCGCTCCCGAGGTAAAGGCCGAGCCCGCGGCAAAGGCTCCGGCCAAGACCGCTGCCAAGAAGACGACCGCGACCAAGACCACGACCGCTAAGAAGGCCACGGCTGCGAAGTCGACGACGACCAAGGCTGCTACGACGAAGGCCGCCGCGAAGACGACCCCGAAGGCTGCTGCAAAGCCCGCCGACAAGGTCGAGGAGGCGCCCTCCGAGTCCAAGGCCAAGGCAACTGTCGAGGCAAAGCCGGCTGCCAAGACCACCACGCGCAAGCGCTCTACGACGACGGCCAAGAAGACCACGACCAAGGCTGCAGCTCCCAAGGCAGAGGCTAAGGTCGAGGACAAGCCCGCAGTAAAGGCCGAGCCGGCGCCGAAGGCCGCAGAGGTCAAGACCGCTCCAAAGGCTACGGCAAAGGCCGAGCCCGCCAAGGAGACCCCGATCTCCCCCGCCACTCCGGCCGAGGAAAAGGCTCCGACCAAGAAGACCTCCGTCCGTAAGGCAACGGCCACCCGCAAGCGTCGCTAGTCTGGACGATTAAAACTTAATCCAACGCAAAAGAGGGCGCCCCAACCAGGCGCCCTCTTCTTGGTTGAACTTCTGTGTTAAAAAGAGGGCGGTTTACTACGACAAAATAGCTCAGGCCGACCACGGCGAGTAATCTACGAAATTGACAACGCTTCTACCTGCGGTTTTAGTATCACCAAAATGACCGTGGTTAAGATCATTCAATTCGTCGTAGTAAACCGAAGTACTTTTGTTTAACTACAAATAGTATCAGTCTAGGCTTTTTCGAATATCGCGATAATTTGGATGGTAAAACGATTTTCTAGGACAACCGTTCGCCGATGGTAAACGGATGTTGTTTATACAGCCTGTGTACAACAGATATACTTACAATCTGTGCGTAAAGCCCATGGCCCGCAGGCCGTGATTCTATTGAACTGGACCGTATTATGAGATTGATTCACAACAGCCGTCTGCCGCAGTTTCGTACTCCGTTTGGCGCTGTGACCACTGGAACTTCCGTTTCGCTATCGGTGATTTTGGAGGATGCCGACCCCAACCAGGCAACGCTTACCCTGCGTACCTGGGTCGATGAAATCGGTGAGTCTCTGTATCCCATGACGCACGAGGGCGACGGCATATTTACCGTAGAGCTTGAGTGCACTGAGCCCTGTCTTATCTGGTACAGCTTTATCTGCAACATCGAGGGCCAGCCCGAGGTTCGCCTGGGCGCGCCGCAGGGCCGCACCGGCGGCGAGGGCGTAACCTACGACTACGCCGAGGTTCCGTCCTTCCAGATCACCGTTTACAAGCACCGCGAAGTGCGTCCCGAGTGGTACGAGCGCGGCATGGTCTACCAGATCTTCCCCGATCGCTATGCCCGCGACGAAAACTGGCGCGAACGCACGCTTGCCGAAGTTGAAAAACCGCGCAAAGGAATCCAGCGCCGCATGGTCGAGGACTGGAACGAACCGCCCGAGTACGAGCGTGCCGAAGACGGCTCCATCAAGACCTGGGATTTTTACGGCGGCTCGCTCAAGGGTATCCAGAATGACCTGCCCCGCATTGCCGAGCTGGGCTTTACGGCCATCTACCTCAACCCGATCTTTGAGGCCGCGAGCAACCACCGCTACGACACGGCCGACTATACCAAGATCGACCCGATTCTGGGCACCGAGCAGGACTTTACGGAGCTGTGCAAGGCGGCCGAGAAGCTCGGCATTTCTATCATCCTGGACGGCGTCTTCAACCACACGGGCGACGATTCGATCTATTTCAACCGCTACGGCAACTATCCCGGCGTGGGCGCCTGGCAGAGCGAGGATTCACCGTGGCGCGATGCGTTTTACTTCCATGAGGACGGCTCGTATGACTGCTGGTGGGGCGTGGGCAACATGCCCGCCATCAATGAGAGCTCCAAACTGGTGCGCGAGCGGCTCCTGGGCAAGGACGGCGTGATCCGAAAATGGCTGCGCGCCGGCGCCCATGGCTGGCGTCTGGACGTGGCCGATGAGCTTTCCGATGACTTCCTGGCCGAGATCAAAAAGGCCGTGCTCGCCGAGAAACTCGATGCGCTGCTGCTCGGCGAAGTCTGGGAGGACGCCTCCAACAAGATCAGCTATGGCCACCTGCGCCGCTATCTGCAGGGCTCTGAGCTCGACTCTGCCATGGACTACCCCTTCCGCGACATGGTCATCGGCTTTTTGATGGGCTACAAGAATGCCTATCAAGCTGCTGAGGACATCGAGACCCTGCGCGAGAACTACCCGCGCGAGGCACTGGCCTGCGCGCTCAATCTGCTTTCGAGCCACGACCGCCCGCGCATTATCTCGGTGCTCGGCGGTGGCCCCGACGAGTCGCAGCTGCCCGAGAGCGAGCGCAGCAAATGGCGCCTGGACGAGAACTCGATGGGCCTGGCCAAGAGCCGTTTTTGGTTGGCAACGCTCATGCAGATGACCTTCCCGGGCGTTCCCTCAATCTATTACGGTGACGAGTACGGCTTGGAGGGTCTCACCGATCCGGGTAATCGTCGCACCATGCCGACCAAGGAAGACCTGCACGACTTCGATACGTTCGCGATCGTCAAGAACGCATCTTCTGTGCGCCGTGCGCTGCCATTTATGATCGATGGCGAGATCAAGGCCTTTGCACTCAATGATGAGGTGTTGGCCTACAACCGTACGGGCAAGGACGGCGAGTCGGCAACCGTCATCATCAACCGCAGCCTGCGCAACTCGCATCGTGTGACCATTCCGGCACTCGGCGAATGCGCGAGCGATGTGATTAGCGGTCACGAGTGCGAGATCCACAACGGCACGGTCACGCTCGATCTGTATCCGCTGGGTTCGTCGATCATCTATCACCACGCCGAGCAGCGCCTGCAGGAGCCGCTCGATCACGGTGCGGGTGTTGTGTGCCATATCACATCGGTGCCGACCGATGACGGCAAGCCCGGTACGATCGGCGCGCCCACGCGTCGCTTTATCGACCATCTGGCCGCCATGGGCATGCGCTACTGGCAGGTTTTGCCCGTCAATCCCACGGACTTCTTCCGCTCCCCCTACGCCGGTCCTTCGGCCTTTGCAGGCAATATCGACCTGCTACCCGAGAGCCACGAGGAGCTGGCCGCCGACTTTGAGACCTGGAAGGCCCGCGGCGGGGAGGATGCCGATCCGCTGTACACCGCGTTTAAACATCGCAACGCCGATTGGCTCGAGAAGTACTGCGTCTATATGGCCGTCAAAAAGTACTTTGAGGGCGAGTCGCGCCACAATTGGCCGGCAGATGTCGCGCGCTACAACGAGCATCTAATCGACGACAAGCGCTTCCACAACGAGGCCGAGCTACAGGCGTACATGCAGTACCGCTTTGACCTGGCCTGGTGCGAGCTCATGAACTACGCGCACAAGAAGGGCATCGAGGTTATCGGCGATATTCCGATGTATGTCTCGGACGATTCGGCCGACGCGTGGAGCGAGCCAGAGAACTTCTGGCTTTCCGATACCGGCAAGGCGATTGAGATTTCCGGCGCGCCGCCCGACAACTTTGCGCCCGAGGGTCAGGTGTGGGGCAACCCCACCTTCCGCTGGGGCCATATGAAGAAAACCGGCTACCGCTGGTGGATGGACCGTCTGCGCCGTGCGTTCTCGCTGTACGACCGCGTGCGTCTGGACCACTTCCTGGGCTTCCACAGCTACTTTAGCATTCCCGCAGGCAAGGCCTGCGCCGACGGCCGTTGGTTGGCTGGTCCGGGCAAGGATCTGTTCCAGACTGCCTATGACGAGCTGGGTCCGCTCAACTTTATTGCCGAGGACCTAGGCTATTTGACGCCCGGTGTTCGCGCGATGGCTTCGACCTGCGGCTTCCCCGGCATGGACGTGCTGGAGTTTAGCGATTACGACGTCCGTTGCGGCATGCACCCCACGCCCGGCAAGATTCTGTACACCTCGACGCACGATACGTCGACGCTCGCCGGCTGGTGCACGCGCTCCTTTGCGGGCGGCAACGAGCTGAGCGGCAAGGAGTTCGCCGGTAAGCTGATGGGCGACGCACTCGCAAGCGGCGCTCCCCTCGTGATGATGCCGCTGCAAGATGTGCTGGGGCTGGGCGACGATGCCCGCATGAACGTGCCGGGTGTCGCCACGGGCAACTGGACTTGGCAGGCTGACGAGGCCGACGTTGCGGCAGCCGAGGGCAAAACTGCGAAGCTCCTGCGCAGCACCCATAGATTCTGGGGCGAAGCGTGATAAAACCCTCGATATAGGGTACAGTTACAGCTGTTTGAATTTTTGCGGGCAGAGCGATCTGCCCGCTTTGTGCTGAAAAGGAAGTATTATGGCGCGCTACGATTACAAGTGCACGAGCTGTGGCAACGTGTTTGAAGTTGAGCATCCCATGTCCGAGACCCCCGAGGTCGTGTGCCCGAGCTGCGGCGCTCCGGCCGCCAAGACGTTCTCGGCCAGTGGCATCAAGTTTGAGGGCAGCGGCTTCTACAACACCGACCAGCGCAGCGGTGACTCCAGCACCAGCGCCACCAGCGGCTGCTGCGCCAACTGCCCGCATAGCCACTAGCAGCTAGCTCCCACCAAATCGAACGAAGGCGGCCCTGCGACCAAACAATCGGTCGCAGGGCCGCCTTCATAAGTTGCGGTGAAATAGTTCCTAAACAAGCCCATTTTCCGCCCAAAGGGGGTGCGGACGATTTCTTGGACCGCGCCTAGGCGTATCCAAGCTTCCTGCG
>UQMU01000037.1 GCA_900542305.1 uncultured Collinsella sp. | reverse complement strand
GGGGGGAGGGCGTGGGGGCGGCTGGGGGCGTGGGTGGTGCCGGCGGCGGGGCGGGTATGGCGGGCGGCGCGGCCGGGAACGCCGCTGCGATACCCCCGGCCAGCGGCGCGGCCCAGGCCGCTGCCACGCCCTCCCCCGCCACGCCCACCGTTGACTCGGTCGCACTCGATCCCGACCGCCGCGAGTTTATGGTCGGCGGCTCACCCATCGTGCTGACCGCCCGCGAGTTCGACGTCCTCGCCCTGCTTATGGCGCATGCCGGCACCGTGCTCACGCGTGAGCGCATCGCGCACGAAGCGCTCGGTTACGAATACGTGGGCGACACCAACAACGTCGACGTACACATCGCGCATCTGCGCGCCAAGATCGAAGACGCTGGCGGTGCCCGCATCATCCAAACCGTGCGCGGGGTGGGCTATGTCTGTCGCGCGTAACGCCGAAACCAAGCGCGTCACCTCCATCGCCCGCGCCATCAACTGGAGCTATATGTGGCGCCGCCTGATGAGCTACGTCTGGCTCGATCTGTTGCTGGTGGTGATTGCGGCGGCGATCCTCGTCTATGGATACAACCAGACGCTGCCCGACAGCGCGTTTGCCGCAGGATGGATCCCCGGCGCCACCGTTCACGGCATGTCACTGACGCCTGCGCGCGGCTGGGACCTGACAACGCTCACCTATACCGTCGAGCTTGCGCATACCACCAAGACCTTCCCCCTCGCGCAGGACCTCGTCACGCTATGGCCTCTCTACCTTGTCGTTGTAGGCTGGCAGGTCATCAGCGTGCTCAACATGCTCGGCGGTGCCCGACGCGTACGCCGCACCATGGCACCGCTCAACGACCTGGCACTGCGCGTGGACGAGCTCGGCCGCATGCAGCTCTCCGGCGGCAAGATGGAAACGCTGGAGCAGGCCATCGAGCGAGCGAGCGTCGACTCGCCGAATGTCACCACCGGCGACGCCGACCTGGCGAGCATCGAGGTCGCACTCAACCGTCTGCTGCGTCAGATGCAAGAGGCCAAACTGCAGCAGATGCGCTTTGTCAACGACGCGAGTCACGAACTGCGCACACCCATCGCGGTGATTCAGGGCTACGTAAACATGCTCGACCGCTGGGGCAAGGACGACCCAGCCGTGCTGGCGGAGTCCATCGCCTCGCTCAAGGCCGAAAGCGAGCACATGCAGGAGCTCGTGGAACAACTGCTGTTTTTGGCACGCGGCGATGCCGGCCGCACCGCGCTGCATCGTGTGGATACCAATCTGGCAGCGCTCGTCGGAGAGGTATGCGAAGAATCGCAGATGATCGATACCGGGCACACGTATCGGCTGGCTTTTGACGCCGCATTTGCCAGCGACCCGCGCTGCGACGCGTCCGTCGATGTCGCGCTCGTAAAGCAAGCTCTGCGCGTGATTGTGCAAAACGCCGCCAAGTACTCGGGTGCAGGAACGACCGTCACGTTTGCCGTAACGCCCGATGTGGGCACGGGCGCGATCGACATAAGTGTTGAGGACGAGGGCATCGGCATGAACCAGGAATCCGCAGCTCACGCGTTTGAACGGTTCTATCGCGCCGACAACGCACGCGATGCCGGCGCGCAGGGCTCGGGCCTGGGGCTTGCCATCGCCAAGTGGATCGTCGATAGCCACGGCGGCGTCATCGGCGTGACCTCGGTCGAAGGCGTCGGCAGCCGCTTTACGATTCGCCTGCCGCGGTAGGGGCACCCGCGCGAATCGAGGTCTAATACTTTTCCGCGAAGTGAACGTCTGTTTTTGGGCCCCTGAAGCATCCACATTTTTCGTCGGCAAAATCGCAGGATTCCAGCATCGAAACCGCAGGAAACGATGCCCTTAAAGTGTCGATGCTTCGGGGGTCCGATTTAGCTCTTTCACTTCTCGGAAAAGTATTAGACTTCAGTTTTTTGGCTGTCGCAAAAGTCGATCCCTCGGCATAAAAAAGGGATAAGGCCATGCGGCCCTATCCCTATTTGCTAGCTATAAGCAGCTTGTACGCTACTCGCGGCACAGGTGCACGGCGAAGCCGGCGAACTCGCGCTTAAAGTACACGAGCTTGGTGCCACCGTCAGGTAGCAGAGCACGCGACTCCTCGTTAACCTCGAGCCCGCGCTCGGCAAACCACTTCTCGGCCGCATCGATGTCGTTGACGGCAAAGCCAATGTGGCCCTTGGTGCCACGACCGTTCTGTTTCATGATCTCGACCAGCGAATCGTTAAAGTACGAAACCGGGGTCTCGATGACGGGCAGGCCCATCATCGTCGAGAACAGCTCCGCGATCTCCAGGGCGTCTGCCGGGTCGGTGGCGTTAATGCCCACATGGGCGACGCGCATGCCAAAGAGCTCGACCGGATTGGCGTTCTGCTCACTCATACAGTCAGCGCCTACTGAGCCATGACGTCGAGAACGGCCTTCTCGGCAGCGACGCGGTTCATGCCGGTCATGAAGGGCACGCCGCTCACGTACGGGCAGGTGAGGCCCTCGGGGGCAACGGTGGTGGCGATCAGCAGGTCGGCGCCCTCGTCGCAAGCGTCCTTGGCCTCGGAGATGGCGCACTGCACAATCTCGTACTTGTCGGCGTAACCGTTGGCGTCGAGCAGGGTGGCGACCTTCTGGGCAACAAGCGTGGAAGTAGCAGCGCCAGCACCGCAAGCCAAAACGATCTTCTTCATAGGTAGTGTCTCCCTTCATGGTTTACTTTAGGTAAGTGTACCGCAGCGAGCGATGGCGCTCGGCCTCGATGCGCTTTTGTGCCAGTTTGCTTGCACGCTGCGTATAATACATCTAGCACGCATTGTCATACCGCTTGTTTTACGAGCGACTGAGGAGCTCAATATGCCCGATTCCCGCACACTCTGGACCGCCGTCGTCATTATTTGTATCGCCATATCGGTGTTCTTTAGCGTAAAAAAACGCACCATGTTTAAACGCCTGCAGCAGCTTATGGCCGCTAAGCAGTGGGACGAGTTCGATCGCTTGCTCGACAGCAAGTTCACCAGCATGCTGTACCCGCGCTACAATCGCGACTACCTGCGCCTGAACTCCTATCTGCTGCGCGAGGACCACAAGCGCGCCGACGAGATGTTCGATTTGCTGCTGGGGCTCAACCTGCCCAAAATGCAGCGCGTCGACCTGGTAATCAAAGCTTTTAACTACTACGTTGGTCAGGAGAACCGCAAGAAGTCCAAGGAGCTGCTGCACGAGATCAAAGGCTTTGAGGGCGGCCAGGCCGAGGCAGTCGCGCACGAATGCCAACTGATGTACGACACGATGATCCTCAAGCGCCACAACGACATTCCCGAGCTGGAGCGCATGCTCGAGGAGGCCGGCGACGATAAGGTTAAGGGTTGCCGCCTGGAGTACCTGTTGGCCCTACAGTACAAGAACAAGGGCGACGAGGCCAAGTTTGCCGAGTACCTGGAAAAGTCGGGCCGGCACTCGATGGCTGTCAACGCGTAACGGGCGGCTTGTGCTAGACTTCTAGTCTCACGGGGGCGTGGCGGAATTGGCATACGCAGGAGACTTAAAATCTCTCGCCGCAAGGATTGTGGGTTCGAGTCCCACCGCCCCTACCACGTATTGTTTACGAGCCCGTGTCCCTTTGGGATGCGGGCTCGTTTCTTTTGAACGCCGGTGGGGCTCGAACCCGCGAGAGGGCGAGCGTCAAGCGGACGCGCAGCGTCCGCAGCGAGCCGGCGAGGGCGTCGGCAGGCGGCCGAAGCCGGTGCGGATTTGCGCAGCAAATACGCGGACGTCCCACCGCCCCTACCATGTATTACTTACGAGCCCGTGTCCCCCAGGGATGCGGGCCCGTTTCTTTTGGACGCCGGTGAGGCTCTAAGTTACGGTGGAATAGATCCTGTTTATACCGTTTACCAGCTTATTTAGGAACTATTTCACCGCAACTCAGAGAAGGATGGTTAAAGGGCGCTCAGGATCGGAGTCCAGGCGATGGTGGGGGTGGCGCCGTCGAGGGTCTCGTTGATGGTGGCGGCCATGCCGGCGAGTAGGCTGTTCTCGCTTACGGTGAGCGTCTTGTAGCCGCCGACACGCATGAGTTCGCGGATCACCACGGCGCCAGCCAAGATCACGCCCGCGCGTTTGGGCTGTACACCCGGTAGCGCGGCGATGCCGTCCGCGTCCAACACAGACATGCGCTCGATAGCGGCCGAGACCTGCGCCAGCGACAGCTCGCGTAGGTGCACAAAGCTCGAGTCGTACGGCTCCAGCTCGTGGACCAGAGCCACCAGCGTAGTCACCGTGCCGCCCACTGCGACCAGGCGCTCGGCACGCTCAAAATCGACAGGCAAGCTCTTAAAGTAGCCCGTAAACTGCTCGCCTGCCCACGTGGCAGCGGCAGCAAGCTCGCCGTCTGCAGGCGGCAGCGCCGAGAAAAACCGCTCCGTCACGCGGCGACAACCGATGTCCAGCGAGCGCGTTCCCTCCAGTGCAAAGACGCCGTGCTCCGGCGCATAGACGCCCGTCGCGAGCTCCGTGGATCCGCCACCCGAATCGGCAACAATGATGCGCTCGCCGGCAAAGTCGTGCGCCACGCCAAAAAACGTCAGGCGTGCCTCGACCTCGCCCGGAATCACCTGTGGTTCGAGCCCCAGCCCGCGCAAGCCGTCCAGCAGCAGCGCGGCGTTGGACGCATCGCGCGCGGCACTCGTGCAGGTGGTGCAGACGCACGCGGCCCCAAAGGTGCGCGCCTCATCCACAAACATTCGGCACGCAGAGAGCACGCGCTCAACGGCCGCCTCGCAAAAGCGGCCCGTCGCGTCCACGCCCTCACCCAAGTCGGTAATCTCGGTATGCTTGGACGATTCCACGATCGCCCCGCCCTCGACCTGCGCTAATACCAGTCGCGACGACACCGTTCCCAGATCGATCGCCGCCACCTTATATCGTTTGCAATTTGTCATTGCGGGCTCCCCTCCGGGCGCTATTTGCCGTTAGACACGACCGTTTGGCCCTCGACACCGTTAAACCCAAACAGCATGTCGAGCGCCTGGATGTACCACGGCGCGTCCTTACCGACTTCTTCGATTTCCTTGGCAACTTCGCTGGCCTTCTTGGCGTTCGAGGAATTTTTGCTCGACGAGGCATCCGAATCGTCGTCCAGGCCCTGCACTTCAATCCTCTTCTCGCCGGGCATCACCAGGCCCAGATCCTCGGATGCCGCGTCCTTGATACCCTCCTCCGAGAGCAGCTTGTCGACGCTTTTTTGCAGGTCGTCGTTATATTGCTCGCGAATCTCGACCTGCTTGGCCAAGATGTCGCTCGAGCGTTTTGCAACATACAGGTCGCGCACGGGGAAGTACAGGCTCACGAGCGCCAGGGCGACGACAATGCCAACAAACAGCCCTCGCTGGGGACCGTGGGTAAAGTCGTAGATTGCCTTGACCACCGCGTTATCGTTGGCGTAATGCATGAAGTCCGAGCCCGAAAGACGGTTCGAGGGCCTACTCGGCTTTTCATGCGTTTGAGCCGAAGAACGCTGAGCATGCTCCGAATGCGCCGGGCGCACCGAACGTGGCGGACGGTCCGTCGGCGTATTCATTTGAGTACGGGAGTGTGAGGCGCTTGTCGGTCGCTGCATGGAGCGGTCGGCACCGGCGTAATCGGACCCGCCGAGCTGCACCGTGCGCGCACGGCGAGGTGACGGCTCACGCGAACCGGCGGAATAGTACCTGTTGTCGTAAATCTGATCCATGTGCGCCTTGTGCGGTTGAGGTTTGTTTGCGCTAAGTCTTTTAGTTATAGCACGAGTGCGCGCACCGCCTTCGGCGGCCCTTGCTCGACATAAAAAAGGCGCTGAGCCATATGGCCCAGCGCCCAATGGTACTCAACAGTGCCCGACGGGAGCAAGGCGAATCCGAGTCAGCCCCGCCCCCCCGCACACGCCGCTTGCCTAGCGAATGTTGTAGAACGCGGCCTTGCCGGCGTAGCGCGCGCTGCCCTCGAGCTCGTCCTCGATACGGATGAGCTGGTTGTACTTGGCGATGCGATCGCTACGACACGGGGCGCCCGACTTGATCTGGCCGGCATTGACGCCCACGACCAGGTCGGCGATCGTGGAATCCTCGGTCTCGCCGGAGCGGTGACTCACGATACAAGCGTAGCCGGCCTCCTTGGCGGTCTCGATAGCCTCCAGCGACTCGGTGAGCGTGCCGATCTGGTTGACCTTGACCAGAATCGCGTTGGCGGCGCCCAGCTCGATGCCCTTCTTGAGGCGCTCGGTGTTGGTGACGAACAGGTCGTCGCCCACCAGCTGCACCTTGTTGCCAATGCGACGGGTGAGCTCAACCCAGCCGTCCCAATCCTCCTCGGCCATGCCGTCCTCGATGGAGATGATGGGATAGGTGTCGACGAGCTTCTCCCAGTAATCGACCATCTGGGCGCTCGTGTACTCAACGCCCTCGCCCTTGAGCTCGTACATACCGGTCTCGGCGTTGTAGAACTCGGTCGATGCCGGATCCATGGCGTACATGAAGTCGACACCGGGCTTAAAGCCGGCCTTCTCGACGGCCTTGGTGATGTACTCGAACGGCTCGGCATTGGTCTTGAGGTTGGGCGCGAAACCGCCCTCGTCGCCCACGCCGCCGCCCAGGCCGGCCTCGTGCAGCACGCCCTTGAGGGTGTGGTAGACCTCGGCGCACCAACGCAGGCCCTCGGCAAAGCTCGGGGCGCCCACGGGCATGATCATGAACTCCTGGAAGTCGACGTTGTTGTCGGCGTGCACGCCGCCGTTGAGGATGTTCATCATGGGCGTGGGCAGCAGATGGGCGTTGACACCGCCCAGGTACTGGTACAGCGACAGGCCCGCCGACTCGGCTGCGGCGCGGGCAACGGCCAGCGACACGCCCAGAATGGCGTTGGCGCCGAGCTTGGTCTTGTTGGGCGTACCGTCCGCGGCGATTAGCGCGGCATCGACGGCGCGCTGATCGAAGGCGTCGAGGCCCACGACGGCATCGGCACACTCGTTGTTGACGTGCTCGACGGCCTGCGAGACACCCTTGCCCAGATAGCGGCCCTTGTCGCCGTCGCGCAGCTCACATGCCTCAAAGGCGCCGGTCGAAGCGCCCGAAGGCACCATCGCGCGGCCGAAGCTGCCGTCCTCGAGCACGACCTCGACCTCGACGGTGGGGTTGCCGCGGCTGTCGAGCACCTCGCGACCGTAGACATCCAAAATATCGCTCATGTTGTCTCCCTCTCACTTGGAAACGGGTTGAATAATTGGCGACACGGCTTGTACGCCGCAGCGGCGCGCAGGTTCATAAGTTAGCCTTGTCGCGCTTTTTGCATTATGCCCTAAGTTAGCCAAGGGATACAATCTTTTTAAAAAATAATGGGGGCGATGGAACAAGTCCGTCCCGTCGCTCCCGCGGTATTACTCCCCTGCCTTTGCTGCGTCCCACAGGTCGTTGAGGCCATGGGTCGAAAGCTCGGCAAGATCTACGTGGGCATCGGCCGCCATCTGCTCCATCGCGGCCCAGCGGCGGCGGAACTTTGCCGTGCTGGCACGCAGGGCGCTCTCGGCGTCGATGCCCTCCTTGCGCGCAACGTTGACCAGGGCAAAGAGCAGATCGCCAAACTCCATTTCGCGCTCGGGCGTTCCGGGAGCCTCGGCCTCAAACTCGGCACGCTCCTCAGCTACCTCGTTCCACACGTCCTGGACCGTCTCCCACTCAAAGCCTACGGCAGCCGCCCTGCGCGACACCTTCTGCGCCTGCATCAGCGCCGGCAGGCGCGTGGGCACGCCGTCGAGCAGGCCCTCGGGCGCGGCCTCGCCTGCCGCCACGGCCTTGTCCTTGGCGGCCTTCTCGGCAAGCTTGACCTCGTCCCAAATCTTGAGCACCTCGTCAGAGTTATCGGCATCCGCATCGCCAAACACGTGCGGGTGACGACGGATGAGCTTGGCGTCGATATCGCG
The DNA here is from genome assembly GCA_900542305.1 of uncultured Collinsella sp. Lineage (GTDB taxonomy): Bacteria > Actinomycetota > Coriobacteriia > Coriobacteriales > Coriobacteriaceae > Collinsella. Next base: position 12,234 of record UQMU01000037.1, on the reverse strand, counting down.
CGCCACATCGGCCAGCGTAAACTCACCGGCGTCCACCGCGATCTGCGCATGCAACACTACCTGCATGAGCACGTCGCCGAGCTCCTCGCGCAGATGCGCCGCGTCGTCGGTCTCGATGCAATCGAGCGCCTCGTAGGCTTCCTCGATCATGTTCTTGCCAATGCTCTGATGCGTCTGTTCGCGGTCCCACGGGCAGCCATCGGGCTGACGCAGGCGCCAGATGGTCTGCACCAGATGCTGCAGCTCAGCCGACGCGTCGACTAGCGTGGACAGATCGCGCGAGCCCTCGGCATTTTGCTGAGCCATATGCTCGGCCATGGTTAGTCCTCCTCCATGACCACGTGGCGGAACGCGCCGTTCTCGTAGACGCCGTAGCTGTGCGTGCCGTCCTTGGGAATGCTCACGCTGCCGGGGTTGAAGAGCCACAGGCCCGGGTGCGCGACGCTTTCCTCGTTAACCTTGACGTGCGTGTGACCGTAGACGAGCGCGGAACCCTCGGGCAGCGCGGGTGCGTGGTCGACGCTGTTATGCATGCCAGCGCCAAAGACGTGGCCGTGCGTCAGGAACAGTTCACGGCCGGTCTCGTCAAACAGCGTGGCGTAGTCGGCCATGACGGGGAAGTCGAGGACCATCTGGTCGACCTCGGCGTCGCAGTTGCCGCGCACCGCGATAATGCGGTCGGCCAGGGCGTTGAGCAGCGGAATCACACGCTTGGGGGCGTAGTCGCGCGGCAGGTCGTTGCGCGGGCCGTGGTAGAGCAGGTCGCCCAGCAGCACAATGCGGTCGGGCTGCTCGGATTCGATGGCGGTGCAGAGGCGCTCGGCCCAGTATGCCGAGCCATGGATGTCGGAGGCGATGAGGTATTTCATGGGGAGTCCTTTCGGAGTGGGGTTGCTAGGGGCTGAATACGGGATCTGGCGGATATGGAGCCCATCTACCGTGTTACTCGAATCGCAGCGCCGCGCTCTGAGCCGCCTGCATCACGCGTTGGAGCGGCACGTCATGTTCGCGGGCAAGACGGGCGCAATTCTCGTACTCGGGAGCCGCGCGCTCGCTGCCGTCAGGCAGGGTCGCCACCTTAACGGATACCTCACCCCAAGGCGTCACCACCTGCTCGAATCGGCGCGGCAGGCAAACGCGTTCCATCACCTGGCGACGAACGGCGTTGGTCGTGGTCTCCAAAAAGATAATCGTCTGCAAGCGCTCGATATCCTCGTGCGAGCAGATCACCTGCAACTGCCATCCGGGGCGGCCCTTTTTGCAGTAAAGGGGCAGCCAGTGCACCTCGCGGGCGCCGGCCTCGCGCAGGCGGTCGGCGGCGTAGGCGAGCACCTCGGGCGACGCGTCATCGATGTCGCACTCCAGCTTGACGATAGTTTCGGGCGCATCGGTCTCGCGAGACAGCGGGAATGTGCTATCGCATTGCATACGGTCTGGATCCTTTCCGCACGGACTCGTTTTGTTCACTCAAACGCTAGCACATCGGACGTGGCACAGGCGTGACTTTCGTCCGTCGCCGCCCTCGCCCCTATCCAAACATGTACATCAGCCTCCAAACATGTCATTTTTTGCAGCTTTTGGAGGCTGATGTACATATTTTGAGAGCAAGCGAGGCCGCACCGGCGCCGCGCAGCCTTTCCAATCGATTTCGAGCTCCGGCGTGCGCGGCGTGTTGAGAGCTGCGCCATTACAATGGAGCGGATTCGCCAAATGCAAAGGAGTCGCCATGCCCACCTGCCCGCTGGTCGATTGCCACACCCACACTTCGTTTTCGGATGGCCATGCCTCGTTTGAGGACAACGTTCGCGCCGCTGCTGCGGCCGGCTGCCGCGCTATGGTCTCGACCGACCATCTCACCCTGCCCGCCAGCATGGACGCCAACTGCGAAGTGCAAGTTGTCGAGGGCGACCTGACGGCACATCGCCTGGCATTTGAGGACACCCGCAAGCTCGCCGCGCAGATCGCGCCGGAGCTCGAGCTTGTCTATGGCTTTGAATGCGACTGGTACGAAGGTTGCGAGCCTTTGGTTGAGCGCTGGTCCGCGGGTGCCATAGTGCGCTTGGGCAGCGTGCATTGGATTGGCAACCCAGGCGATATCATGGCCGGCGCCGCGGGCACGGCGGGAACGGAAAACGTCGCTCGTCCCGATACGCCCGATTCGCGCTGCGGTTGGATCGACGACGACACCAACCTGCACGTTTGGGAAAACCTTGGCGTGCTCGGCGTGTGGGAGCGCTATGTCGACGACTGGTGCCGTGCTTGCGAAAGCTCACTCAACTTTGATGTGATGGCCCACCCCGACCTGGTCATGCGCTCTTCGAAGGAAGGCTTTGCGCCCGACTTTGACCCCGCGCCGTTCTGGCAGCAGATGGCCGAGTGCGCCCACGACACGGGCCGCCGCGTTGAGGTCTCGACAGCCGCACCGCGCAAGGGGCTCGACGATTACTACCCCACGACCGGCCTTTTGCGCTGCTTTGCCCACGCCGAGGTGCCGATCACTTTTGGCTCGGACGCACACCGCGCCTGCGACATCTGCTGGAACATCCGCGAGGCTCAGGCCCACGCCTACGACTGCGGCTACCGGGCCTTCGATATCCCCCACCCCACCGGCGAATGGCAACCCACACCCCTCGCCTAAGACTAGTCGTTGGGGACGTTCTTAAATGACTAGTGGCGGCGGGCGTTGAGTTCGCCGGCAAGCTCGTCGAGGGTGATGCCGTAGCGCTCAAGCGTCACGAGCAGGTGGTAGACCAGGTCGCCGGCCTCGTAGCGGATGTGGTCGTGATCGTTATCCTTGCAGGCCATGATGACCTCGCTCGCCTCCTCGGCAAGCTTCTTGAGCAGCTCGTCCTCGACGTCGGTCAACAGACGCGCGGTATAGCTCTCCTGCGGCGACGCGTCGCGACGGCCATGAATCACCTCGGCCAGCCCCGTCAGCGTCTCACCGATATTTCCCGGCTGCACGTTAGCTGTTCTGACTCCCATGGTTATTTCCTCTCGTTACTGCAGCGTAAAGTAGGTACCGGTCTCATCGAACCGAGGCTTTGCGCCCTTTTTCTCAAAGAACTCGACGATGACGGCATGGGCCTCATCGAGCCTTTCCTTCTCGGCCTCGAGCCAAAGCGACTGCGCCCCGCAGGCATCAGTCAGGTGCACGCGACATGGCACGCCCGCGCGGAGGAGCTCGGTGTTGCAGTCGGCGACCTCGAACGGCGTCACGACTTTCATCGCACTCCCCCTTCCACGCGCTTAAAGAAGCAGGTACGGTTGCCGGTGTGGCAGGCTGGACCCGGCGAGTCGACCTTGACCAGCAGTGTATCGCTATCGCAGTCGGCCCAGAGCTCCTTGACCTCCTGCATGTTGCCGCTCGTCGCGCCCTTATTCCAGAGCTCTTGGCGGCTGCGGCTCCAAAACCACGTGGTACCAGTCTTGAGCGTCAACCCCACCGATTCCTCGTTCATCCAAGCAACCATAAGCACCTCGCCGGTGTCATATTGCTGAACCACACAAGGGATCAATCCTTTGGCGTCGTATTTAAGAACCGCTGGAGTAGTAATTTCTCTCATTTCAATTCCCCAATTTAAACATCACATGTCGGCGAGGGTTGTCCAGGTGCCGCAGGTTGCCACGAAAGAGGAGCGACGCGTACTTTGGTACGCGAGCGACGGTTTGAGCGGCAAGATGCGGTGCCTGGACAAGCCGCAGCGCAGCCCGCAGCACTAGAAGTCCAGCCTCACAGGAATGCCCTGCGAGGCCATATACTCTTTGACTTCGCGAATGCTGAAGATTCCAAAGTGAAAGACGCTCGCCGCCAGCACGGCATCGGCCTCGCCCTCGATCACGCCCTCGGCAAAATGCTCGAGTGTGCCCACGCCGCCGCTCGCGATGACGGGAATCGGCACCGCGCGTGCCACGGCGCGGGTGAGCGCCAAGTCAAAGCCAGCCTTGGTGCCGTCGCGGTCCATGCTGGTAAGCAAGATCTCGCCGGCGCCGCGACGAGCCGCTTCCTCGGCCCACGCCACCGCGTCGATACCCGTGGCGTTGCGACCGCCCGCCGTAAAAACCTCCCACTTATCGGCACCCGGCTCCCCGGGCAGCCCCACGCGCTTGGCATCGATCGCCACGACCACGGCCTGGCTGCCAAACGCCGCGGCAGCCTGGCTGATCAACGACGGATCGCGCACGGCGGCAGAGTTGAGCGACACCTTGTCGGCACCGGCGGCAACCATGGTGCGCATGCCCGCCAGGTCGCGAAAGCCGCCGCCCACGGTATAGGGAATGGCCAGCTCCTCGGCAGCATGCGCCGCCATCTCGATAGTCGTCGCACGGTTGTCGCTCGTGGCGGTAATGTCCAGGAAGACGACCTCGTCCGCACCCTCGCGGTCGTAGGCGCGGGCCAGCTCCACCGGGTCGCCCGCATCGCGCAGGCTCACAAAGTTGACGCCCTTGACCACGCGGCCGTCCTTAACATCCAGACAGGGAATCACGCGTTTGGTAAGCATGGGCTACTCCTCCCCTCGAGCGGCGGCCAGCGCCTGGGCCAGCGTAAAGTTGCCCTCGTAGAGCGCACGACCGGTAATGGCGCCTTCAATCGCGCCCTCACCCACCGCGGCCAGCGCGCGGATGTCGTCGAGCGTCGAGATACCGCCCGACGCCACGACGGGAAAGCCCGCGACCTGCGCCACATGGCGATACGCCGCCACATCGATGCCCGTCTGCATGCCATCACGCGCGATGTCGGTATACACCAGATGCTTAAAGCCCAGCTCGGTAAGCTGCGCCACGGCATCGTCGAGTGCCACGCCCGCGCCGTCGCGCCAGCCGTTCACCTTAACCTGGCCGTCGCGCGCGGCAATGTCGGCGACCAACAGCTCGCCAAAGCCCTGGGCTGCCACCTCAGCAAAACCCGGCTCGGTCACGAGCACGGTGCCCAGCGCAATGCGGCGAGCACCATAGCCTGCCAGCTCATCGATGCGTGCGAGTGAGCGAACGCCGCCGCCCACGTCCACGGACAGACCGTCGACGCCGCAGATGGCCTTAATCGCCGCCGAGTTGGCAGCGCATGTGTCCTCGTCCTCGCCAAAGGCAGCGGACAGGTCGACGACATGCACCCAGCTTGCGCCCTGCTCGGCAAACGAGTGGGCGACGGCCACGGGGTCATCGGAATATACCTTGCAGCGGTTGCGGTCGCCGCGCTCCAGGCGCACAACCTTGCCGCCGATCAGATCGATTGCGGGAAACAGGATCATCGGCCAACCTCCTCGACGATGTTGACGAAGTTCTTAAGGATGCGCTGACCCAGCGCGGAGGATTTCTCGGGATGGAACTGGCAGCCCCACACATTGCCGTGGCGCACGATGCACGGGAAACTCCGTGTATAGTGCGTGCGCGCCAACACATCGGTGGCATCGACGTCGCCGGCCACCGCGTAGCTGTGGGTGAAGTACATATTGGCGCCCTCGGCAAAACCGGCGAGCAGCGGATCGGCCGCGCCGGCAGGCGTCATGTGCACCTGATCCCAGCCCACGTGCGGGACCTTCAGACGGCTCGACTCCAGGTGCGTGCACGAGCCACGCATGATGCCCAGGCCATCGACCCAGGGACCGCCGGCCTGCTCGGAGGCATCGTCGTCCGCGTCCACGCCCTCGTCCGCAGGCACGCCCTCGTTGCCACGCTCAAAAAACAGCTGAAGGCCCAGGCAGATGCCGAGCAGCGGAGTTCCAGCGGCAACGGCGTCGAGCACCGCGTCCGCCTCGCCGCTCTCGCGCATAAAGGCAATCGCGTCGTAGAACGCACCCACGCCTGGGATGACCAGGCCGTCGGCGTTACGGATCTGCTCCGGGTCGTCCGACGTGCAGGCGACGGCACCGGCGCGCGCAAGCCCGCGCACAACGCTCGACAAGTTGCCCTTGTGGTAGTCGACCACCACGATCTTCGGTTCGCCCACGCGACCCCTCCCTTATCTCATCGTCCAAAACCACCACAAAGGGGACAGGCACCTTCGTGGTGGTTTTTGCCTTTGTGGCGGTTACAGCGAACCCTTGGTGCTGGGGATGCCTTGCACGCGGGGATCGAGCTCACAGGCGTGACGCATCGTGCGGCCCACGGCCTTAAAGGCCGCCTCGATAATGTGATGCGAGTTGCCGCCCGCCAGCTCGCGCACGTGCAGCGTGAGCTTGGCGTCGCGCGCAAAGGCGTAGAAGAACTCGACGGCCAGCTCGGTATCAAAGGTGCCCACGCGCTCAGTCGGCACGGGCAGCTCGCAGTAGGCCTGCCCGCGACCCGAGATATCCACGGCGGCCATCACGAGCGTCTCGTCCATGGCGATCGCCGCGTCGGCAAAGCGCGTAATACCCGCCTTGTCGCCCAGCGCTTGGCAAAACGCCTCGCCCAGCACGATGCCCGTGTCCTCGACGGTGTGGTGCGCGTCGACTTCCACGTCGCCCACCGCGCGCACCGTCAAATCGAACAGGCCATGGCGGCCAAAGGCGTTGAGCATGTGGTCGAAAAACGGCACGCCGGTCGAGATATCGCACACGCCGCTCCCGTCCAGGTCGAGCTTGACGACAATGTCGGTCTCCCCCGTCTTGCGGGTCACCTCGGCATAACGGCCCATCTACATCTCCTCCTTCACCAGCGCGGCAAACGCAGCCAGCACCTCATCGTTTTCCTGCGGCGTGCCAACAGTGATGCGCAGGCAGTCCGCGAGCCCCAGTGCGTAGCTAAAGTCGCGCACCAAAATCGAGTACTCGTCGCGCAGACGCTCGCGCACGCGCGTGGCATGCGACGTACGTACGAGTACAAAGTTCGCCGCACTCGGCCATGCCTCCACTGGCAGGCCCTCGGCAGCCATTGCGCGCAGGGCGCACAGCTCGCGCTCGCGCTCGGATGTGACCTGTGCCACCACGGGCGCGTACGCGTCGCGGGCACGCACACAGGCAAGCGCCGCGGCCTGGCTCAGCACGTTAACCGAGTAGATCTGGCGAATCGCCGCAAACACGTCGATGACCTCCGATGCCGCGATCACGTAACCCAGACGCGTTCCGGCGGCGCCAAACGCCTTGGACAGCGTATGCAAAATCACCAGGTTGGGATGCTCAGCGATAAGTCCCTGCGCCGTGGTGGCCGCGCCAAACGAATCGTCGGCAAACTCAACGTAGGCCTCGTCGACCATTACCATGCCGGGGCACGCATCGCACAGCGCCGCGACAAAGTCGAGTGGCGCCACGTCGCCCGTGGGGTTATTGGGCGAGGTCACGATTGCCAGGTTGCACTCGGGCGCCGCCGCGAGCACAGCCGCTTGGTCGAGCTCAAAGGTCGCGGGGTCGCGCCACACGTCGCGCACCTCGGTCTGGCAGAGCGACGCAAAGAACGCGTACTCGCTAAAGCACGGCGGGCAGTTGAGCAGGGTCCGTCCCGCGCCGCCAAACGCCAGCAGGTAGTTATAGAGCAGCTCGTCACCGCCATTACCCACGCAGACATTCTCGCGCGCCACACCATGCCAAGCGGCAAGCTCGTCGCGCAGGTCACAGGACATGGGATCGGGATAGCGGTTAAGCGGTGTAGCGGCCAGGGCGGCGTCGACCGCCTCGCGCACGCCAGCCGGCACGGGATAGGTGTTCTCGTTGGCCGAAAGGTTGATGCGCGTGGGCGTAAAGTTGGGATCATAGGGCTCAATGCCGGCCAAGTAGGGCTGGACGAGCTCCTTCATGCGGGGAGTGAGTTCGGCCATTTTAGGCCTCCTCGACGACCGCGCCAGCGGCACCGCGCGCAGCCGCCAGGTCCACGCCCTCGGCAACCGTCGCCACGGCGTCGCCCGGCCAGGCGACCTTGGTCAGATCGGCCGCGGCCAGCGACTCGGCACTCACGGCATCCTCACCCTGCTCCAGCACGCGGCGACGCAGCGCGGCGGATAGCGCGTGCGCCCACAGTCCCTCGGCCTCGGCCAGGCGCTGCGTCGCGGGAGCGTCGGAGAGAAGGCCCTCGGGTGTATAGCAAATGACGCTCGAGCGCTTAACGAACTCTTCGACCGAAAGCGGATTGGAGAACATGGCCGTACCGCCGGTTGGCAGCGTGTGGTTGGGGCCGGCAACGTAATCGCCAAGCGGTTCGGAACTCCAAGCGCCCACAAAGATGGCGCCGGCGTTGCGAATGCCGCCGAGCAGGCCCATCGCATCCTTGCAGTGCAGCTCCAGGTGCTCGGGCGCCACGGTGTTCACTGCCTCGACGGCGGCAGCCATGTCGGCGGCCACCACGATGGTGCCCTCGTTATCGAGCGAGGCGCGCGTGATCTCGGCACGCGGAGACTGCGCCACCAGGGTGTCGATACCCACCTCGACCTCGCGCGCAAACTGCTCGTCGCAGGTCACCAGATAGCAGGCTGCCAGCGGATCGTGCTCGGCCTGGGCCATCAGGTCGGCCGCGACCACCATGGGCTTGGCCGTGGCATCGGCCAGCACACAGACCTCGGAGGGGCCAGCGACCATATCGATTCCCACGTCGCCGGAGACGATCTGCTTGGCCGCGGCGACAAAGGCGTTGCCCGGACCAGTGATTTTGTCGACGCGCGGAATGGTCTCGGTACCGTATGCCAGCGCGGCCACGGCCTGGGCGCCACCCACCATATAGATCTCGTCCACGCCGCCGAGCTTGGCGGCCGCGAGCGTGTAGGGATTGATCAGGCCATCCTTTTGCGGCGGGGTCACCATGACCACGCGCTTGACGCCGGCGACCTTGGCGGGAATGGCATTCATAAGCACGGTAGAGGGATACTGCGCGCGGCCGCCCGGCACGTAGATGCCGGCCGCCGCGAGCGGGGTCACCTTAACGCCGAGCATCGTGCCGTCCACACGCGTAGTAAACCAGCTCTGCTCGACCTCGCGCTGGTGGAACTCGCGAATCTGGCGTGCGGCCTTCTCGAGCGCGGCGACAAAGGCCGGATCGAGACCTTCGAGCGCGGCATCGATCTGCTCCTGCGGCAAACGGAAACTCTGCAGCTCAACGCCATCAAAACGCTGGCAGTAATCGCGCACCGCGACATCGCCGTTGGCGCGCACGTTGGCCACGATATCGCGGGCGGCGTCGACGATGTTTTGCGGCAGCACGCCCTTGCGGTTGAGCTGATTGGTAACGAGACGCTCACCGGGAGCAAGCTTGATGGTCTTCATATCGGTATCCCCTATCGGTCGAGGTTATGTTCGAAAAACGAGAGGCCGGGCGGCGGCACCGATCGGCCCGCAGCCCGTACGTTGGGGCGCCCGTGCGTGCTCGCGCTATTGTGCCGAGCCCGCAACGGGCTCAAAATGCTTGTCCTTCACGGCCGCCGCCAGGCGATCTGCCAGGTTACGCACGCGCGGATCCAGGCGAGCGGCGCCCGGATTGACAAAGAAGCGGGCCGTGCAGTCCATAATGCGACCGGTGATGACCAAGTCGTTGTCGCGCAGCGTGGCACCCGTGGCGGTAATATCCACGATGCGATCGGTCATGCCGACGATGGGGCCCAGCTCGATGTTGCCGTGCAGCGAGACGATATCGGCGTTCACGCCGCGCTCGGCATACCAGGCACTCGCGATGCGCGGGTACTTGGTTGCCACGCGAAGCGAACCGCGGCGGGCATAGTTGCGCTCGGCCTGACCGGCGCGCCATGCGGGCTCCGCCTCGATAAAGGTGCACAGGCCATAGCCCAGGTCGACCAGCTGCAGCAGGTTAAGGTCGGCCTCGATAAGCGAATCCCAGCCGCAGATGCCGCAATCGGCACCGCCGCAGCCCACAAAGGCGGGCGCGTCGCTGGGGCGCACGATGACAAACTCGATATCGCCGACCATGCCCTCGCCGGCACGCGTGTCGCGACCGCGCACAATCAGGTGACGGCCGGGGTCACGCAGTTCAGAGACGTCCAGACCCGCGGCCTCGAGCACGTCGAGCGTATCGGCCTTAAGCGAGCCCTTGGGCACGGCAATGCGCAGCGGGCCCTCGGCGCCACGGCCCGCGGCGTGATTGCCATCGGAAGCGGCGTCCTCGACCGAGGTGCGCGCGGCCTCCAGGCGCTCGAGCGAAAAGGCGAAGCCCGCCGCCGGCACCTCGATGCCGTCGCCAAATGCGCCGGTAAAGATGGAGTCGTAGCGACCGCCCGAGCCCACCGGATCGGGCAGGCCGCCGGCATAGGCCTTAAAGACCAGGCCCGTGTAGTAATCGAAAGAGTTCATGATGGAGAAGTCGAATGACAGCACCTGGGCGTCCTCGGGTGCCAGGCCCTCGACCAGGGCACGCAGCTCGCGCGTCAGCGGCGCGACGATACCGGCGGCCTCCAGCAGCGCGTCGACGCGGTCGAGCACCTCGGCACCACCGTGCAGGCGCGGCAGCTCGCTAATGGCGACCTTAACGGCCTCGGACTCGGTGCTTTTCGCCACGCGGGCATCGAGGCCCACGAAGTCGTTGGCGTGCACACAACGCAATGCCTCGGCAGCCAGTTCGCGATCCTCACAGGCCGCGAGCAGTTCCTTAAACGGACGCACGCTGCCCGCGATAATGCGCGCACCGGGAAGTGCCAGCTTGCGCACGGCCTCGGCGACCAGTGAGACAATCTCGACATCGCCCGCGGTGTCGCCCGCGCCGATGAGCTCAAAACCCAGTTGCGTAAACTGACGCGAGCCGCCGGCATTGCGCTGACACTCGCGAACCACCGGCGCCTCATAGCGCAGGCGCAGCGGCAGATCGGCCGCGCGCATGCGAGTCGAAACCAGGCGAACGATCGACAGCGTGTTGTCGGGACGGACCACCAGCAGGCGGCCGTCGTCATCAAAGAGCTTAAACGGCGTGTCCGCAATGCGGCCGCCCTCCTCGAGCGAACCCTTGTCCTCGAGCAGCGGCGTCTCGACCGGCAGGTAATGATGCTCCCTAAAGCAGCCCTTCACCGTCAGCGCAATCTCCTCGCGCGCCTGAGCCTCCTCGGGCAATATGTCCCGGAATCCCCACGGTGTGGCCGTCATCTGGTGAGCCTCCTCATGCTGCGTTTCATATAGAACAGAAGACCGGCATAGCTCCGCCGGTCTTCTGGGTACTTTAGCATACTAGAGTGCTTGCGGGGAAAATCCGTCGCAGCCGCTCACACCGTATTCATTTGGAAACATAGGGTAGGTTGCCGCAACCCAACCCCACCTAGGCGCCAATCGCACGACGATACTCTGCCATTACCTGCGCATCGGCAGCTGCGGGGTCGGCAAAATAGCGCCAGTCATAGGTCTCGGCCGAAACAACTCCGCGATAGCCGCGCGCCACCAGCCTATCCAGGTCGGCGCGCATATCGCGGTCGCCGTCACCCCAGGCAAGATGCGTCGTGCCGTCTGCCGCAACATCGACAAAATGCACGTGGGCGACATCATCGCCAAGCAGATCGAAATAATCGTCGATGGTATCCCCCGCCACCGCCATAGCGCCCAAATCCAGACACGCCTTCAGTGCCGGATGATCAACCGCCTCGATCATGCGCTTCGTATCGGCTGCCGAGTTCACGATCATCGACTCAACCGGCTGTAGGGCCTCGAGCACCAGTCGCACGCCGCGCTCTCCCGCATGCTCGGCAATCGCACGCAGCATCGAGGCGCTGCGACCCCACGCGTCCTCGATCGGCTCGTTCAAAAATGCCCAGCCACTCGAGACCATGACCTGCTCGGCTCCAAGTTCCGCCGCAATATCCACAACGTTCTTAAAGTACGCGAGCGTGCGGGCACGCGCCTCATTCCCGCGCGCCGCGATATTCCACGGCTTGGGGTTGTTCTGTTCGGGACAAAGCCCCACAATCCGAACCCCATACCGCTGCGACAGCTCCCGCACCTGCTCGAGCGAATCGTATCCATGGCAATCGACATACAGATGCATCGCCCCAGTCCAAAGCTCGCAACACGTGTAGCCCGAGGCCGCTGCCGAAGAAAAGAATTCCTCAAGGTCAAAATAACGATGGCTGATATTCATGACGGCAAGCTGGGGATAGCTCATAATTACTCTCCAACCCAAGCGAGGCCCCGTTCCATATAGGAGCGAGGCCCGATTACACAAACGTTATTTGCTCTTAGTAGTCGAACTGGTGATAGTAACGACGGTAGTTGAGGTTGTGCTTGGTGACCGTCTCGTAGTAAGCGGCAAGGCGATCGGTGATCAGCGAGGAGAGGATCCACGGAGACACGATGACGCGGAACTCGTCGTCAAGGCCGGGGATCGCGAACTCGGCGGTGTCGA
>UQMU01000036.1 GCA_900542305.1 uncultured Collinsella sp. | reverse complement strand
GCAGGAAGCTTGGATACGCCTAGGCGCGGTCCAAGAAATCGTCCGCACCCCCTTTTGACTTGCAGGGGTGAAATTTTTGGGTTAGCCTCGGGGGCGAGGCCCTCAAAGCCCCACCCCCGAGGCTAACCCAACGCACCACCCCTGGAGACCCATGGAAACCAGAATCAAACCCACAGCCAAAGGCACTTCCGAACCGATCAAAGGAAAACCCGGTTCCTTCCGCATCTACTTCTCTCTCGGTCGCGACCCCGAATCCGGCAAGAACGGGAAACGAGTCAGATACCTAAAGACGCCCAAGAGAACCATCCATTGCAAGAGCAAAAACCCGAAGAACTGGCCCGGTGAGGTGGCGAATGCGCTCGATGCCTACCGGAAGGAGCTGGAGACCTATGAACCGGCTAGCGACATGCCGACCACTGTTTCCGGATACGCTGAGGATTTCCATCGGCTCCGAGAAAGCTCCTTCGGCTCCCCTCTTTCTTTCCAAAGAGAGGAATATGACGTGCGCCATATACGCGAGATGTTCGGCGACATGCCCCTCGGCGCACTGAGGCCCGACGAGATCAAACGGGCGTATGCTGAAGCGATCTCAACCGGAAGATTCACAGAGGCCGAGATTCGTCGTATCCACGTCAAGCTCAAACAGGTCATGCAGGACGCACTGGAGAATGAGCTAATCGGGCGCAACCCATGCATCAGCATCAAACTCCCAAAGCCAGACCTTAGAGTGCGTAACTTCCTCCCACCCGACGAACTGCCCCGATTCACCAAATGCCTGCTATCCGAACCCATGGGGCCGATGACCGTCTGCACCATGCTCATATTCCACCTAGGACTCAGGAAAGGCGAGGCCCTGGGGCTCTGTTGGGAAGACTACGACCCCGAGGCGATGGAGATCCGAATCATCCGCCAGTACACCAATGACAAAACGCTCAGAGCACCAAAATCGGAAATGAGCAGGCGAATCCTGTCTATAGACTCTTCGCTGGCCTCGTATCTAAACGACTGGAAGATGCGGCAGCGCAGTCTATTCGAGCAACGCGGGCTAAGACAGAGAAACTCTGACCCCCTCGTTCACGCCTTCAGCACGCATAAAGACGAAAACGGCAACCTTCACGTCAGTATCACCCGACCCGATGGACACAACTATTCGCGCTGGTTCAGGGATTTCTGCGTCGGCAACGGCTATGGCGAGTACGCCAACGTGACAAGCCAGTTCAAGCGCAACGGCAAACTGCACACACGAGGCACCGGATACTCAGGGCTCGTTCCCCATGGCCTGAGGCACACGGCAGCAACGGCCCTTGTTGCGAGCAACGTCGACTTAAAGACCGTTCAAGCGAGAATGGGCCATGCGTCCGCAAGCACAACCGCAAACTTCTACACCCATGCAATCAGGGCAAATGACCGAAACGCAGCTGAGGTATTTGAATCGCTTTCATCTAATAATTAGCTATTTCAACTGGATACTTCACTATTTCTCCATATCGTGGGCTATTAGTGACACTCGCATGGGCCATATCGACTGAACGGTGATACATTATTCGCAAGTTGAATGGAAGGAGGTGAGTATAAGTGGCGTTGGCAAAGAAGGCTGAGAAGCGAATTCGCATCCCCGAGAATCTCAGGGCCCCCTTCGCACAGATGGTTTCGGACGAGGCTTACCTGCGGGCAACTGACGAATCGAAAACCATCATCGGACTCGTCTTCGAGAAGGTGCTTCCCGCGTCCGCGTTCGCGAGGGACAGAATGCTCAACGTCTACAGCGGTGATAGCCTGTTCACGAGCGTGTCGGACGTATTGCGCTCGAACGTCACCGGCGCAATCGGCACCGTCGCCGAAGCGGACTATAAGCCCATAATCGAGTTCGGAGCGAGGCTCATTCACGAGAGGAGCTGCGGCACTGCGCTCTACACCGGTGCAATGGACATACCGCACCTTCGACGTTGCTTCGAGTCCGTTCTCGACTACATGGAACACGAGACCCGGAGCGACCCCTCGAATCCCCTTCTCGACTACGAGACGTCCCGTGCAGTCAAGTACGGACGCTCGCTGATGGACGAGTGCTCGACGGAGTTCAATCGAGCGCCCGTAGCAGCCCTCGTTCGCTTCGCAGTTGAGTACTTCGACGAGATTGGAGGCCTGAACGCAACATGCGCCTATCTCGCCGATGCTTTTTCCGCGCTTGAAGAGAGCGTCACCATCTCGGCTAACAAGTGCGGCAACAAGCACGTACCACCGGACACCCCGGAGCTGCGCCGCAAATGGAGCGACCTTCTGGAGACGGTCTGCTCCGACTGGCAATAGAAAACGGCACCCGACTCCCCTCTCTTAGTCGCCAAACCTCGAAGAGGAGCCGAGCGCCCCAAATAAGGAGTTTATCATGCATCTTGCAGATGACCCCAAGACCGACGCCATCTCCGCAGGCTTCAACCTGCGCCACGTCGGCACCAAGCGCATCCTGAGCCGCTTGGACGTACAGATTCTCATGGGCATCGGCCAGTCATCGGCCATTAAGCTCATGAAGTCCACCCATCATTGCTTCTGCATCGCCAACCAGTACTTCGTCATGGAAGAGGACCTGTTCGACTACTTCCACAAGCTGGCAGAGAAGGCGAACGAGTAATGCAGCGCCCGAACGCCAATCCCCTCGTCTTCGAGCTGGACGTGCTCGACGAGCACGTCCACGCCCTTCAGGAAGACAAGCCCATCGCCACCTTCGGACTTGACGCCCTCAACAGCATTCTCGGCGGCGTCTACCCCGGGCTCAACTACGCAATCGGGACCGCCCCGGGCAAGGGCAAGACAACACTGGCACTCCAGGAGGCCGACAAGCTCGCGGCAGACGGGCACCCGGTAATCTACGTTTCCGCCGAGCTTCCCGCGCACAAGCTGATCGAGAAAAGCCTGGCGCGTCTCAGCGACGGTAAAGTCGCGCTGTCCGAGGTCTCCAGCTGCGCGGCCCAGAATCACCCTAAGCACGCGACCTTCGAGGCTGCACTCGACAAGTATCGCACCCAGATCGCCCCCAATCTCTGCATCACCGGCCCGCTCAACACCGTAGAGCTCTCCAACCTCGTCGGGCTGGTAACACGCGAGCGCGGCGAGGTCCCCATCGTCTTCATTGACTACCTCCAACTCCTCGCCTGCGGCGTCACGACGGACCAGCAGTTCATCGACGAGCGATTGGCTATCACGGCATGCGTAAAGGGCCTCCGCGAAATCTCGAACCTCTATGGCTCTCCCGTCATCGCACTGAGCTCGACCACTCGCAAGTCCTACGATTCTGGGAAGTCGGCCAGGCCCAACCTCGCCATGTTCGGCGGTTCCTCCGCTGTCGAGTACGGCTTTGACTCGGTGCTCTACCTCGCCGATGACAATGACAAGCCCGAGTGGCCCTACGAGTCCCCTGCAACCGGCACGCCCCTCAAGCTCATCGCTCTCAAGAACCGCTACGGCACGCTGGGCGAAGCCCGACTCGACTTCGACGGCGCGCGCGCCACCTTCCACGACAGGAGCTAGCCTATGCGCGGCAACGCCAAGACCGCGCACATCAACGTCCGTATGACCGAGGAGGAACGTGCCGCCATCATGGCGCGCTCTTCCTCTTTCGACATGGCCCCATCGACGTTCATGCGCGAAGCCGCCCTCCGAATCGGGGAGAAGCCTGTCAAGGTCGCCGACGAGGCGACGCTGCGGCAAATCCTCCACCAGATGAAAAAGCAGGGCGGAAACCTCAACCAGGCCGTTCACGCCGCAAACGCCTATGGGTTGGATGCGCAGACGGCTCGACAGCTCACGGAGGCCGTCCAGCTGGTATCGAGCACGGCCTCGCAGCTCTCAAGCCTCATCTCCAGGAATCGAGAATAACCATGAAAACGAAACTGCTCACAGCGCTCCTATCATCCCTTTTCCTAGCGGTCCTCGCATGCCCCGTGCTCGCCGCCCCCATCGACGCGCTCATCGCCGGGGGCGGGCTCGACGCGTCGACGATTCCCACAACGTTCAACGCGGGCACCGTCTTCGGCTGGTGGCTCTCGGACGGGTTCGTCATCCATCCACTCGGAACCCTGCTGACCCTCCTCCTCGCTCTCTGCGCCTGCGCTCTCATCGCCTACTCAAGCACCCTCAAAGCGCGAGCCGAGGACGGCGGCGTGCTCGGCGCCGCCCGCATCAAGACGGGCCGCGAGGTCGTGAAGGGGTCCATGACGTGGAACGGCGCAGCCAACCCCTCGTCGCGCGGGTTCGTCTACGGGTTCACCAAGCGGCATGGTAAGCCTTACTATCTCTATGAACCCAAGAAAATGATCTTCGTGTCGGGGACCACCGGCTCAGGAAAAAGTCGCTTCCTCTACCTCCCCTCAATCGACCTACTTTCCTACGGCGACGCCTCCAACGGCTCCGAGCCCGCGACGCTCGTCATCTCCGACGTAAAGAACGAGCTCATTGAGCTCACGGGCGATGAGCTTGCCCGTCGTGGCTACCGCGTCCTCCTGCTCGATACGCAGCACCCCTATCGCGGCCAGAGGTTCAACCCGCTCAAGCAGGTTCTCGACCTCCATGCCGAGGGGCGCGACCAGGAGGCCGAGCAGGCGGCGGACGCCATCGCGGAGCTCGTGGTGCAGGATGACGAGAAGGGTAAGGGTTCGCACTGGACGGCATCGGCCAGGGGCCTACTCTCGGCCCTGATCCTGCTGGTCTCCATGTCTGACGAGTGCCCCGAGGGATCGAGGCACCTCGCGACCGTCTGCGAGGTCTTGGACCGTGGCACCGAGGCCGAGGGCGACGACCCGGCCGAGCCTCTGAAGGCCGTCTTCCGCTCCCTGCCGAGCGGTCACCCCGCCAAGGGCAGGGCGTCGCAGTTCGTCTCCTCGGGCGGTAACGAGCTCAGGAGCATCCTCTCGACGCTCAAGGTGGCACTCCGCCCGTTCTCGTCCGCGCCGGTCGCATGGATGACCTCTGGCTCCGACATCGATCCGCGAACGGTGCTCACGGAGAAGAGTGCCGTCTTCCTCCACGTGCTCGACGAGGGCTCCCCCTACAACTGCATAGCGGCGATATTCCTCTCGCAGCTCTGGGCTTCGGTCCAGGCAGTCGCGGACGTGAACGGCGGAAAACTCCCCCGCCCCGTGCAGATACTCGGCGACGAGTGGGGCAACCTCCCCCGCGTCGAGTGCCTGCCCGCGCTCCTCAGCCTAGGACGCAGCTACGGCGTTTTCTGGGTCGGCGCGACGCAAGACGTCAGCCAACTGAACAAGTACGGTGAGAAAGACGGTCGCAGGAAGATACTCGCAAACTGCGGCGTCAAGGTCGCGATGAAGCTCGCCGAGGAGGAGGACCGCCGGTACTTCACCGAGCTCATCGGCAAGACCACGCGCCACACGCAGGGCACGAGCAACGGCAGGGCCGCGTCAGGCACGTCCTCCTCGACGTCCTACAGCGAGAGCGCCGACGACGTGATACACCCCTGGGAGTGGCGCGACATGGCCCCGGACCGGGACGGGATTATCGTCGTGAAGCACGCGGACAACGGTATGCCCGCATGTCGAGCCGGCGTCTTCCGCTCCCCCGTCACCGACTGCACCAACACGCCCACAAGGGAGCACTTCGACCTCGGGACCCCCGAGCACGAGGCGGAGAACCGTCGCGCCTACCAGCGCCGCCTCGACGAGTCAGCTGCCGGGAAGATGCGCGAGGAGGCCTCGACCTGGTGCCCAGAGTGGCCCGAGCCGGAGAAGAAGAACGGGAGCAAGCCGGGCGGCAAATTCAGCGGGCTCTCGCTCGACTAGGGAGGCGACCATGACGGCGATAAAGCAGACGAGCGTCTGCAGCGAAAGGCACCTCTCCCGTCTCAGGGGCTACCTTTCATGGGACCGCGACAAGGCGCTTGCCCACGGCACGCAGAACATCATCGACGAAGGCCGCTGGTTTCAGGAGATGGCAGACACGAGAGCAGCCATGGGTCACGACATGCCCGGCAAGGCCGGTGCCAAGTGTACCTACATGCAGCACCAGATACTCGGGTTCCTCCCAGACGAGTGCGACCTCAACGGCGGGAAGATGACGCCGGAGCTGTGCATGCGCTATGCGAGGGAGTACGTGGCCGAGCGCTACCCCAACCAGGAAGTCGTGATGGTGCTGCACCGCGAGCGCTGCCGCGCGGACGCCACCGACCGCTACGCCGTGCACCTCGGCATCAACCGCAGTGATCTGGAAACCGGCCGAAGGCTCGACGAGGGTCCCGCACGCAAGGCCGCAACCGCGAGGGTGAAGACCGTCCGCGCCTTGGACGAGAAGTATGGGCTCAGGCAGCTTGAACGCGGCAAGGCCAACTCGCGCGTTCATGCGAGACAACCGGGCAGGGAGGAACGCGAGATGGCCCGCAAGGAGCAGGCCGAGCGCTCCGAGAACGCCCGCGTCCGCGTGGCGGTCGCCCGCCGCGTCGAGGAGGTCGGGCGAATGAGGGACTGCCCCGACCGCATGGCCGAGCTCGACCGGCGGCTCAGGCGAGACGGCATCGAGCTCGCGAGGTCGAAGGGCGGGAGCCTCCAGTACCGATTCTTCTCGAAGACCCTCGGGGCCGTGCGGAAGGTCAACGGCGGCAGGCTCGGCTTCGCGGTCGACCGCTCGACCGGCCTCGCCGTCCGCTTCACGCTGCGCGGGATAGCGACGGCGATGAGGGCGTTCTGGGAACTTGAGCGCAAGGCGCACGAGAACCAGAACGGGCGCGGGGACTAAGCACTTGGGCCGGGACGCAACAGGCGTCCCGGTCCCTTCTTTTGCCCTTCGGTGAGAGCGACCTCGGAGCGGTTCGCCGTCCCGCCGCAGGCGGGCAAGATGATTCCGTGCAACGGAATCCATATCTTGCCTGCACGGAGCGAGCCGGTTGCCATGGCAACGCGAGCCCGGGCAGGTGAGCGCCGGTTGAGCCGACGCCGAGGAGACGCGACCCTGGGGAGCGTCGTACGACGGCGCTCGGCGACCCGGCGCGAGAGGCCCAGCCCGGCGACCACGGCGGAGCGATGGCGACTTCTGGAAGCCATCGAGCGCAGCCGTTCGGCGGGCTGGGCCGGCGTGAGCGGAGGCGGACGAAACGCGACCCTGGGGAGCGTTGCCAGGGAGCCGCAGCGAGAGCGACGCCGTGCGTCGCGGGGGTCCCGCCCATAAGCGGGACCCATCGGCCGCAAGGCCGATTGCCACGCCTCGGCCTTCTCGGCCTGCACGTCGGGGAGGAGTCGGCAGTAGCCTCTCCCCGATTCACAACGGAGACCTAAAGCCGCTCGTACGCCCCCTT
This sequence comes from uncultured Collinsella sp., assembly GCA_900542305.1. GTDB lineage: Bacteria > Actinomycetota > Coriobacteriia > Coriobacteriales > Coriobacteriaceae > Collinsella. The sequence goes on along the minus strand of UQMU01000036.1, from coordinate 13,184 downwards.
CACCAGCTCGCCCATAAGCTGCCTTCGCTTGCCTAGGAACTCCTCGTAATCGAGGTCCTCAAACCCAACAGGCAGGGCATGCTCCTCGCAGTTGCGGCGATACTCGTCCTCCCCCAGCGCGACGCGATACCTACGAACGTACTCATTCGGGGCGTCATCCGAGATGTAGATGTTGTTCTGGTAGTCAACGAGGGTGAAGTTGCCTCGGTTGCTGCGCTGTGAAAGGTAGCCCTTGGCCTTCAGGTAGTTATCTGGGAACAGATGATGCTTGTCCAGGGCCTTTTTGGAACCTGATGAGCCGGTAAGCAGCAGTTGAGAAAGAGGGGCCGTGCTGAACAGCGCCTTGGCACCGAGCACGACCTGAGCCGCGACGAAGCCCCACCAGGTCGGGCCCGTCGCCTCGTTTGCGTCGAGGGAGCTGGGCAGCGTGATGGAGAAATAATCGTCTGTCATGATGGCAGCGAGCCTACGGTCGAAGTACGCCCGGAACTCATCGGCGGTCTCAAGGCGCGAGACGTCGTTAAGCTGCTGCTCGAACTCGGATTCGAAGGACCCCACATAGAGCCCCGTTATGGCTGCGGCGAAATACCAGCGTCGCACGAGCCTGCGCACAGCCAACGGCTCCATACCGAACTCGTAGCGCCCGATAAGGTAAAACGCATAACAGAACATGAGCGCATTGCCCGACCCCACCTGGTCGGAACAGACATAGCCCGCCTCCGCCAGTGTGTTGATGAAGGCATGCCAGTTGTTCAAGTCGAGCACGAGATCGAGGGCGCGACCGAACGTGGCAAAGTTCTCGGCCCGCGTCTCGGGCGTTGTTTCCTTTGTCTTGAGATCTCTTCCACGAAGAATCTGGTAGGCGTAACGCAGGCGACCCCTCTTGAATCCCACGCCCACCGTCGCGCGGATGATGTGCGTCGGCGAGAGAGTCATGAGCGGGTTGTACGAGGTGCCCTTTGCGGGGGCATGGCTCATGGCGCAGAACTCCTCTATGCGCTCCCTCATGGCAGGTTCGTAGACCGAAAGCAGGGTCATGATGAAGTCATCCTGCTTAAGCGCCTGCCCCTGCGAGTTCACGCGCACAAAGATGTCCGATACGGTCTCCTCGTCAGCCGATTCGGAAATCTCCAGCATCGGCAGAAGATAGCGCTCAAGCCCGAGCAATGCGTTGAGCCCACTCTCGACGGCATCCTCGCCGTCATCGTCGAGTTCCGGTCCACCCTTCTTGGCATTCGCCTCGTTGAGGCGCTTTATGAACGCCTTGCGATAGGCGCTCAGTTTGTTGTCGTGGTTCGCCGCGAAGGCCTCGGACACATCCGGCACGTAACGCGCGTCCCTCTCAGTCGAGGCGTCGGCATTCTTGAATGCGCGCGCGATGGGGTCGTAGGCGATCCTCACCGTACGCTCCCTGAAGTTCTTATCTCGCACGGGCACGCCGTACAGCGAGCTCAGGAGAGCGGTGAGCCTCTGCTGTCCGTCGATGACAAGGGACTTGGGGACGGCATATGTCTTTTGGTTCGAGCCTATGGCAGACCTCTTGCCCGCGTCGTCGCTCGGAGAGTCCCACAGCATCACATAGCCGATAGGGTATCCGCGAAGCATGGAATCAAGCAGATCGCGAACCTTTTCATTGCCCCACACGAAAGGCCGTTGCAGATCAGGCAGGCCAATCTTGCCCGTCTGAACATCCTTCAGGATGTTACCGACCTCCAGCGATATGGGATTGTAGATAGAGTTGGGCACTATAGTTCACCAACTTTCTCGGCGTAGAGGTTGAAGAGATGGGCGACGATCTTCTCCTCGTCCCCACCGAAGTCGACGCCATAGGCAGCTTCGACAGCAGCGTCGAGCGCCTTATGCGCAGACATAAGCTCGGGAAAGAACGTCTCGTTCTTTGGATCGTACATGTCCGCGAGCGTCGCACCCTCTTGGGCGTCACGGGCATCGAGCACGGCCTGGGCGCAGCGCTTGACTTCCTCGCGTTGCGATTCCGTTGGGTCAGGCCAGACGAAATTGTTGTAGTCAATACCAGCTGAATACTGATAATCATCTTTCAGTCTTCCGGTCACGACTCTAACCCATGCATTGTGAAATTGAGACTGCAGTACCCCATATTGATAGAGGGTTGCATTTGGGATAAGACGAACTTTATTGCTACAGAAAACTGAGGAGTCAACGAACCCCATTGGGATGTATCGCCTTCGGCTTGATGAAACCTCTGGTATCAAGATCGAATCTGTATCCGACAGGATTTCAGTTCCAAAATGCGCAGGACGCTCCGCGGCTTTAACGGTCTGGCTTCTCTTGCTCTTGAGCCGATACTGGCGCACCGCCTCAACCCTTTCCCTGCATATAGGCAGATTCTTCAGCTCATCCCATTTTGCATTCCCGAGCCACAAACACCAACGGCTTTTGCCACGTATAAATTCTTGTGATCCAAGCCACTTGTGGAAGAATTTCTTTGCCCCAGGTTCACGCTGCAAGAATTCATTTTTCTGTTCATCTGTAAAGAGATAATTGCCGTCGTCTATGGGCTGAGAACCTATGCCCATCTCTGGAACATCTGATATTGGCTTACTCTTGCTGTAGATAAAGACATCTGGAGCATCCTTCAGATACGCATTGATGCGATTCATGGAAATCAGTTCTTCGTCAGAATCGGGCGTCGCATGATAGAAGAGCGTCTTGTTTCCTGCCTCACGAGAGAACCCAACGATGACGCAAAAGACATGCGCCTTATCTGCCGCCTCGTTGTCCCACCTGAACGTGTTGTGCGCAAAGTCGATGTGGATACCCAGGTCGTGCAGGGGTTTCCAGAGGTTGGCGACCTGCTCGCCCTGACATATCGAGTTGGTAGAGACCAGGGCACAGCGCGTGCGCTTTCCCTGCGTGAACCTCGCGGCCTTCATGTACCAGGCCCCGCAGTAGTCGATGTTGCCCGCGTTCTTCGCTCCATCGAAGACCTCAAGGAGCTCTGCCTTCTGCTCTTTGGACTGGTTACGGGCCCCGAGAAAGGGCGGGTTGCCCACGAGGTACGTGAGGTCGTCGGGGAACACCTCGGACCAATCGATCTTGAGAGCGTTGCCCTCATGGAGGTTGCAGAGGCTCCTGAGCGGCAGGAAGTCGAAGTCGTAGTCGACGTATATCTCCTGCGTCTTGCGCAGCATCTGCTCCTCTGTGATCCACAGGGCGGTCTTGGCGACCGAGACGGCGAAGTCGTTTATCTCGATACCGTACAGCTGGTCCAGGGAGACGCGGACGGGACTGTCCTGCGCAATGACGAGGGACGTCTGTCCCGCGTTGCCGGTCTCCTCGCTGAGCTCGTCCTCGATGATTCGGTTCTCGATGGCGCGCAGCTGCCGGTACGCCTCGGTGAGGAAGTTGCCCGAGCCGCATGCCGGGTCGCCGATGGTGATGGAGGCCACCTTGTCGTGCAGCCTCGCCAGGGCCTGCTTGCGCTTCGCCGCCGTCCTCTCGCCCTCGGCCTCGTGCAGCTCGTCCCACAACTCGTCGAGAAAGAGCGGCCTGAGGCAGCGCTCGATGTTCTCGACGCTCGTGTAGTGCATGCCCCCGGCATGGCGCGTCTCAGGGTTCAGAGTCCCCTCGAACACGCCGCCGAAGATGACGCCCGAGATCTCGCGCCAGTCGAAGTCCTGGGAGGCGTCGGTGATGGCCTCAAGGATTTCCGAGGTCATCTGCGGGACGATGATGGAGGAGTCGGCGAACAGACCGCCGTTCACGTAGGGGAAGGCCGCGAGGTCCTCGTCCATGTACTCGTCCCGCCGATCCAAGGGAGTATCGATGGTCTCGAACAGATCGACCAATTTGCGACGGAGCTTCGCGGGGTCTCCCTCGCAGTACCTGCCGAACGCCTGGTGCGATTGCAGGAGGTCGGCGTCCTCGGCGTAGAGCAGGAAGATGATTCGGGTGATGAGAACGTTGAGCGAGCGCTGCTCCTCCTGGGCCCGCTTGTCCTTCTCCTCGATGTGATGGTACTGCTTGGCGAGGGCATCGTAGAGCCTGGAGACGTAAGCCCCGGCCTCGATGGAGAGCTGCTGTTCCTTGTGCAGGCGGCTCGTCTCGTTGGATGTCAGGAATGAGAGCAGGTACAGACTGTCCGGGAGCTCTTCGAGGGAGAACTCCTGCACGGTGTCCTCGGGCCTCTCGTTGTCGAGGTCGTAGAGGCGGAAGGTCCCGAAGTTGCACGTCATCACCCAGCGCGGGCGCTCGGAGTACGGCAGGTGCCGCGCGTACCACATGGCCTGCTGGAGCGGCGTCTCCATGCCTCCGTTCCTAGGCTCGGGCTTGTCGAGGTCGATGCCCCACGACTTCTGCTCACAGAGGAAGTTGTGGTCGGAGACGAACACGTCGATGCGTCGGCCTCTCACCTTGCGCTCAAAGTCGACGAAGCTGTCTATGGTGTTGGACGGGATACCCAGGACATTGATGAGCAGGTCGACCCAAAACTTCTGCGTGTCCTGCTGCTCATTGTTGGAGCCCGCGGGGATGGCGCTGAGGCGCTTCTTCCACCGCCTTACGAACTCCTTTGCCTCTTTCTTGCTGGCAGGCATACCGGACCTCCTGCGTCGTTGTCTCTTGCGGACCATTTTAAGGGGTAAGGGCAACCTTGCGGATAGAGGGGCGAGTTTTCAACGGTCCCCGGTGTCGGAGGGTCCCCAGTAAAACCCGGAGACGCCGGGGGCTGTTGGAAACTCGCCCACTCACGACAACATCGACCTAGGTTTTCAACGCTTTCCATAGCCGGAGGGCTTCTATAAGCCCGTAAGCTGTGGAAAGGGTTGAAAACCGAGTATTGGGCTTAGACCTCCACAAAAAATCTTTCTACCCAATTTCTACCCAAATGCCGCTAATAAGACCCTTATACAAGAAGACAGGCCAGACGTTTTATACCGTCTGACCTGCAATTTCTTCTGGTGCCCCCGGCGCGATTCGAACGCGCGACACCCGCTTTAGGAGAGCGGTGCTCTATCCCCTGAGCTACGGAGGCATGTTGTACTAGTGTAGCAGATTTGCCCCTTTGCCATGTAGCGCATGTCCACTCATCAAGAAGGCTTTATAGCGAATTGTCGCCGTAGATAATCCTCAATATCGGAAAGAATAAAGCGAAAAAATGGGATGGAGTTTCCTCTAACCACATGAAAAGGAAATTTCCCGACTGGCGCTCAAAAGGAAAATGCATCCCGGAATGAGAATAAATTCCGGGATGCGTTTTCCGCCATCTATCGCAGGCAACTAGTCACCCCTGTGGAAAAGGTTTTTGATAACGGAGGGGATGCTCTTGGCGCCCTTGGCCGTCACATCGATAAAGTCGGGCGAACGCACGAGCTTATCCTCGTCGACGTACTTGCGGACCGCGCGCAACGTCTCTTTGTCGTCGCGCGTCGAAAACGTAAAGTGACCGTTGTCCTTGGTGAAGATGGCAAAACGCGTGATCTTCTTGGTGCCGCGTAAAACCTCGGCGGCAATATAGTCGACCTCGTCCCACGGGATTTGAATATAATCCTCGGGATTGCGCTCGTTGTAATACTCGAACGCCTTATTGCCCACCATCACGTTACCGTGGCTGGTAAGCCCCATCAGGCAGGTTGCCGGCGTTGCCAGATCGACCGTGCTGTTCTGAGATTGCGCCATGCGCACCTCGCCCTCCAAATAAAACAATCGGACCGCATCCAGTGTACCCACCGGGTGCGGTCCGTTTCAATGGCTCAAAAGCCCTTGCCTAGCAATTCTCGGTCTTAAGCCGAAACGTGCTTACATGAAGCCGCAGAAGCGACCGATGATGCCGACGGCGAAGAGAGCCAGGATGATGACGATCGGGCTGACCTTCTTCTTGAGGAGCTTGCAGACCAGCAGGGTCAGGCACACGGCGGCAAGGCCGGGGATGAGCTGATCGAGGTTGGCCTGAAGCGTGGTGACCTTCATCTGATCAAGGGCGGTAGCACCGACGGAGTTGTACATCGTCAGCGCTTCCTTGATACCCTCGGAACCGGAGGGCAGGCTAGCCCAGTCGATAAAGGCGCCAGCAGACTGCTTGACCGTGGAGACGATCGGGGTGAAGGAAATGGACACCCAGCGCTCGACCAGGGCGCCGATGATGAACATACCCAGGATGGAAGCGCCCTCGGTGACCTTGCCCATCAGACCACCGGAGAGGTCCTTGGCGATGGAGGAGCCGACCTTGTAGCCAAACTCCTGCGTGTACCACAGGAAAGCGTAACGGATGATGTTCCACGCGAAGAAGAACAGCAGCGGACCGACGATGCTGCCGGACATGGCCAGGGAAGCGCCCAGAGCGCCCAGAATCGGGCGAAGGGTGAACCAGAAGACGGGGTCGCCGACGCCGGCGAGCGGGCCCATCATACCGACCTTGACGCCCTGAATGGCGACGTCGTCAATCGGGGCACCGTTGGCGCGCTCCTCCTCGAGAGCGAGGGTAACGCCAATGACGGGGGCGGAAACATAGGGGTGGGTGTTATAGAACTCCAGGTGGCGCTTAAGAGCGGCAATCTGGTCATCCTTGCTGGTGTAGAGCTTCTTGATCGCAGGGATCATTGCGAAGCACCAGCCGCCGTTCTGCATACGCTCGTAGTTCCACGAGCCCTGAAGGAACTGATGACGGAAGCAAACCTTCTTGCGGTCAGCCTTGGTGAGCTGAATCTTGTTCTCTGCCATATGTGTCACTCCCCTCCTACTCGTAATCGTTCAGAATGTCGCCGAGCGGGTCGCCGGAGCCACCGCCCATGCCGCCACCCTGCTTGGCCAGATCCTTAAGGCCAAGGTAGATGAGGGCAAGGGAGATGCCGATGAGACCAAGGGCGATCAGCGTGAGCTGAGGGATGGCAGCAAGGACAAAGCCGAGGACGAAGAACGGCCAGGTCTCCTTGGTGGCCATCATGTTGATGACCATGGCGTAACCGACGGAAGCGACCATGCCGCCGCCGACAGCCATGCCGCCGGACAGCCAGTCGGGCATAGCGTTAAGCGCGTTGGTAACGGCCTCGGCCGGGATGACGCACAGAAGCACTGCCGGGATGGCGATACGAAGGCCCTGCATGAGGATGGCAGCATACTGCCAGCGCTCGATGCCGGAGAAGTCGCCCTTCTCGGCGCAACCGTCCATGGCGTGAGCGATAGCGGTAGCAATGGTACGGCAGATCATGGTCAGGAACAGACCAGCGACCGACAGCGGGACGGCGACGGCGATAGCGGTGGTAACGGCCTTGGCCGAATCGGTGGCGCCACCGTTGAGGGCGAGCACCATGATGATCGAAGAAGCGACCGAGGCCAGAGCGGCGTCAGGCGCGACAGCGGCGCCGACGTTAGCCCAGCCAAGGGCCATCATCTGGAGCGAACCGCCCAGGAGGATGCCCTCCTGAAGGTGACCGGTTACGAGACCGATAAGCGTGCATGCCACGAGCGGCTGATGGAACTGGAACTCATCCAGAATGCCTTCCATACCGGCAAGCAACGCGACAATCGCAACAAGCAGAATAGTGATTGCAGACATGTATCGGACCCTCCTTTACTATGCTTGAGCGGCCAGTTCGGCCTTAGCTTTCTTCAACATGGCGTCGAGATCCTCGGAGGAATCCGAAGGAACCTTGCGGACCTCGAACTTGACGCCCTTGGCCTTGAGGGCCTCGAGAGTCTTGACGTCGTCATCGCCCATAGCGACGGCGTTGGTGACGACGACCTTGCCCTTGGAGTGAGCCATGGAACCGATGTTGACTTCCTTGATGTCGACGCCGGCCTCGATGGCCTTGAGCAGATCCTGCGGGTTCTCAAAGAGCAGCATGGCCTTGGTGTCACCAAAGCGCGTGTCCTTGACGACCTCGGCCATCTTCTTGATGGGCACGACGTTGGCATGGACTCCCGGAGGGGCAGCCTGCTCGATCATGGTCTTGCGGAGCTCGTCGTGAGCAACGCCGTCGGAAACCACGATGATGCGGTTGGGGTTGATCTGCTTGGTCCACGTGGTGGCCACCTGGCCATGAAGCAGACGGGTGTCGATACGGACGTGGGCGATCTTGATGTGCCCATCGCCGATGACCGTTCCCGGAGGGATGGCACCTGCAGGAGCAGCGGCGGCCGCAGCCGGCTTCTTCTCCTCGGGCTCCAGAGACTCGGGCTTGACGCGCACGCCAGCCTTAGCCTCAGTCACGAGATGTTTTGCGATCGCATGTGCAGTGTTCTTTGCGTCAAAGCGCTGCGAATATGCCTCGATGAGCATAGGCAGGTTGACACCGGTGACGATAGCCCAGGAATCGTGGCCCTCGATGAGCCCGCTGATCTGGTTGAACGGCGTGCCGCCCCACAGATCAACGAGGAAGAGCACCTGCTCCTGGTCTTCGAAGGAAGCGATTGCTTCCTCGACCTTGGCACGGAAGTCGTCGGGGCCCATGCTCGGCTCGAGCGAGACCACGGCAACAGACGGCTGATCGCCAAAGACCATCGAGCCCGTCTGCTTGATTCCAGCTGCCAAGTCCCCGTGGCTAGCAAGAACAATACTTACCATCACATAACCTCCTTTTTGTCTACGTATTTCCTACACGACATGAAAGGAGTATAGCTGTTTGGTTTGTGGAATTATAGCTAAATCCGCAAAAGGTTGGATTATTTGTTTAAACGTCTAGGTTTGTTACAAGTTGATTACGTTACTGCTTTTTGACTCATTACACGACAAGGCGTCGCTCATCAAGCCATGCATTTTACAGATACAAGCAGGCTGTTCATTAATATCGATTTTAGGCAAGCGCGAATGCGCTTGTACTGCCGCTATTTTGTTTAAACAGACACGGCTTGACTATTTTCGTGACTTATGGTCTATGAAACCACTCAAAATAGTTGCGGTGGAATAGTTCTTGTTTAAGAGCCAGAAGGCTGAATTTAGGAACTATTTCACCGCAACTTATAGGGAATCCTAGGCGATGTGGAGGGGGTTGGCGGCGTCGACGGCGTCGGGGACGTCGGAGAGGCCGTCAGGAGCAGCGTCTGCCGGGTCCTCGTCGGGGGTCTCGATCTGTTTGATCATGACCTCTTGGCCCTGCAGCAGGTATGTCTCGCCGCTACCGCAATGGGGACAGGTCTTGCCGTGCTCGACCGTCGCGTAGTCGCGGCCGCACGCCTCGCAATGTGTCACGGCCTCGACGGGCTCCACGATAAGCTCCGCGCCCTGCGCGATAGGCTTTTTATCTGCTGCCCAGCGCCAAGCGTCGAGTAGCAAGTCGGGAACGACGCCCGAGACCTCGCCCAGCAGCAGCGTGACGCTCGAAACGCGACGCACGCCATTGGCGCGCGCCACGTTCTCGACATCGCGAATGATGTGATAGACGATCCCCAATTCATGCACTTTTTCTTCCGCCGTTCCCGTTATGGCTACTTACTTGCGACCGAACTTAATCTTGATGGCGCGCTTGAGCGCGTACTTGCCCAGGCTTGGGAGCTTTTGCTCGTATTTGACCATCGTGGAGCACTCGGGGCGGTCGCGATACAGATGGATAGCGTCAAACGCGCACTTGGTGGTGCACAGGCCGCAGCCGATGCACTTGTTAGGGTCGACGATCGAGGCGCCGCAGCCCAGGCAGCGGGCGGTCTCGGCGCGCACCTGCTCCTCGGTAAAGGTCTCAACATACTCGCTAAACGGCGCAGCCTTCTCGCGTTCGCGGTCCACATGCGCAACCTCGCGGCTCGCGTTGTCGTAGCTCTCGAGCACAACGTCGTCACGGTCGAGCGCGGTGTAGCGGCGCTGATTGCGGCCGATGGTGAGCGTGGAGCCCGGCTGCACAAAGCGATGGATGGACACCGCGGCCTCGTGGCCGGCGGCGATAGCGTCGATGGCAAAGCTGGGGCCGGTGTAGACGTCGCCGCCCACAAAGATGTCGGGTTCGGCGGTCTGGTAAGTCTGGGGATCGGCAAGGGCACCCTGGCCGCGGCCGAGCTCCACCTTGGAGCCAGCCAGCAGGTCGCCCCACACAATGGACTGGCCAATCGACATGACGACACGGTCGGCATCGACACGGCGCAGATCGTTCTCGTCGTACTCGGGCGCAAAACGGCCCTCGTCGTCAAAGACGCGCGTGCAGCGCTTGAAGGTGATACCGCACGCACGACCGGCCTCGTCCAGGTGAATCTCCTTGGGGCCCCAGCCGCAGCTGATGTGAGCGCCGTCCTCAACGGCCTCGCGACGTTCTTCCTCGCTGGCGGGCATCTGGACCTCGCTCTCCAGGCAGAACATCTCAACGTGCCCAGAGCCCAGACGGCAGGCGTTGCGGGCAACGTCGATGGCCACGTTGCCGCCGCCCACCACAATGGTGCGGCCGGACAGGGTATCGATCTTGCCGCTGTTAACCTCGCGAAGGAAGTCGACGGCCACGGTCACGTCCACGGCATCCTCGCCCGGAATACCGGCAAGGCGGCCGCCCTGGCAGCCGATGGCCACGTAAAAGGCCTTAAAGCCCTGCGCGCGCAGCTCGTCGAGCGTCACATCACGACCGACCTCCACGCCATAGCGGAACTCGGCACCCATCAGGCGAATGATCTCGACCTCGGCCTCAATGACGTCCTTCTGCAGCTTAAAGCTGGGAATGCCGTAGGTGAGCATGCCGCCCGGGCGCTCGTTTTTCTCGAAGACGACGGGCTTGTAGCCCTTCTCGGCCAGATAGAAAGCGCAGGACAGGCCGGCCGGACCGGCACCGATGATGGCGATCTTCTGATCAAAGCCGCCAGCGCGCGTCGGCGTCACCACGGGCGGGACGTAGCGGGTCGCGGCATCCAGATCGCGCTGGGCGATGAACTTCTTGACCTCGTCGATGGCCACGGCGGCGTCCACACGGCCGCGGGTGCAGGCGTCCTCGCAGCGGCGGTTGCACACACGGCCGCAGATAGCGGGCAGCGGGTTCTCGCGCTTAATGAGTGCCAGCGCCTCGTCATAGCGACCCTGAGCCGCGAGCTTCAAATAGCCCTGAACGGCAACGTGCGCGGGGCAGGCCGTCTTGCAGGGAGCGGTGCCGGACTCATGCGTCTCGATGCGGTTGTCGTTGCGGTAGTTGGGCGACCACTTGGTGTGGTCCCACTTGGTGGCATCGGGCAGCTCCTGGCGCGGATACTCGGGCACCTGTCCGCCGGCCTTTTTGCTGCAGAGCTTCTGGCCCAGCTTGGCGGCGCCGGCCGGACACACCTCGACGCAGCGACCGCAGGCCACGCACTTGTCCTTCTCGACCTTAGCGACATAGGCCGAGCGCGACAGGTTGGGCGTGTTGAACAGCTGCGAGGTGCGCAGGGCGTAGCACACGTTGACGTTGCAGTTGCAGATGGCGAAGATCTTGTTCTCGCCGTCGATATTAGTGATCTGGTGCACAAAGCCGTTGTCCTCGGCCTGGCGCAAGATGTCGTAAACCTCGTCGCGGGTCACGTAATGGCCACGATCGGTCTCAACCACGTAGTCGGCCATATCGCCCACGGCGATGCACCAATCGGCCGGGTCGTCGGCGCAGCCCTCACCCATCACGCGACGGCTCGCGCGGCAGCTGCAGGTGCTGGCGGCATATTTGCCATCGTATTTGTCGAGCCAATGCTCGATATGCTCGATCGGCACCGAGGTGCTCGCGGCGTCGATGGCCTTCTCGACCGGAATGACGTGCATGCCGATGCCGGCGCCTCCGGGCGGCACCATCGGCGTGGCCTTGGACAGCGGTCCCTTGGACGCCTGCTCAAAGAACTTGGCATAGACCGGGTGCTCCTCGAGCTGGCTCACGCGCATGTTGAGGAACTCGGCAGAACCCGGCACCAGCATGGGCAACACCCATTGCTTGGCGCGCTCGGGGTTTTCCCAGTTGTACTCGAGCAGACCCGTGTAGCTCATGTCGTCGAGCATCTTCTCGATATCGGCTTCGGGCATGCCGGTGAGCTTGACCATCTCGGGCAGCGTATAGGGACGGCGCATCTTCATCTTGCAGAGCACTTCGGCCTGCTCGTCGGTTGCGGCCTCGGCAAACGACCAGTACTCGTAGCCCAGCAGCTCGTCGCGATGCAGCAGACGGTTGGTGCAGTGCTCGCATAGTTTGACGATGGCCTCGCGCGGATGCTCCGGTATCGGCGGCACGAACTCCGCGCCGATATCGGGCTCGGTGTAGCTAATTCCCGGTCCGTTGAGAATCATGGTCGTCCCTTCTCTTGCCACAGCCCGGCGAGACCGCGGCGCCCCTCTTTTTTGCAGGCCGGGCATGCCCCCATGCCGTTCACCCGCCATTGTTGACATTGTGTCAAAAACAGTATTGACGAACCGTCAACAATATTCAAGACTGTTAGGCGAACGGTCAGGCAAAAGAGGATGAAAGGCGGCAAGCGCATGAGCGATAATGCAGCGAACACTTCTGTGGCCGACGCCGTCCCCGCGCCCGACAGCGCGGCAAAGCGCCTGACAGGCGACGAACGCCGTCGCGAGATCCTCGATGCCGTGCGCACCGTAAGCTCCGAGCTGGGCGTGTCGCATCTTTCGGTATCGGCCGTGACCAAGCGAGCCGGCTGTACGCGCTCATTGTTCTACCACTACTTTGCCGATATGGACGCCGCCGTCACCGCCGTCATGGACGAGGCAATCGACGGTTTTATCTCCGAGCTCGAGCAGTGGAATGCCAGCCGCACGGTTGGCGACATCGAAGGCGCACTCGACACCGTCGCCCCGCTCTTCAAGCGTCTGGTCGTGAGCGGCCACGAGCTGCCGAGCACGCTCACCTCGAGCAGCGGTGCGCTCTACGGCGGCTTTTTGCACAACGTGGTCCAGCGCGTGGCGCAGTATATCTGCGACACCACCGTGGTGGATTTTGTCGCCCATCATGAGCTACGCATCGACCATGTCTACGAGACGTTCTACACCCTCATCATGGGACTGTTGATGTATATCCGCACGCACCCCGATGTGCCCGACGAGACGGTCAAGGAGATTATCGCCTCGACGCTCCACATCGAGGGCTATACCGCCAAGTATCCGGAGCGCAAGCCCCAGAACTGACGCCATTTGGCCAAACTGCCCGCGATCAGAAGAGGGGCCGCGGGCGTGTGAAAGGAGAGCAGCATGCTGTTCGATGTTTGGGGTAGCGATACCCTTAGGCTCTGTTAGACCAGGATTGACATTCCGCCCCGTCATCTTCTTGCGATTGCAC
>UQMU01000035.1 GCA_900542305.1 uncultured Collinsella sp. | reverse complement strand
GGCCGTCGTGAGCATCGACTTCGCGCAGGCCACGCAGGACGTGGACGTCGCGACGGCCAGCCTGCGCGCGACGTAGAGCTGGCGCACCGCCTCGACCCAGCCGTCCTGCGACTTCGGCACGGAGCAGCCCCTCCCGGACGCCGCCTTGCGCGCCGCGCGCTCGGCGTCCAGCGGGTCGCTCTTCCCCTCGCCGGGCCTCGCCTTGTCCCTCTTGGGCCTGAGCACCTCGACGACGTTGTACCCGAGCTCCACGAGCCTCCTCGTCAGCCCGGCCCCGTACGACGCCGTGCCCTCGACGCCGACGACCATGCAGCTCCCCGGGTCGCCTATCGCCTCCGCCAGCCTGTCGTAGCCCTCGGGGTCGGCCCCGAAGCTCCCGCTCCAGATCTTCCTCCCGAGGCCGTCGAGCAGGCACAGGACATGCACGTCCTTGTGCGTGTCGACGCCCGCGATGACCGTTTCGCCTTCCATTTTCGCTCCCCTCGGTCTGCCGCCTGCTCCGCGCCCGGGTCTCCCAGACATTGCACTGACGGGAGCGCTACAATCCAATTGGCTTGTCCGATTGTCCGCGCTCATGCTCCTATTAGGTCATGGCAGGACTCCGGGTCGCGGAAGCCGGGGCGAGACAGGTCGGATTTGAGGACGGCCGAAGAGGCGTCAGCAGGTCAGTGGGTCATCGTCCCGGCGTTCAGCATCAGGGTAGCGCTGCGACGCGGAAATCGCGCGCTGTTGACGCGCCCCCGCAGTGCCCGCTTCCCCCAAGGACAATTATCAGTGCAGGTAAAACGTTCATTAGGTACAGTTTGCCTCGTTTGGTGCGCTAGCCGATGGGCTCGGTGTATTTTGCGCGGTCGGTGCGCTGGATGCGCTTGGAGACGTGGAGCGGGCGGCCGTCGGTGTCGTAGACGTAGTCGGTGATTAGGATCAGCGCCTGCCCGCGCTCAACGTTGAGCAAAAACGCCTCGTTTTGCGAGGCGTAGCACACCTCAAAGGTCTTATGCCCCTGTGCCGGTGCGCGATGGAACTCCTGTCGCAGCGTGGCGTAGAGCGAACCGTTGATATCGCGATCGATGAGTGCCTCAAAGCTCGGTGGTAGATAGGTGGTCTCCAGGCACAGCGGCGCATCGTCCAGATAACGCAGACGGACAAGTTTGACGAGCTTGCTGCCCACGGCGGCATCAAAGAACTTAGCTATGCTGCCGCCCGCCTTGGTAAAGCCCGAGTCCACGGTGCGCGTGGTGGGCTTCATGCCCTGGCCTTCGACCTGCTTGGTATAGCTCGAAAACACCAGGTTGTTCTCATGGAGCGCGGGCGTGTCGGCCACAAAGGCACCACGTCCGCGCTCGGTGCGAACCAGGCCCTCATCAACGAGCACCTTAAGGGCATGGCGCACGGTGCTGCGCGACAGCCCCGATTCGTCCATGAGTTCCATCTCGGACGGCAGCTTGTCTCCGCGCGCGTAGGTGCCGGCGGCGATGCGGTCGCGCAGCATGCCCGCCAAGCGCTCGTATTGGCTTAGTTTCTTTTTAGATGAGACGCTCATATTGCCAACCTATATCTAACTTGTATGTCTAACTAAGCAAGCATATATTCAATACAAGAACAAAACTGCTGGTAACGAACAATCGAAAACCTTACCAGCAAAATTTCTAAGACAAATATAGCATACAACTAGTCGACATAACCAAAACATGTATGTAACTTGTATGCCATCGAGAGCATCAAACGAGAAGAAAGGCTGATGCACGATGACTACTCAGGAACAGGTTAAGGATGTCGTCTCCCAGGTTTTGGCTGACAAGGCAGACAAGGGCGGCATCAAGCGCGTCGTGTGGATTGGCGCTGGCGGATCCAACGGCGGCAACTATCCTGCCCAGTACTTTATGGAGCACGAGGCCACGCAGGTCGTGAGCTCCAGCTACACCAGCAACGAGTTCGTGCACGCCACCCCGGCCTACGTCAACGAGAACACCCTGGCCGTGGTCGTGTCCATGCGCGGCACCAAGGAGACTATCGTCGCCGCCCAGGTCGCCAAGGACCACGGCGCCAGCACCATCGCCATCTATGTTGACGAGTCCGCCCTCACCGAAGTCTGTGATTACAAGGTCCAGTACGACAGCCTGGCCGTCGACGAGTCCTGCATGGGCCGCACCAACTCCGCCGTCGTGACCATGATCGCCATGGAGCTCACGCAGCAGACCGAGGGCTATGCCGAGTACGAGACCGCTATGGCCGCCTTCGACCTAGTCGACCCCATCTATCGCAAGGCCGTTGAGTACACCCGTCCGCTGGCCGCCAAGTGGGCCGAGCAGAACGCCGACAAGCCCTGCATCAACGTGATGGCCCAGGGCCCGCTCTTTGGTGCCGCTTACGTCTTTAGCATCTGCAACGTGCAGGAGATGCTGCAGATCGATTCCTGCACCATCAACACCTGCGACTTCTTCCACGGTCCCTTCGAGATCCTGGACAAGCGTACCTCGCTGTTCCAGCTCATCAGCGTCGGCCGCAGCCGCTGCAACGACGAGCGCGGCATTCGCTTCGTCAACCAGTACGGCGGCGAGCGCGTCTACCAGCTCGATGCCAAGGAGCTCGGCCTCAACGACATCAAGGACAGCGTGAGCGAGTACTTCAACCACCTGATTTTCGCGCCGATCCTCAACAACGTGTACATGCGTGCACTCTCTGCCGTCACCCACAAGGACTACATGACGCGCCGCTACATGTGGAAGCTGGACTACTAGGGGATAGAGCGGCCTAACAGCTCGATGTCCTCATAAGTTGCGGTGGAATAGTTCCTGCTTGGGGGCTTGAAGCCTCTATTTAGGAACTATTTCACCGCAACCGCCCAGTAATCCGCTGGGGGCGGAGGAAAACGGATCACTTATCCGCTCGCCGATTTGTGTCTTGAAAAATGTATATAACGACTATAACGTAGTACGAAACATATTGGAAACAATACCGAGGAGGCTGCGTTGAAGAAGAGCAATCTGGGCTATGTGCTGGTGCTGATCGCCGCGCTTATGTGGGGCAGCATCGGAATCTTTGTAAACGGCATCTCGGCCATGGGCGTTTCGTCCCAGAGCATGGCTGCCTTTCGCTTGTTGGTCGGAGCGCTTATCTTGGCGCCGGTCCTGATGTTTATGGGCTGCCGTCCGGGTGAGGGGTCTACCGTGGCTCAGGGTCCGCTGGCCCTGTTCAAGGCAAGCCCTAAAGAGCTTGTTCCTTGTGCGCTTGTTGGCATCGTCGGTTTGGCCGCCGCTAACACCTGCTATTACGAGTGCATGGGCGAGGTGGGCATGTCCACGGCCTCGGTGCTGCTCTACACCTCGCCGGTGTTTGGCGTCATGCTCGGCCGCGTGCTTTATCGCGAGGACGTGACCCCCAACAAGCTCGTTGCCATTGTCTTTAACATCGTAGGCTGCGTGCTTGCAGTGACCAATGGCGACCTTTCCGGTTTTCATTTTTCGGTTTGGGGCGTCACGTCGGGCGTGATTGCAGGCCTTTGTGGTGCGTCGCTCGCGGTGTTTAGCCGAATAGCAACCAAGACGGTCCACCCGCTGGCTGTCACGTTTTGGGGCTTTGTTTTTGGCGGTGCGGTTATGGCAGCCATCGCGGCTCCGTGGCCGGATGTCGCCGCGGCAATGTCGCCACAGCTGCTGCTGCTGTTCCTTGGCTTTGGACTCATCCCCACAGCCGTTGCTTACATCTTATATATGCAGGGTCTGTCCATGGGGCTCGAGACATCGAAAGTTCCCGTCGTAATGTCTTTCGAGACGGTCGTCACCGTACTGGTGGGCATTGGTGTCTACGCCGAGCCCGCCGGCGCGATTAAAGTCCTGGGCATCGTGTTGGTGCTCGCGTCCATCCTGATTATGAATACCGACTTCTCTAAGCTGCGCAACAGTGTGTTTGTCGGTCATGTCATTGAGAGCATGACCTTTAAGCCCAACGCGTGGTGGACCGAAAAATCTCAGGACATGGATCTGTTTAAAGAACGCACCGGCATTGCGCTGGAACCCACCGTACAGGAAAGCCCCTGGTACTTCGTGCGATAGGGGATTGCGCGCAGGGTCTGACCTGGGGTTATCCAGCTAGCGCCGGCCTACCCAGCCCAACGTTTCGAGTACGTTAAACCCGTCAACGGTCGATTTTCACCCGCGAACGGTCTTTATACTAATTAGCAATATAAGCAACGTATAAGACGTTATAATGACCATAACGAAAAGGAGGAGGCAAGATGAATCAGATCATTCTCGCATCTCATGGCGGCCTGGCCGCAGGCGCCAAAGACACGCTCGAGATGGTTCTCGGCGACGTGTCGAACGTCCACGTCGTGTCGCTTGCTCGTGACGACAAGGAGCCCATCACCAATAAGGTTGAGGCTATGATCGCCACGTTCAACGCGGACGACACCGTCTATGTGCTGACCGATATGCTCGGCAGCTCGGTCAACAACAACATGGTCGAGCTTTCCAAGAACGGCACGAAGTTCACGGTTGTCAGCGGTTTCAACATCCCGTTGGCGCTCACGCTTGCTATGAGCCCCGCCCCCGTCAAGGGCGCCGAGCTCGCGGCCCTCATCAACGAGGCCCGCACCGGTCTGACCAATCCCAACGCACCGGTCGAGGCCGCCGCGGCTCCCGCCAAGAAGGCCAAGGCGTCCCGTCACAGCTCCGGTCCCGCCAAGATCGTCCTCGCACGTCTTGACTACCGTCTGCTGCACGGCCAGGTCGTCTTTACCTGGACCACCAAGGTTCAGGCCGAGCGCATCATCGTCGTCGACAACGCTGCCGCCAACGATGACATCAAGAAGGGCGCTCTTAAGCTGGCCAAGCCCCAGGGCGTGCGCCTGAACGTCTTCACCGTCGAGCGTGCCCTCGCCAAGATGGACAAGCTCAACACCCTCGGCGAGCGCGTCATGTTCGTCTTTGGCAACACGGCCGAGATGCTGCAGTTCTGCCAGGGCTACAAGCTCGACGCCATCAACCTGGGCGCCACCGCCAACCACGACGGTGCCGATCAGGTCGGCGGCAAGGACAGCTCCGTCTTCCTCGATGCCAACCAGAAGGCCGACGTCAACCAGCTGCTCGACATGGGCATCAAGCTCTATGTTCAGCAGACCCCTACGTATCAGAGCGTCGACATCGACGCCAAGCTGTAATCAACCAGGCTTTTGCCTGACTGAAAGGAGAAGGGTATGAATACGTTCATCAGTGCGGTGCTCGTCGGCCTCGTCGGCGTGTTCTGCATGTGGGACTCCCGCCTGCTCGGTCGTCTTAACTTCGAGCAGCCCCTCGTTGGCGCTACGCTCGTCGGTCTGCTGCTGGGCGATGTGCCCACCGGCCTTGCCGTCGGTGCCGCCGTCGAGCTCGTGTCCATGGGCCTGGTGCAGGTCGGCGCTGCCGTTCCGCCCGATATGGTCCTGGGCGGCATCGTGGCCGCTGCCTTCGCATGCCTGACCGATGCTTCCGCCGAGACCGCCATGACGATCGCCATCCCGGTCGCCGTCCTGGGTCAGCTCCTCGGCATTGTCTTCCGTTCCATCATCGCCGCCCTCACCCATGTGGCAGATAGCGCGATCGATAACGGAAAGTTCAAGACCGCCTACCGTATGCACATCTGCGCCGGCTCCGGTCTGTACGCCGTCATGTACTTCCTGCCGATCTTCCTCGCCGTTTTTGTTGGCACCGACCTGGTTCAGGCCATCGTCAACATGGTTCCCGAGTGGCTGTCCACTGGTCTTAACGTTTCGACCAAGATCATGACCGCCTACGGCTTGGCCCTGCTGCTCACCATGATGATCAAGAAGGGTATGACTCCGTTCCTGTTCATCGGTTTCCTGCTCGCCGCTTACCTCAACCTGTCCGTCATCGCGGTCGCTCTGATCGGTGTGTGCCTGGCTGTCGTCTTCATGGGCTTCAAGTTCAACGGTTCCCATGCAGCCGCCGGTGTCGATTCCGACTACGATCCGCTCGAAGACGACGAAGACTAAGGAGGAACACACTATGGCAACCGCAACCAAGGACGTGTCCCTGAACAAGAAGGTCAGCCAGTTCTTCTGGCGCTCCTGGGCCATCCAGGCCTCTTGGAACTACGAGCGTCAGATGAACATGGGCTTCCTCTACGGCATGGTTCCCACGCTCGATCGCCTCTATCCGGACGAGTCCGACCCCAAGCAGCTCGCTGCTAAGAAAGAGGCTTACCACCGTCACATGGCGTTCTACAACTGCACCCCGCAGACGAGCGCCTTTATCCTGGGCCTCACCGCCTCCATGGAGGAGGAGTACGCCAAGGATCCCGAGAACTTCGATCCCGATTCGATCAACGCGGTCAAGACCTCCCTCATGGGTCCGCTTTCCGGCATCGGTGACTCCTTCTTCCAGGGCACCATCCGCGTTATCGCCTTTGGCCTGGGCGTTCAGCTGGCTCAGCAGGGCTCCATCATGGGCCCGATCCTGGCCATGCTCATCTCCATCGTCCCCTCTGTGCTGATTACTTGGTTCGCCGCCAAGATGGGCTATCAGGGCGGCCACGAGTACCTGAGCAAGCTTCAGGGCGGCGACCTCATGGAGAAGCTCATGTATGTCTGCGGCATCGTGGGTCTTATGTCCGTGGGCGGCATGATCGCCACGCTGATCGGCGCCACCACCCCGCTGCAGTTCGCTGAGGGCACCGTCGTTATCCAGGACATCCTGGACGGCATGATGCCCCAGATGATCTCCCTTGGCCTCACCGGCCTTATGTACTGGCTCATCAAGAAGAACGTCAACACCGGTTGGCTTCTCGTGATCGCCATCGTGGGCGGCATCGCCCTCTCCGCGGCCGGCATTCTGGCCTAGTCGCGACCAAGCGCCTAACCGCTTTCCCCCGGGGGCCTGCCTGGCATCCCATACCCCAGGCAGGCTTCCATCCCCAAAATGCGACAATGGGACAGTCCCCTTGTCGCATCCTCAACGGACCGGCGACTCGGTCCAAACCACGGTAACCCTGCGAGCGCCCGGCAATGTGGCGCCGCAAAAATCGAAAGGAATGTGTCAGATGTACGAGATCGACCTTAACCTCCCTAAGCAGATCGTCGCTGACGTCCTGTCCAACCACGAGATCCACAGTGTCGCCTTCGTCGGCTGCGGTGCTTCCATGTCCGACCTGTACCCCGCCAAGTACTTCCTGGCCAACAACACGGACAAGCTGAACGTTCAGATCTTCACCGCTAACGAGTTCAACTACGACACGCCTTCCTGGGTCAACGAGCACACCTTCGTGATCACCTGCTCCCTCGGTGGCTCCACGCCCGAGACCGTCGAGGCCAACAAGACCGCCAAGAAGCACAACTGCCCGGTCGTCTCCCTCACCAACAAGGCTGGCTCCGCTCTGACCGTCGACGCTGACTACGTCATCGTTCACGGCTTCCACGCCAACTTCGCTGCCAAGTGCGAGAAGCCCGGCTATGCCATCGCTCTTGCTCTCGAGATCCTTCAGCAGACCGAGGGCTATGACAAGTACGACGACATGATCACCGGCCTCACCAACGTCTTCGATCTCTGCGAGAACGCTGCTCAGTCCTGCAAGAAGCTCGCCAAGAAGTTCGCTGAGGACTTCAAGGACGACAAGATGATTTACTTCATGGCCTCTGGTGCCTCCGAGAAGATGGCTTACTCTCACGCCGCCTTCCTGTTCACCGAGATGCAGTGGATCGACGCCGCCGCCTACAACACCGGCGAGTACTTCCACGGCCCGTTCGAGGTTTCCACCGAGGGTAAGCCCTACGTCTTCTTCATGTCCGATGGCGCTACCCGTCCGATGGACGCCCGCGCCCTCACCTTCCTTGAGCGCATGGGCGCCAAGGTCGCTCTGATCGACTCCAAGGACTACGGCCTGGCTGACGCCGTGCCCGCGAGCGTCGTCACCTACTTCAACCCGCTGCTGCACCTCGCCGTTATGCGCGAGTACGGCAACCAGATCGCCGAGGCCCGTCAGCACCCGCTGACCATGCGCCGCTACATGTGGAAGCTTTCCTACTAATCACAAGTAAGTAGACCTTACGGGTTGATTGAGAGGGGATGGGGTTTGTGCCCTGTCCCCTTTTTTGCTTTGGGGAGGGCGTGTCCGTTGCGCTGTAAAACCCCAGATAAAACCTACCAAAATAAACCTGTCCCTATTTGGCAGGTGGGAGGAGATGCGTATGATCAAGGCAGTGCTGTTTGATATGGACGGTGTGCTGGTCGATACCGAGTGGTTCTACAACCGCCGCCGCGTGGCGTTTATGGAAGAGAAGGGGTTTCACTTTGACGAGATCCCCGATCTTTCGGGGTCTAACGAACCGGCCATTTGGGAGGCACTGGTTCCCGACGATGTCGAGCTGCGCGAGCGCCTGCGCGTAGAGTACAAGCATGTCTACAGCCCGGTCCATCCCGTTCCGTATGCCGAACTGCTTAACGAGCAGACGGCGCCGGTAATGCGTGCGCTGCGCGCGCGTGGTGTGAAGTGCGCCATCGCGAGCTCGTCCTACCGTGAGCTTATCGACGAGTTGGTGGAGATTGCCGACATTGCCGACGTGCTGGACTACACCATCAGCGGCCACGAGTGCAGCGCGTTTAAGCCCGACCCCGAGATCTACCAGCGCGCCATGGAGGCGCTGGGCGTGGAGCCCGCTGAGTGCCTGGTGATCGAGGACTCGCCCATGGGCATCGAGGCCGGCAAGCGCTCCGGTGCCCACGTCCTGGCGCTGCGTCCGCACGAGGGCGTCAACCTCGATCAATCGCGAGCCGATGCCGTTATTGATAATCTGACCGACATTTTGGCCGCTTTGTAGTGTCAATCCGCCGCGAGAAGCACGGGTTCAAACGTTTTTTGCGGTGGATTGGCTCAATTTGGTTTCGATTTTGATCCGTTTGGCTTCGATTCGGGCTAAGTGAGTAGACTTTTTGGCGTAGGCCGAGCACAAAGTGCATCTGCTCTAGTAAAACCGCAGGTCACAGGGGTGGCGGTTTTGGGTGTGCTCTGCAGGTCGCGTAAAGTCTACTCACTTGTAATTTGGGCCTTTGGTCGTGGGGGTTGCTGGTCCCGCTTTGGTTGTCGAGAGAGGGTGAATTGAAGCGCCCCCGCACGCTCCATGCTACAATCGCCGACATGCCTCACAACTAGATTTGCCTTCGAAAGGAGCCCGCGTGGCGAACGCCATCGATCAGCTCACGGACCGCGTGCTCGTGCTCGGCCGCCTTACCATCGTCCGCCGCGCCATTACTGCCGTGGCGGTCACGATTTCTGCCGTTCTCCAGACATTCCTGATCCAGGCGTTCATTCAACCCGCCGACCTGCTTCCGAGCGGCCTCACCGGCGTTGCGGTCCTGCTCGATCGCGTTACCTCGCTCGGCGGCGTTCACATCGACATCTCGCTCGGTATGCTCGCGCTCAACATTCCCGTGGCGCTCCTATGCTGGAGCGGCATTAGCAAGCGCTTCGTCATCTTCTCGATGATGCAGGTTGTGCTCTCGTCGCTGTTCCTCAACGTCCTTCACTTCGCTCCGTTTTTGGGTGACAAGATCATGCTCATCATTTTTGGCGGCGTGGTCTCGGGTCTGGGCGCTGCCATCGCGCTTAAATCCGGCGCATCCACCGGCGGCACCGACTTTATCGCGCTGTGGGTTTCCAACCACACGGGCAAGACCATCTGGGGCGTCATCTTTGGTTTCAACTGCTTTATCCTGGCGATCTTTGGTTTTATGTTTGGCTGGGACAAGGCGGCGTACTCCATCGTGTTCCAGTTTATTTCGACCAAGACAATCGACAGCTTCTATCGTCGCTACGACCGCGTGACGCTGCAGATCACGACGCGCAAGGCGGACGAGGTCATGACCGCCTATGTTGACCATTTTCAGCACGGCATTAGCTGCGCCGAGGTCATTGGCGGATACAGCCGCGAGAAGATGTACCTGCTGCACGCCGTTGTATCGACCTACGAGAGCCAGGACATTATCAAGCTGGTGTGCGACATTGATCCCGGCGCCGTGATCAACGTGTTCCACACGCTCAACTTTGTGGGCGGCTGGTGGGGAGGTCATGTCGACGAACCCATGCCCGCGGCCGTTCCCGATCCCGACAAGCCCGCACGCATGGCCAGCAGGCAGGCGCGCCTCAGCGAGCAGGACAGCCTGCAGCAGGACGACGGCAGGTAAGGATTTGCTGTATGCGGTGTATCGTTTTATCATTATGAGGTAACATGAAACTAGACGTTATATACGTATTAGTTATTTCAATATTTCGATAAGAGTGATTAGATATGCCTACGCCCAAAAATGCACCGCTTTACCAGCAGATTTATGACGAAATCAAGGACGCGATCGAGAAAGGTGTTTATGCACCCAAGGAGCGTATTCCGTCCGAGCTTGAGCTAGCCGAGCAGTACGACGTGAGCCGCATTACGGTGCGCCGCGCCGTCGAGGAGCTGTGCTCCGATGGCTACCTGGTTAAGCAGCAGGGCCGTGGTACCTTTGTCTCCACGCCGCACATCAACCGCCAGTTCCACGCTTCGACGCTGCAGACGTTTACCGCGCTGTGTGCCGATAATGACATGAAGGCGGGCGCGCATGTGGTCGATCGCCAGATTGTGCCGGCACGTCAAAACGAGATGGAGTTCTTTGGCCTGCAGAAGGACGCGCTGCTGCTGCACATCAAGCGCGTGCGTACGGCCGACGGCGAGCCCATTTTTGAGGAGAACATCTTTGTGCCGTTTGACGCCTACCGTGAGCTGTTGACGGCCGATCTTGAGGACAAGTCGATTTTTTCCGAGGTCGAGCGTGTTGGCGGAACGCCGATTGTCTCGGTTGGCTACCGCACGGTCGAGGCCGTTCGTGCCAATACCGAGCAGGCGGCCGAGCTGGGCATCGCTCCGCACGATCCACTGCTCAACCTGCGTGCCGGCTTTATCGGCCCCAATGGCGAGCCGGTCCTGATGGGTAAGCAGTACTACGTGGGATCGCGCTACGTTATGGTCATGTAGGTTACGCGGTTTTACCAAACCGCGTAACGGCTCGACGCTGCAAGCCCGCCAGAGCGGCAATCTGCCTTTCAACTTCGGCGGCATGACCAGAAGGTCAATGCCGCCTTGTTTCAAGGCACCTTGCTCGCTCTGACGGGCTTTCGCTGTCCGCGCCAAAACATCGGCGTTGCCATGGCCCGGATGCGGCACTTGGGGATGTTCCTTTTCTGCCGGCACCTGGGGACACTCCTTAGTCGTTGGGGACGTTCTTAAACGACTAGTCATTCAAGAACGTTCCCAATGACTACCCGCAGAATGAGCGTGGCTGACAGCCGGGCGACGCTGGTCCGCGTGGCGGCGTATAATCGGCGGCAGATGACTTGGACGTTAGGAAATCATGACCGATAGCATGCAGCAGATGGCGCTCGACACGCTCGGCGCCTATTTTGGCTACACCTCGTTTCGCCCGGGGCAGGACCGCATGGTGGATGCGATTCTTGCCGGCCGCGATGCGCTCGGCGTTATGCCCACAGGCGCCGGCAAGTCTATCTGCTACCAGGTGCCTGCGCTTATGCTGTCCGGCATCACCTTTGTGGTGAGCCCGTTGCTGTCGCTTATGGAGGACCAGACCCGTGCGTTGCTCGCGGCGGGTGCGCGGCCCAGCTATCTCAACTCCAGCCTTACGCCGGCTCAGCAAAATACCGTGCTCAAGCGGGCGCGCGAGGGCCGCTATCAGCTTATGTATGTGGCACCCGAGCGTCTGCTCGAGCCGCGCTTTCTGGCCTTTGCGCAGGAAGCTGCGGCCGAAGGCGGCATCGGCGTTCCGCTCGTGGCCATTGACGAGGCTCACTGCGTGAGCCAGTGGGGCCAGGATTTCCGTCCCGCTTACTTGCAGATTCGCGAGTTTATCGATTCGCTGCCGCGGCGCCCCATCGTGGCGGCCTTTACCGCCACGGCGACCGAGCGCGTGCGCGCGGACATTCAGCAGATGCTCGGCCTGCAAAATCCCGCGACGGTAGTGACGGGCTTCGATCGCAAGAACCTCTACTTTGGTTGCGAGGAGATGGGCGACAAGGCCAAGACCGCCTGGGTGCGCGACTACGTGATCGCGCATTCGAGCGAGAGCGGCATCGTGTATTGCTCGACCCGCAAGACGGTCGATGCGCTGGCCGCGGAGCTTGCCGAGGCACTGGGCCCCAGCGGCATTCGTGTGGGGCGCTACCATGCCGGCATGGGCAACGACGCCCGCCGCCAGAGCCAGCGTGCCTTTATCGACGACGACATCCAGGTGATGGTTGCCACCAACGCCTTTGGCATGGGCATCGACAAGCCCAACGTGCGTTACGTGATTCACAACAACGTGCCCGAGAGCATCGAGGCCTACTACCAGGAGGCGGGCCGCGCTGGCCGCGATGGCGACCCGGCCAGCTGCCACCTGCTGTGGAACGGCAACGATTTTCGCATGCGTCGCTTTCTGATCGATCGCGGCGATGCCGCCGATGAGGCGCTCGACGACGAGCAGCGCGCGTGGGCGCTCCAGAATCGATATCGTCTGCTCAGCCAGATGGAGGGCTACTGCAATACCACCGGCTGCCTGCGCGAATACATGCTGCGCTACTTTGGCGACGAGGCCGCGGCCGAGCATGCTGCTACGGCTGGCGCGGGCAGCGCCGCCACGGACGACGCCGAGGGCTGCGGCAACTGCAGCAACTGCCTCACGCAGTTCGAGGTCGAGGACGTCACCGATATGGCCCGCGCCGCTGTGCGCTATGTGGCCGTGCGTCCCATGCGCTTTGGCAAGTCGCTGATCGCCGATGTGCTCCACGGCGGCAACACCGAGCGCATTCGCCAGATGCATCTGGACGAGGACCGCGGCTACGGTGAGCTGTCGAGCGAATCGGTCGGGCGCATCAAGGACATCATCGGCCAGCTGTGCGGCCGTGGCTACCTTGCCACCTCGCAGGGGCAGTACCCGGTCGTGGGGCTGGGCCCGCGTGCCGGCGAGGTCGAGGACGAGGCGTTCGCCTTTACCGTTAAGCGCCGCGCGTCCAAGCGCAAGGCCTCGGTCCGCGCCCGCCGCGCCGTCGATCTGCTGCGCGAGGAGGCCGAGCTGGACCAGCACCCGCGCGTTGGCGACGATGCCGAGCTGTTCGAGCGCCTGCGTGCTCTCCGCAAGGAGATCTCGACCGAGCTGGAGATGGCGCCGTATATGGTCTTTTCCGACAAGGCCCTGCGCGGCCTGTGCCGCCTGCGTCCGCAGACGCGCGAGGAGCTGATCCAGGTCAACGGCATTGGCGAGAAAAAAGCCGACGCCTTTGGCGAGCAGTTTATGGCGGCGATTGAAGAATTTGAGTCCGAGCATGCGCGGGATGGAGCGTAACGATGGCATTCGACGATAAAACCGACCGCACTGACGTGCCCGCCGTGCCGCTGTACCAACAGGTCATGGATGACCTAAAGGGCGAGATCGCGCGCGGTGTGTACCCCGCCGGCTCGCGCATCCCTGCCGAGATGGAGCTCGCGAAGTCCTACGGCGTGGGGCGCATCACCGTGCGCCGTGCCATCGAGGAGCTGTCGCGCGCGGGATATCTCAACCGCCAGCAGGGGAGGGGCACGTTTGTGTGCGCTCCCAAGCTCAAGCGCAAGATTCGCCAGAAGGGTGACGTCCAGAGCTTTACTGAGGGTTGTGCTGCCAACGACATGGTGCCGGGTGCGCGTCTGGTGTCGCGCACGGTGGTCGCGGCGACGCACGAGGATGCGGCGTTCTTTGGCGTGGAGCCCGGCTGCGAGCTTATCGTGGTCGAGCGCGTGCGCACGGCCGACGGCATCCCCGTCATGCTCGAGAACAACGCCTTTGTGCTCGCCGACCATCCCTACCTGCAGACGCTGGCCGACGAGGACCTCACCGATAACTCAATCTTTGCGCTCGTTGCCGAGCATTCGGGTCGCGCGCCGCTCAAGTCCGACCCCTGCACCGTGGAGATTGCGCTTGCAGATACTCAGACGGCCCCGCTGCTGGAGGTGCCGGTCGGCGAGCCTCTCTTCTATATGGAGGCCTACTTTACCGACGCCGGCGGGCGCCCTCTACTGCTCGGCCGCCAAAAGATCGTGGGCTCGCGCTACGTCTTCGACATCTAACGTCCACAGATAGGACAACATAGAACAAATTTGCTGAGATGACTTCACGGGCGTTGTTACACGTGCTATAAATAGGACAACATAGAACGACAGCAGGTACGAGCTGTCGTCGTTCAAAGCCGCCCCACAAGGAGGAGCATCAGCATGAACGCACATGATCTGGTTCAGGAAATCATCGAGCGCAAGGGCAAGATCGAGAACGTCTTTTGGATTGCCTGCGGCGGTTCGATGATCGATCTCATGCCGGCCAACGAGCTGCTCAAGCGTGAGGCCACCACGTTTACCTCGACGGTCTACACGGCGCGCGAGTTTTGCCTGATGGCTCCCAAGAGTCTTGGCGAGAAGTCGCTCGTCATCGCCTGCAGCCACAGCGGCAACACGCAGGAGGTCGTCGACGGCTGCGAGATGGCGCTGGCCGCCGGTGCCGAGGTCATTGCCCTTACCGACTGCGAGGGCTCAAAGATCGACAACGGCAAGTGGACTACCTGGGTCTATCCGTGGGGTGAGGGCGTGTCGCAGGCTGAGGTGCCGCAGGGCATTGGCGCTCTGATCGCCGCCGAGTTGCTCGACCAGCAGGAAGGCTACGAGTCACTCGCCGACATGTATGAGGGCCTCAAGCAGATGGATGCGCTGCTGCCCGCCGCCCGTGAGAAGGTCAACGCCGAGCTGGGCGCCCGCTTTGCCGAGCTCTGCCAGCAGCACAAGTTTTTCTATATCCTGGGCTCCGGTCCCAACTTTAGCCAGACCTATGCCATGGCGATTTGCTCGCTCATGGAGATGCAGTGGCAGCACTGCTGCTACATCCACTCCGGCGAGTACTTCCATGGCCCGTTCGAAGCCACCGAGCCCGGCGTGTTCTACTTTGTGCAGCTCGGATCGGGCGAGTGCCGCCCCATGGAGGAGCGCGCTCTTGCGTTCCTCAACACGCACACCGATACCGTCATGGTGCTCGATGCGCTCGAGTACGGCGTGGGTGAAGTGCCTGCCAGCGTGCGTTCGTACCTGGAGCCGATCTTCTTCTACGCGATGAGCTGCGAGCTGCGTGCCGCCCGCGGCAAGGTCTTCGACCACAGCCCCGAGGTTCGTCGCTACATGGGCATCGAGCAGTACTAGGTACCGGGAAAAGTATTCACCTTCGATTCGCAAGCGAACAGCGTGCGTAAAAAGCGGGCCGCGCCGGGGATTTCCGGCGCGGCCCGCTTAGTATCGCGCTTAGATTCGCAAGGTTGCGGCAGCCGGCGGCCTACTTCGCGTCGTATGCCTCGGCGTCCCACCAGTCGAGCTGGGCGATGTTGTCGCGGATGTGCTGGCAGCTCTTGTGGAAGCCCTCGAGCTCGTGCTCGGACAGGTCGAGCGTGTAGACCTCCTCGACGCCCTCGGCACCGATCACGCACGGCAGGGAGGTAAAGATGCCCTCCTCGCCATACTGGCCGGTCATGAGCGTGGAGGCGGAAAGCACGGCGTGCTCGTTGTGCAGCACGGCGGCGCAGACGCGCGCGGCGGAGTTGGCGACGGCGTACTCGGTGCACTGCTTGCCCTGGTAGGTCACATAGCCGCCCTTGCGTGCGAGCTCCTCGACCTCCATGTGGTCGAAGGCGTACTTGTCAGGGTTCTCGGCCTGAAGCTCGTTGAGGCTCTTGCCGGCGATGGTTGCTGCCTTAAAGGCGGCCAGCTGGCTAAAGCCGTGCTCGCCGATCATGTAGGCGTCGATGGACTTGGGGCTCACGCCGACCTTCTTGGAGATCTCGGTGCGCAGGCGGGCGGAGTCCAGGCCGCAGCCCGAGCCGATGATCTTCTTGGGATCGTAGCCGGTCAGGTGCCACAGCTCGGTGCACACGACGTCGCAGGGGTTGGAGATGCTCACGAAGATGCCGTCAAAGCCGGCGTCGACGATGCGTTTGGCAAAGGTGCGGGCGGCGTCGGTGGTAAAGAACAGCTCGCCGTCGCGGTTGCCGGCGGCCAGCGCGACCTTGCCGGCGGCGTTGACGATGACGTCGCAGCAGGCAAGCTCCTCGTAGTGGTCGTAGCAGTTGACGATCTTGGTGTTGTACGGGACAAACGAAAGGGAGTCGCGCAGGTCCTGGACCTCGGACGTCACCTTGGCCTCGTTGATATCGCACAGGTACAGCTCGTCGGCAATGCCCTGCATGAGCAGACTGTTGGCAACATGTGCTCCTACGTGGCCCTGGCCGACCACACCGATCTTACGCGTCTGGTACATATATGTATCCTTTCGGCCGAGTTTTTCGCGTCGAACCATTGTAGCGTCCTGCTGCCACTTTGCTAGGCTAAAGCGCCATAGATTTTTGGGCATGCCTTAATCTCTACTTTTGGAGTGATTTGGGCCGCTGACGGCATCGCTGGGCGATATGCTCGCGCGGATGGGGCCGCTCGTTGTACCATAGCTGCAACTGACTCGTAAGGAGCATCCATGCCCATTCGCATCCCCGACGCCCTCCCTGCCGCCGCGCAGCTCGAGAGCGAGAACATCTTTGTCATGACCGAGTACCGCGCGCTGCACCAGGACATCCGTCCGCTGCGCGTGCTCATCCTCAACCTCATGCCCACCAAGATTGCCACCGAGACGCAGATCATGCGCAAACTCTCCAACACGCCGCTGCAGGTGGAAGTGGACCTGCTGCGCACCAAGACGCACGAGGCCACGCACGTGAGCGCCGGCCACCTGGAGACGTTCTACCGCACGTTCGACGACATCCGCGACATCCACTACGACGGCCTGATCATCACGGGCGCGCCGGTGGAACAGATGCCGTTCGAGGAGGTCGACTACTGGCCCGAGCTCTGCCAGATCATGGATTGGTCCACCACGCACGTGCACTCTACGCTGCACATTTGTTGGGGCGCGCAGGCCGGCCTGTACCATCATTACGGCATCCAGAAGTACGACCTGCCGGCAAAGGCGAGCGGCGTGTTCGAGCATTATCTGGTGAAGCCGCAAAGCCCGCTGGTCCGCGGCTTTGACGACCGCTTCTATGCCGTACATTCGCGCAACACCGACGTGCGCCGCGAGGACGTGGAGGCCGAGCCGCAGCTTGAGGTCGTGGCCGTGTCCGACGAGGTGGGCCTGTACATCGTCAAGTCGACCGACAGCCGTCGCTTCTTTGTCTTTGGCCATCCCGAGTACGACACCGATACGCTGCGCCTGGAGTACGAGCGCGATGTGAAGCGCGGGCTCAACCCGGAGGTGCCGGCGCATTACTTCCCGGGCGACGACCCCTCCGCCGAGCCGCGCAACGTCTGGCGTAGCCAAGCTCAGCTGCTCTACACCAACTGGCTCAACTATTACGTCTACCAGACCACGCCCTACGACCTGGCCCGCGCCGGCGAGGAGCACTAGGCTGCGGCTGTAGCTGTGGTTGCTGCTGCGGCCGTTGCTGTGCTCGCGGCGTGACGAACGTGGATTTTCGGACACACGAGCGTGGATTTTCGGACGTTTACAAATCGAGCGTGGATAATCTCCCACTTTTGGCCGAGGAAGGGGCCAAAAACGGGAGATTTTCCACGCTCGATTTTTCTGTAGCTGTCATGCCGGCGGCCTCATTACACGTCGAGTGCATACGGGCCACGTTGCGAACAAGGTAGTTTTGAGCCACAGCATATTTTCTTTAAAAGAAATCGACGGCTTTAGAGGCGCCAAATTGTGGAGACAGGGACCTCTCGACAACTACCCTACCTGCAGATATAAGCCATCAGCCTAAAACGTCCAAAACCGTCAAGTATTTGGTCAGCGCCCGGACAGCATTTGGTCAGACTTCGCATGAAACCGTCTGGTACGTTTGCGCCGTTCCAAGAGTTGGGAGGCGACATGGGAAACATGACGGCGAATCAAAGACTTACAAGCCACATTAAAGCGTGCGAACAGCAGATGAGCTGCGTGTACGCACGCACGGCGGCGGAGGCAAAGCAGATTGAGCGGCGTGTGGCGGCGGGAAGTCTAGAGGCGGTCATGCCGGGGCTGTATGCGCGTCCGGATTATTGGTCCGAGCTCAAGTTTCGGCAACGTTATCTGCATCGGGTGCGGGCCCTTGCGCAAAAGCATCCCGACTGGACGTTTTGCTCCTATACGGCGGCTGTTATCTATGGCCTTTCGGTTTCGCATGCCAATTTGACGCACATCCATATCGCCGCGGCGCCGGCGCAATCGACGACGCCGGGCTCTCGGGTGATTCGCCATCGTTATGCTCGTCAAACGCGGGCAATCCAGATGGATATTGCCGTGACCGATATCGATCAAACGATTACGGATTGCCTGGTCGATGCATCGTTTGTCGAGGGACTGATCATTGCGGACTCGGCGCTTCATGAGCAGCTGTTGTCGAAGGAGCATCTCGTTGAGGCAATCAACAAGCTTGGCTTAAATCGTCGCGGTGTTGTGACGGCGCGAAGTGTTGCGCGGTGTGCCGATGGCCTATCGGAAAGCGGTGGCGAGTCCAAGGCGCGTGCTCTGATGATTGAGCGCGGCTGGCAGACGCCGGAGCTGCAAGTTGAGCTGTTCGACCCGGTTGAGCCGGGGCGGCCGTATCGAGTTGACTACTTGTGGCGTGTGGGCGACTGGCTGATTATCGGGGAGTTCGACGGATTCGTTAAAAGCGAGAAGGCGGCGGAGGAGGGCAAGCTCGCGAAGGCGCAGTTTGATGAGCGCCAGCGCGAGTCGAGGCTTTCGCTGCTTGATAACTGCAAGATCGTGCGCTTGTGCTGGGATGATCTAAGGGATCCGTCAAAGCTCGATCGCAAGCTCAGGGTCGCCGGCGTGCCGCGTGAGTGCTGAGGCAGTTGCGGGACGTTTGGCTTGCACTAGCGTGGAAATCCGGACGTGTATTGGTTGAGCGTGGATTTTCGGACGCTTGTTGAATGAGCGTGGATAATCTCCCACTTTTGGCTCGTAAGGGGGCTCAAAGTGGGAGATTTTCCACGCTCATCTTGCGGGTGCGATACAGCGGCGATCAGGCGCTGATGATGTGGGGTAGCGGCAGGTCGTGAGCGTCGGTGGGAACGCGGTCGACACGCTGCTCGTCAAAGGCGATGCCGATGATTTGGCATGCGGGCGAGAGCATGGGCAGGTAGCGGTCGTAGCAACCGCCGCCGTAGCCCAGGCGCGCGCCGGTTTGGTCGAAGGCCACGAGCGGCACGACGATCATGTCGAGAGCTTCGGCAGGCACGATAGGGAAGTGGTTGCTGTCGATGTCCGTGGCCGCAAAGGCCCGCGTAGGGTGGGCGATAAACGGAGCCGCGGATGCATCGTCGGCGGCAACTGCCCGCATACACATGCGCTGGCCACAAGCTGCGGCATCAATTGCCGAGAGCATGCACGGATAGGCTACGCGCCAGCCGCGCACGGCGGCCGCAGCGGCAAACGCGGCAGGGTCTGCCTCGGAACCCATCGCGGCATAGACGGCAACGGTGCGCGGCGCCGCGGCATCCAAGCGGCCCAGCAGCTCAACCAGCCGCGCACAGATATCAGCAGACTTCGCCGCCCGTACATCCAAATCAAGATCGTCGCGCCGAGCAATCATTGCCCGCCGCAACTCAGCCTTGTCCATCCCAGCCTCCTCTAGCAAACCTGCCAAAAAGGGACAGGTTTATTTTGGCGGGTTTTATCTGGGCAAACGTCGAAGCCGCCACAAAGGCGCCCTGTGTGGCGGCTTCGACTCGACGTTGGCTTCACAGCGCCGCAGCGATCGCTTCAGTCACAAACTTATTGAGTGACTCACCCTTCTTTGCCGCTGCCAGCGCTGCTTGCTTGTGGAGCTCAGAGCCCGTTCTTACGTTGAACGAGCCCTTAAAAGCCCGCTCGGGTTCCTTGCCCTTCTCGGCGCAAAACTCAAGGTAATCGTCGACGGCGTCGTGGAAGCATTGCTCCACTTCTTCAGCCGTGGAGCCTTCAAATACGATTGCGTCCCTAATGCCGGCGACCATACCTGTTAGCACATGCTGTTCGGCATTGAACTCGACCGGGGCGAAATAACCTTTGTATGCCAAAACGTTACTCATGACTACCTCCGACATCTTGCAGAAAGCGAACGATGTTTCGAATGGTCCCCGCTGTCAATTCGTCAGATGGATGAGGCGCGTGCATTACGAACATCCTGCCATCTGATGGCCTGTAGAAGCGAACGCGCGATCCGGATGTCTTGCCTTTGCTGTCCATTTCAAAGCCATATGAAGCCATGACTTTTAAAAAATCCGCATACCGATAAGTTGAAGGGCAGCTAAACAGTTGGGCGATGAGTTTATCGGATCGAGTCATCCCGCCTCACATTCTGCAACTATATTCTAGTTGCAATTTCAGGTCGTTGCAAGCACCTCTACTATAGAACATGTGTGCGTATAGAACAAGTGTTCGAATCACCACTGAGAATGGGGACAGGCATCTTTGTGGTGGTCTGTGCTGTGGAGTGGGCGTCTGCGGCAGTTCGTCTCGATCTGTAACAGTAACTCGGCAAAATTGGACCTAGATGTTACAGATTGAGACAAAGGGCCGGCGTCATCCGGAAACGTCTCGATTTGTAACATCTGGAGCCAATATTGCCGCCTTAGCGTTACAGATCGAGACAAATCGGCAGACTGCGGCAAAAGAAAAGGCTCTGTTAGACCAGGATTGACATTCCGCCCCGTCATCTTCTTGCGATTGCAC
>UQMU01000034.1 GCA_900542305.1 uncultured Collinsella sp. | reverse complement strand
AAAGAGAAGAGGCGGGGCATGCCCCGCCTCTTACACCACATCTCTGCGCGCTACCGTCGGCAGGTTGGCCCACCTACATTTTTCGAGTTGTTCGGCCAGCTGAACCACTAGTCAAGGCCCCTTGAACCGCAATCGAAGCTAAAATCGCCTTAATTTCGCAACCAAGCCCCATAAATCTACCTGAATCAATTCGAATAGGACGTTGCGATCGCACCATTTGTATAGGATAAGGCCGAATAACTCAAATTATGTTGGTGAGGCATCTGAGCGGTCGGCAAAAACGCTTAGAAGCTACGAATCCGCAACTAAAGTTCATCAAAAAGGGGCAGCCGGCAGAAACCTCCCCAGCCAAAGCTGCTCCCTCAATACGACAGCTCAAAAACCCACCGTTCGCAGAAGATAAGCCGCGCCCCAATACCGTTGCCCGAAGTTTCGGGCGTATGCGGCGTCCGCTATGCCATCATGCGCGTATGGGAATCATTCTGTCACATACCACGGCACGCGCTGTATACCAAACAGCCAACTCGCTCGCAAGCTACGCGACCGGTCCCATACCTATGGAAAAGATCAGGGTGTCTGCGCCGACCACGTCCGACCTGGAAGCGGCACGAGCATGGCTCAACAGAAAGAATGTCGATTCTGAACGTATCCATGTGCTGATGTTTTCCAATAATGCCAAAAGGCACTGCAAGGGCTGCATCTGCCACTGCACGCGCTATACGTTTGATGCAGAAAGCTACCTAGAACTCGAGCCGAACGTCTACATCGTCGATATCAAGCTGTGCGCGTTAGAAGCAGCAGCCGACTTCAACCTTTCGGAGCTCGTTGAGTATTACTTTGAAATCTGCGGCTCCTACGCGCTTGGAACGTCCGACGAAACTCAATATCGCGAGCGCCCAGCCCTAACCAGCGTTGAAGAGCTCAGAGCCTTCTTTTCAGAGGCATCGGGGTATCGTGGATCTAATAAAGCACTTAAGGCACTTTCTTATGTACGCGAAGGCTGTCGCTCCCCACTCGAAACGGCGTTTGTCATGATGCTGACAATGCCCAAGTCAATGGGTGGCTTAGCCATACGCGCTATCAAAACGGACTATCCGATCCCAGTCCCCAAAAGATACGCCGCCCTAACGCGACGGACGGTTTTCTACCTCGACGCGCTGCTCGAAAATTCGATGACCGATATCGAATACAACGGCTTTTACCACGACGAGCCCGAACAGCAATCAATTGACGAGGAACGCCGAAACACGCTGCGAAACATGGGGTATGCCGTTATCACAGTTAGTCGTCATTCATTTTTCAAGCAGTCCGCTTTTAGGCGGGTCATGGAAGCGATTCGCATTCGCGAGAAGATATGGCCCGGTCGACTCCCGGATAACTTCGCCATCCTGCAAGAAACTCTTCGTCAATTTGTCTTGCGGCGCTACTTCGAATACGGTCGCCGCGTCCTGGAGACGCTCAAAGAAGAAGAGGCCGCCAAGCGCGAAATTGCAAGCCAATATCCGCAAGCTGATGACCCGAGCATCAACGATGTGCCAGAACCCGATGACATGCAACACGTCGGGGCCCTTGCTGAGGAAATCAATGGACCTTGGGAATGCGACATGTTCGCAAAAATCGATGAAAACCGCACGGAAGACGACACGATTATTGATCTAATTGAGAATTCGCTCTTCTAAAGACGATCTCTGCGGATGTCCACCTACATTTTTCGACTTATTCGGCCACCGATGTGCCAGATTGGCTGCAGCAATGCTCAATATAACTTTAGATAAAACTGATTCTGCAGGAACTCCCGTAGAGGAAGAACTGATTCTCGCGGTATTTAACACGATAAAGTACAAATATGAACAGTTCTAATGCTTCTCAAGGTGGCTTTCTTAGCATGCTGGCCGAACATCTCGAAATATGTTGGCGAGCATTGCGTCGATGTCTCCCAACCCGCAGAAAATCGCAGAGGCGGCAAGCAGTCATCGAAATTATCGCAAATTGTATTGACATATGAACGTGCGCTCATATAATCGGAAGTAAATTATATGAGCGCATGTTCATATGAAAGGATATTGCAATGAGCATCCGCGTTGATGAAACGAAACCCGACATCGAGGCCACCGAACCCGCGATTCCCACCACCTGCTCGCCCGAGGACCTTCCCGACGAGGAGCTTCTCTACGACCTCGCCGACCTGTTCAAGGTCTTCAGCGACACCACGCGCATCAAGATCCTCTATGCCCTCATGGGCCGCGAGCTCTGCGTGGCGGACATCGCCGAAGCGACCGAAACCTCGCAGTCCGCGGTGTCGCACCAGCTGCGCACACTCAAGCAGTCGCACCTGGTTAACTTCCGGCGCGACGGGCGCAATATCCTATACTCGCTCGCCGACGACCACGTCTACACCATGCTCAACCAGGGCATGAGCCATATCTGCGAATAGCAACCAACCACGGTACCAGTGCGGCCTGCACCCAAGCCGCAAAAACGGGGAAAGGAACCCACCATGAAAAAGCAGTTTAAACTCGACGAGATCGACTGCGCCAACTGTGCGCGCGAGCTTCAGGACGAGCTGGCCAAGCTCGAGGGCGTCAAGTCCGTTTCGGTCAACTTTATGACCCAGAAGTTGACGCTCGAAGCCGACGACGCCGAGTTCGATGAGGTCCTCGATCGCGTCGTGGAGTTTACCGCCGACGCCGAGCCGGACTGCGAGATCATTCTCTAGCCCAGGTTTACGCTGACCCACAAGGCCGCGCTTGCTGCGGCCTTTGCTCGCGAAATTATATGAGCGAGTGTTCATACATTCAAATGGGAGGTTTGAATCATGGCGGCTGCCGATCCCAAAAAGAAAAAGAAGAAGCGCAAGAAGAAAGAGTCCCTTGAGCATAAGCGCAACCGTATCCTGGTAGCGCTAGGCATTTTTTCGGTGGTGTACGCCCTAGACGAGCTCGGTACCCTTACCGCCACATTCGGCACCCCGGGTGACGTCTACGCCAGCTTCGTGCTGTTCCTGGTGCCGTTCCTAATTGCCGGCTACGACGTACTCCAGAAGGCGTTCAGCAACATCCGCCGCGGCAAGGCGTTCGACGAGAGCTTCCTCATGGCCGTCGCGACCATCGGCGCGTTTGCCATGGTGCTCTTCCCCGACACCGACCCGCACATGGCCGAAGGTGCCGCCGTCATGCTGTTCTACCAGGTCGGCGAGCTGTTCCAAGCATACGCCGTGGGTAAGAGCCGCAAGTCGATCAGCGCCATGATGGACATCGCGCCCGACTACGCCAACGTCGAGCAAGCCGACGGCACGCTCGAGCAGGTCTTTCCCGATGACATCGCCGTCGGCACCGTGATCGTGGTCAAGCCCGGCGAGCGCGTGCCTATCGACGGCGTCATCGTCGAAGGCGAGACACAGCTCGATACCGCCGCGCTCACGGGCGAGTCAGTCCCACGCCCGGCCAAAACCGGAGACGATATCATCAGCGGCTGCATCAACATGACGGGTCTCATCCACGTGCGCACCACCAAGCCATTTGGCGAGTCCACCGTCGCGCGCGTCCTGGAGCTCGTAGAAAACGCCAGCGAAAAGAAGGCGCGCACCGAGAACTTCATCACGCGCTTCGCCCGCGTCTACACGCCCGCCGTCACCGGCGCTGCCGCGGTACTCGCGCTCGGCGGCGGCTTGGTCACCGGCGCCTGGTCCGACTGGATCCTGCGCGGCCTGACCTTCCTGGTCGTCAGCTGCCCGTGCGCGCTCGTGATCAGCGTGCCGCTCAGCTTCTTTGGCGGCATCGGCGGCGCATCCAAGCTAGGCGTTCTCATCAAGGGTTCTAACTACCTCGAAACGCTCGCCGACGTGGACACCGTCGTCTTCGACAAGACCGGCACGCTCACCAACGGCACGTTTTCGGTCGTGGCGGTGCACCCCGAGTCTGGCTATACCGAGCAGTCGTTGCTCGAGGTCGCAGCCCTTGCGGAGTCGTTCTCCGATCACCCCATCGCGCAGTCCGTGCGCGCCGCCTACCATGGCGAGGTCGACCCCAAGCGCGTAAGCGACTCCACCAACGACGCGGGCCATGGCGTGACGGCAACCATCGACGGCAAGCACGTCGTCGTTGGCAACGCAAAAATGCTCGCCGCGACCGGAGTCGAAGCACCCGATTGCGAGGTCGTCGGTACGATCCTTCACGTGCTGGTCGATGGCATCTATGCCGGCCACATTGTAATTGCCGACACCGTCAAGGCCGATGCCGAGCAGACGATCAGCGACCTGCACGCCGCCGGCGTCAAGCGCACCGTCATGCTCACGGGCGACCGCGAGGAGGTTGCGGCGTCTGTGGCCAAGCAACTCAGTCTCGACGAGTTCCACGCGCAGCTGCTGCCGGGCGATAAGGTCGAGCGTGTTGAGGCGTTGCTCGTGGCCGAAAGCGGCAAGGGCAAGCTCGCCTTTGTCGGCGACGGTATCAACGACGCGCCCGTGCTTACGCGCGCCGATGTTGGCATTGCCATGGGCGCTATGGGTTCCGACGCCGCGATTGAGGCCGCCGACGTGGTGCTCATGGACGACAAGCCGTCCAACATTTCCCGCGCGATCCGCGTGGCACGCAAGACCATGGCGATTGTCTGGCAGAACATCATCTTTGCGCTGGGCGTTAAGCTGCTGATCCTGGTGCTTGCGGCGCTGGGCATCGCTAACATGTGGCTTGCTGTGTTCGGCGACGTGGGCGTGGCGATCATCGCCATCCTGAACGCCATGCGCGCGATGGGTGTCAAGAACCTGTAGCGCCTGTGGTCCCTCCGGCCGGGACCGGGCTTGGTTTTGAAAACGTCCTCGACCAATGAATCGCCCCCGTTCTGCTCCTTCGGAGCTACGAACGGGGGCGATTCTGGCCTGCGGAATGTTTTCAAAACCAAGCCCAGTCCCGGCCTACGGTGACGTTGCTGGTGGTTCTTGGGCATCGCTTGCTGGCGGGGTTCCTTGTCTGAGTTGGACTTGGTTGGTGGGGTTACTGATCCCGGTCGCTGTCCCGCGCCGTTCCGGCGCGGGAGGCGCGTCTCTTCGGGATGGAGGGGCAGCACTGCTGAAAGGATGCTACATCCCGACAGGTTTACTTTGGACTCGGAGAAAGTCTCTTCTGTTAGAAGTCTCTATCCTATTTCCGCTGGTTCGCGCTACTGAGGACCTGTTAGGATTCCGAGGTTGAATCCGTCGTCTCGTCCCGCCCCAGCATCGACCTTAGCTTCTCGAAGCTTTCCTCGCTCAGGCAATGCTCCATGTGGCAGCCCTCTTGCGACGCGACCTCAGCCGAAACACCCGCGTCCTCTAGCAGCCCCACGAAAAAGCAGTGACGCTCCCACATTTGACGAGCGACCTCCAGCCCCCGCTTTGTCAGATGAACATCTCGTTTGCCCATTTCGACATAGCCGTTGCTTTCCAACGTCGCCATGGCCTTGGAAACGCTCGCCTTAGTTACGCCGAGGTACTCCGCAACGTCAATCGAGCGCACGATGCCCTGACGTTCCGACAGAACGTAGATCGATTCGAGATAGTCTTCTCCGGATTCACGTAGGGCCATGGGCCGCCTTTCGCGATGATTGCTAGTTAGCCTTTGGATACTTTCCACGGCTAACTTTACCGCAAAAGTTGCCCATGTCTTACTACTTTGTCTAAAAGTTAGCCGTGTTTCACAAAACGTGCGGGACGAAAACAAAATGGAGACGCCCCACAAGGAGTGTCCCCAGGCGCCGGGTGCCGACCCGCAGTTACATCAATCCAAAGTGCTTCGCGGCGTTGTAGATGCCGTCGTCGTCCACGGCAGTCGTCACATAGGTCGCCGCAGCTTTCACCGTGTCCTGTGCGTTGCCCATGGCCACGCTCGTGCCCACGGCGGCAAACA
Source organism: uncultured Collinsella sp. (assembly GCA_900542305.1). GTDB lineage: Bacteria > Actinomycetota > Coriobacteriia > Coriobacteriales > Coriobacteriaceae > Collinsella. The sequence continues at coordinate 16,448 of UQMU01000034.1, read as the reverse complement.
TCGACAGGTCGTTCTCGCCGTCGCCAAAGGCAATCGCCTCGCTCGCGTCGATACCAAGCCGCTCGAGCGTCGCCGCCACGCCCAGGTCCTTGCCGCCGTTAGCGGGAATAATGTCGCAGAACAGGTCGCACCAGCGCGTGGTGAGCGAATGCGACACGGCGTCGGTCACGATATGTTCGTCGGCCGGGTCCACAAAGGCGCAAAACTGGTAGACCGGTGCGTCAAAGGCGTGCTCAAACGGCTCCTCGTGGTAGACGATTCCCGCGTTGCTGCCAGCCGTCACCACGCGCTCGGACAGGCGGTTCACAAACGAGTTCTCGCCCTGCATACACAGCGAATCATAGCGCCCCTGCGCCACCTGGTCCACGATCACCGCGACGTCGTCCGGATCAATCGGGCAGCTGCGGTAGACGCCCTTGGCATCAAAACAGTGCTGGCCCGAAAGCGTAATGTACGCATCCCAACCCAAGTCGAACAGCCAATCGGGCATCTGGTAGGTCGGGCGACCCGTGGCGATCACGCACGCAATCCCCTGCTCGCGAAAGCTGTCGAGCACCTGCTGCGCCGACGCCGGAATCCGGTGGGTCTTAAAGCTCAGCAGCGTACCGTCGATATCGAAAAACGCGGCTTTGATCATTCTCGCCTACTCCTCGCCCTCGAGCTTTTCGCTTGCCTCGAGCCACGCCATCTCTAGCTCGTCCATGGCAGCGTGAGCCTCGTCGATCTTTGCCTGCTGCTCGCCGAGCGCCGTGTAGTTGGTGGGATCGACTTGGGCCATCGCGGCCTCGGCCTCCTCCACGCGGGCGCGCTGCGTTTCCATCTTGCGCTCGAGCGAGCTCACCTCGCGGCGGAGCTTCTGGCGCTCGGCGTTGGACAGGCCGTTGGGCTGACCGCTCGACTTGGGCTTTTCGGCCGCAGCTGCCGCGGCACCGGTGTCAAACGTGCCGGTCTTGGCGCTCGGCGCGCCCACGGGCTCGCCCTCGGCGGTAGCGTTGCACAGGCGCAGGTACTGGTCCACGCCACCGGGCATATGCGTCAGGTGGCCGTCGAGCAGCGCCCACTGCTGGTCGGTCACGCGCTCCATCAAAAAGCGGTCGTGCGTCACCAGGATCAGCGTGCCGGGCCAGCCGTCCAGCAGGTCCTCGACAATCGCGAGCATGTCGGTATCCAGGTCGTTGCCCGGCTCGTCCAGGATGAGCACGTTGGGCTCGTCCAGGATCGTCAGCAACAGCGACAGGCGACGGCGCTGGCCGCCCGAAAGATCGCCGATGCGGCTCCAGAGCTGCTGCGTCGTAAAGCCCAGACGCTCGCAGAGCTTCTCGGGCGAAGTCTCCTTGCCGTCGATGACGTAGTACTTCTTATAGTTGCCGAGCACCTCGCGGATCGTGTCGCCCATGTAGGGCTTGAGCTCCTCGAGCTGCTGCGACAGCACGCCAAAGCGCACTGTCTGGCCAATCTTCACGCGGCCGCGCGTGGGTTCAATCTTGCCCTGGATCACGTCGAGCAGCGTCGACTTACCGGCGCCGTTCTCGCCCAAAAGGCCATAGCGGTCGCCCGCACCAATGAGCCAGGTCACATCGGTGAGCACCTGCTTGGGCGCGCCGTCGGTATCGGCATAGCCGGCATCCACGTCGACCACATCGATAACCTGCTTGCCCAAGCGGCTCACGGCCAAGCGCTTGAGCTCCAGCTCGTCACGCAAGGGCGGCACGTCGGCGATCAGCTCACGAGCGGCATCCACGCGAAACTTGGGCTTGGTGGAACGAGCCTGGGCACCGCGGCTCAGCCACGCGAGCTCCTTGCGTGCCATGTTGCGACGGCGCTCCTCGGTAACGGCGGCCATGCGGTCGCGCTCCACGCGCTGCAGGATGTATGCCGAATAGCCGCCCTCGAAGGGATCGACCTGGCCGTCGTGGACCTCCCACATGCTGGTGCAGACCTCGTCCAAGAACCAGCGGTCGTGCGTGACCACGAGCATGGCACCCTGGCCGCGCTGCCAGCGGGCCTTTAAGTGACGCGCGAGCCAGTTGATGGTGCGCATATCCAGGTGGTTGGTGGGCTCGTCGAGCATGAGCACGTCGTAATCGCCGATCAGCAAGCGCGCGAGGTCCACGCGACGGCGCTGACCGCCCGAAAGCTCGCCCACCGTGCCCTCCCAGGGCACATCGCTGATGAGGCCGGCGAGGATCTGGCGCGTGCGGGGGCTCGACGCCCACTCGTACTCGGGGGCGTCGCCCACAACGGCATGATGCACGGTGTCGGTATCGACCAGGTTGTCCTTTTGGCCGAGCAATCCGATCGTGGTGTCGCGGCGGTGCGTCACGCGGCCGTCGTCGGGCTCCAACGTGCCGGCGAGCACGCTCAGCAGCGTCGACTTGCCGTCGCCGTTTTTACCGACGATACCAATACGGTCGCCCTCGTCCACGCCGAGCGTCACGTTATCGAAAATATGCTTGGTGGGAAACTCTAGGCTGACGGAATCGCATCCCAAAAGAATCGCCATATGCCCTGCTCCTTCGTAGAAATTCAACGTTGTCCATGATAGCAGCGAAAAGGCGGGCCGTATGCGACACAAAAAGGCGGGCCATCTCACGCAAGAGATGACCCGCCTCTCCAATCAGTCCCGCGGCAACCGTGGCCGCCGCGGGCCTCAAGCATGCCCCGGACTAGGAGAACATGCCGGTGAGGTAATCATTCAGCCGCTTATCCTTGGGCCGTTGGAAAATCTCATCAGTCTCGTCGTACTCGACCATATCGCCCATGTAGAAGAACGCCGTGCGGTTGGACACGCGCGACGCCTGCTCCATGTTGTGCGTCACGATGACGATGGCGCGGTCGGCCACGATCGACGACATCAGGTCCTCGATCGCCAGCGTCGAGATGGGGTCGAGCGCCGAGCAGGGCTCGTCGAACAGAATCACGTCGGGATTGAGCGCCAGCGTGCGCGCGATGCACAGACGCTGCTGCTGGCCGCCCGAAAGCGCGTAGGCGCTCTTGTCGAGCTTGTCCTTGACCTCGTCCCACAGCGCCGCACCACGCAGGCTTTCCTCGACCATACGATCAAGCTCGTCGCGGTCGGTAATGCCGTGACGCCTGGGCGCAAATGTAATGTTGTCGCGAATGGACTTGCGGAAGGGGTTGGGCTGCTGGAACACCATGCCAATGGAGCGGCGCAGCTCGTAGGTGTTCTCGGTCTTGGTGTTCACGTTGCGCCCGCGGTAGTTGATCTCACCCTCCACGCGGCAGCCGCGAATCTCGCGATTCATCAGGTTGAGGCTGCGCAAAAAGGTCGACTTACCGCAGCCCGAAGGCCCGATGAGCGCCGTGATCTCGCCCTTGTGAAAGTCGAGCGACGTATCGTGCAGCGCATGGTGGTCGCCATAGTACACGTTGACGTCCTTGGCGGAGAGCACGACCTCATTGCTCACGGCCCTGCCGCTCACGCGCACGCACTTCTCGCTCTCCCCCACACTCGACAGAAAGTCCTGGGTCTCGGACGATGCCGCTTCGGTTGCGGGCGTTGCATTCATCTCGCTCATTCGGCCGTCATCCTCCTTGCCAGTTGCTTGCCCACGATACGGGCAACTACGTTAAACAGCAGCACGCAGATCATCAGCAGTGCCGCAGTGCCCCAGACGATCTGCTGGGCCTCGGGGCTGCCCTCGCCATAGATCTTGTAGATGTGCACGGCGAGCGACTCACCGGGGCGGAACACGTTCCAGGCGCAGGTGGGGCTCGACAGGTTAAAGCTCAAAAAGTTCAGACGCACCGGCGAGCTCATGCCCGAGGTAAAGAGCAGTGCCGCGGCCTCGCCAAACACGCGGCCGGCCGAAAGCACGATGCCGGTCACGATGGCAGGCATGGCCTCGGGGATCAGGATGTGCAGCGTGGCCTCCCAGCGGGTAAGGCCCATGGCCAGGCACGCATCGCGCTGGGCCTGTGGCACGTCCTCGAGCGCCTGCTGAATCACGCGCACCAGGATGGGGATGTTGAACATGGTGAGCGCGACGGCACCGGAGATGATGGAGTACTTCCAGCCCAGCTGCACCGAGAACACCAGAAAGCCGAACATGCCGACGACGATGGAAGGCAGCGAGGACAGTGTCTCGATGGCGGTGGAGGCGATATCGCGGATGGGTCCGTCCGGCGCGTACTCGACCAGGAAGACCGCTCCGCCCAGGCTGATGGGCACCGAGATGACTAGGGTGATCAGTAGCAGATAGAACGAGTCGAATAGCTGGTAGAGTACGCCGCCCTGGGTCCCGTTGGCGCGCGCGGGTTGTGTGAGAAAGCCCGGCTGGAACAGCGTCGAGACCCCCTCGAACAGGATATAGGCCACCATGGAGATGACGATGAGCATGACGATAGCGGCGATCGCCGTCAGCACGCCCGTGGCGATGCGGTCCTGCTTTTGGACACGCCCGAGTCTCGCCTCGTCGATATGGATGCGCGTGCTAGCCACGAGCCTTCGCCCCCTTGCGGCCGATAAGATGGATGATCAGGATGAAGATGAGGCTCATGCCCATCAGCAGCAGACCGAGCGCCCACAGGACATCGTCCTGGGCCGAGCCCTCGGCATAGACCGCCATAGATGTGGTGAGCGTGGTGGTGATGGTGGAGGCCGGCGACAGCAGCGACGTCGGCATGGCCTCGATGCCGCCGATAACCATGCGCACGGCGAGCGTCTCGCCAAAGGCGCGGGTCATGCCAAGGATGACTGCGGTCATGAGCGACGGCATGGCGGACTTGAGCACCACGTGCCAGATGGTCTGCCAGCGGGTGTAGCCCAGCGCGAGCGAGCCCTGACGGTAGCTGTCGGGCACGGCACGCAGGCCATCGACCGAAAGCGTGGTCATGGTCGGCAGGATCATGACGGCCAGCACGATGGCGCCGGGCAAGATGCCTAAGCCCGTGCTCACGTGGAAAACGCTCTTCATAAGGCCGACGACCACGTGAAAGCCGATCAAGCCAAAGACGACCGAGGGAATGCCGGTCAAAAGCTCAATGAGCGGCTGAAAGACCTTGGAGCCAAACTTAGGCTGGATCTCGACCGCAAAGATGGCAGAGCCGATGGCGATGGGCAGCGCGATGAGCGTGGAGAGTACCATGACCGCAAACGAGGTGACGATCAGGGGCAGAGCGCCGGTATAAGGCAGGCCGTTTTCGGCCGTGTTGGCCAGGTCCCACTTGGTACCGGTGAAAAACTCGACGACCGAGACACCGTCCTTGAAAAATGCCGAGAGGCCCTTTTGGGCGACCATAAAGATGAGCGCGGCAACGACAGGCGTCACGAGCGCAACGCACGCGCCCGTGACGCCCAGGCCCACGTTCTCAAGGTCGCGCTTTGGCAGCTGTTTTGCCATTGCAAACCTTTCCGAGGGCGATTGCTTATTTAGCGGAGACCTTGCCGCTGGCGTCCTTGACGACCTTCATGGCAGAGACGGGGATAAAGCCCTGCTCCTCGACGAGCTTGCCCTGGACGTCGTCGGAGAGCATGAACTCCAGGAAGGCCTTGGTGGCCTCGTCGGCGTCCTTTGCGCAGTACATGTGCTCGGTAGCCCAGATCTTAAAGGAGTCGTCGATGACGTTCGCGCTCTTGGGCTCGACGCCCTCGACCTTGATGGCGTTGAACTTGGAGTCATCGAAGTGCGAGAAGTCCAGGTAGGAGATGGCGTTGTCGGTACTGGCAATCTGAGTCTGGACGTCGCCGGACTTGTCGAGCTCGGCGTCGCCCTTAAAGTCGACGGCCTCGTCGCCAAAGACGGCGGCCTCGAAGGTGGCGCGGGTGCCGGAGCCGGCCTTGCGGTTGAGAACGATGATGGTAGCGTCGTCGCCGCCGACCTCCTTCCAGTTGGTGATCTGGCCGGAGAAGATGCCCTTGAGCTGCTCGAGGGACAGGTCATCGACCGTCACGTTCTTGGAGACGACGGGGCCCATGCCCACGACGGCGACCTCGTGGTCGACGAGGTTCTTGACCTGATCGGCCTCGAGCTTGGTCTCGGCGAAGACGTCGGAGTTACCGATAGTGACGGTGCCGGCGGCGACAGCGGTCAGACCCTTGCCCGACCCGTTACCCGAGCCGGAGACGGAGACGTCCGGGTTGGCATCCATGAACTTCTCGGCAGCGGCCTCGACGAGAGCCTGGAACGAGGAGGCGCCGTCGTAGGTCACCTCGCCGGAGACGGACTCGGCAGCAGCGGCGCTACCCTTGTCGGCGGCGTCGGATGCGCCGGAGCCGCCGCAACCAACGAGACCGAGACCGACGATGCTGGCAAGACCACCAGCGAGGCCGAGGAACTGACGACGAGAATAAGCCTGATCGAGCATGATCTTCCTTTCGTACATGCGACTCGCGGGCACCCTGCCCGCTTTGCTGTTTGGAAAGATACGGCCTCGATCGGACGACAGCCGCGTTATCTGCGGTCTCTTACGGGCTTTTGATAGACCCTTACCGCAAGCGCGGCCCAGCCTTTACAAACGAATAACAATCCCCACCCAAGCATGGCGCGCCTTTTACACCAATAAAAACGAAGTTGCGGTGAAATAGTTCCTGCTTGGCCATCAAATGGCCCATTCTAGGAACTATTCCACCGCAACTTAGATTGGGAAACCGCGAAACCTTAAAGCTCTAATTCATTCAAACGAAGGATCGCAACAATATAGATCTTGAGCGCTTGCTTGAGCTGTTCCTCGTTGGCGCACTCGTTGGGGCCGTGCATCTGGCCGCCCCATGCGGGCAGCTCCAAGCCGGTCTCCTCGGGGCCAAACGACACGGCGCGGGCAAAGTTGCGCGCGTACGTACCGCCGCCCATGGCAAAGGGCTCAGCATGCTTGCCCGTAAACTCGTTATAGGTATCAATAAGCGCCTTCACGGCCGGATCGTCGGCAGACACCGAGAACGGCACCTTCGCGCGACCCAGCTGGCACGTCACACCAAAACGGCCCACGAGCGGCTCGAGCTGCTCGCGGATGGTATCGGCACTGGTGCTATCGGGGAAGCGCACGTCGATGACCTGCTCGATGTGGCCATCCACCACACGGATGACGCCGGGATTGCAGGTGAGCGGGCCAAACGCCGGGCTCGTCGCATCGATACCCAGGCCGCGGCCATTGGCGTCCGCATGCACAAAGGCCAAAAACTTGACAAACTCGTGCTCGGCAGGCGTCAGCAGGCGCTCGTCGCGTGCACCAAACGCGTCCTCGGCCTCGCGCAGATACGACACGATCAGGCCGACGGCGTTGATGGTGCCCTCGGGCATCGAGGCATGACCGCCAATGCCGTGGGCAAAAATCTGCGCATGCCCGTTATCGAGCGCCGTGATCTCCAGGCGGTCGGCGTTCTCGACCGGCGCCGGCAGTTCATCGGCGGCAATCGCAAGTTCGCAGATGGACTGCGACGGGATAGCGTTACTCGCCTCGGCACCGCTCCACGATACGATGCGTCCTCCATCGATCTTGGGGCTCACAAACGTCGCCCCAAACTGGCCCTTCTCGGCATTGCAGACCGGGAACTCGGCATCGGGCGTAAACAGAAAGTCGGGGTCTGCGTGGTTCTCCAGATAATGGTGAACGTCGGACATGCCCACTTCCTCATCGCAGCCCAGCAGCGCGCGGAAGGTATAGCGCGGCACAATGCCGTGCTTGAGCAGGTACGCGCCGGCATAAAGCGACAACACCGCCGGGCCCTTGTCGTCGATCACGCCACGGCCGAGCAGCCAGCCCTCGCGACGCTCCATCGCAAACGGGTCGGTGTTCCAGCCGGGGCCGGCGGGCACCACGTCCACGTGGCAGATGGTCGCGAGCTGCTTGTCGCCGCGACCCGGGATATCGGCAATGCCCACATAGCCCTCGTCGTCGCTCGTCTGGTAGCCGAGCTTTTGCGCAATGCCGAGCGCGCAATCGAGCGCATCACGGACCGGGCGGCCAAACGGCGCACCGGGCTCTGCATCGGCAGAAACTGCCACGGACGGATAGCTCACCAGTTGTTCGATATCGGCGACAACATCCTCCCAGACCTCGTCGACATACTCAGCGACGCTCTGCTCCACCTGATTCATGGACGACCTCCTTACCAATGAGCGACGGGTACGCCCGCCCCTCACATTATGTCTATTAGATAGCGAAAAGTTTAGCAAGCTCGGCCACCGAGTGCACCACCGCATCGGCGCCCGCGGCCTCGTGCTCCCCCGGCGCTGCCGCGCCCGAATAGATGCCGATGCACGGCACGTCCATCGCGTGCGCGCCCTCGACGTCGTTAAAGCGATCGCCGATCATCACGGCATCGTCCGCGGCCGCACCCAAGGCCGCCAGCGCATCGCGGACCGAATCGGCCTTGGTCTCGCGTCTCTGCGGCGGATTCATGCCAACCACCGCCTCAAACTGCGAAAGCCCCAGCTCGTCCACCATGTCAATGCACTTTGCCTCCATGCGTGACGTCGCCACGGCCAAGCGATGCCCCTGCGCGACAAGGCCATCGAGCAGCTCGGGGATTCCATCGAACACGGGATACTCTTCCGGTCCCAGCTCATCAAAAAAGGCACGGTACTCGTCGGCCACCACGAGCGATTCCTCGCGCGTAAAGCCGTAAAAGTCGTGGAAGCTCTTCCACAGGGGCGGCCCGATCATGCGACGCAGGTCACCCATCTGCGCCTCCGAAAACCCGCGCGCGGCCAGCGTCTTGCGCGTCGAGGTCATCACCGCCCGGCCCGTATCGGCCACCGTGCCATCGAAATCAAACAACACGACCGGCCGCCTGCATATCTCCAGTGCCTCCATCGGCATTCCTCTTCCCCAGTTGACGATTTCCACACCGACACTTCAAACTGTTGACTATTCAACAATTGAACCTAGTAATGTGGAACGACTCTACTATACTTGTCGCACTTTGCTCTCAGAAGGCGGCGCTGCCGCGCCCCAACGAAAGGTGCAATTATGTCTTTTGCCATCATAACCGACTCCACGTCGGACATCTCCCCCGCCCGCGCCCAAGAGCTCGGCATTTACGTGATTCCGCTGCATGTGATTATCGAGGGCGAGGACCTGCTCGATCAGGTGCAGATCACCGCCGAGGAGTACGTCGCCCGCATGGCCGACTCCGATCAGTTGCCGCACACCTCGCAGCCGAGCGCCGGCGAGTTCAAGGAGCTCTTCGATCGCGTGCGCGCCGACGGCCACGACAGCGCCATCTTTATCTCGCTGTGCAGTGAGTGGTCGGCCTGCTACGCCAACGCGTGCCAGGTGGCCGATACCCACGAGCTCGATGTGCGCTGCATCGACTCGCGCACCGGCTCGGGCGCCGAGGGCCTGCTGGTGGAGTACGCACTGGCCATGCGCGAGGACGGCCGCAGCTTAGACGAGACCGAGGCGCAGATCCGCGCGACCCTGCCCGACGCCCACCTGCTGCTGATTCCCCGCACGCTCGAGAACCTCGTTAAGAACGGTCGCGCCCCCAAGCTCGCCGGTCAGCTCACGCAGATGCTCAACATTCGCTTGGCCGTTTCGCCGGAGTGGCAGTCGGGCGAGATCAAGGCCATCAAGAAGGGCCGCGGCGCCAAGCGCATCGTCGCCAACACCATGGCCGACTGCCTCGCATTTTTGGCCGAGCACCCGGGCTCGAGCGTGCGCGTGCTCACGACCGGTGCTGCCGAGGAGCAGGAACTCGTCAACCAAGCGCTCGCGGGCCAAGACTACGTCGACGCCGGCACCGGCCCCATCGGCTGCACCATCGCAACCCACGTGGGCGTGGACGCCATCGCCATCAGCTACTGCCCCCGCTACCAGCCCGTTCACTAGAGGCACCTTTACCACTTGCGGTGGAATAGGGACTGTTTTTTGGCTTATCAGCCGCAAATCAATCCCTATTCCACCGCAACTTTTTTGCTGCGCCATCCGCATACAAGATATTGCTGGCAATCGGCGCGTTCCCAGCTGTACGGGGAGCTCTAATTGGCCCCCGACGATACCCAGTGGAAAAAACGGCAAATATGAGTACTGTCACAATTTTAGTAACAGCAAAATATCGCTGAAATTGCCCACTTCCACCGATTTTCAAGCTCCATAAAGCACCGAATCGTCGTATTTAGGGGGTTGATATATGCAATCGCAGCCAATTGGTCTTAAATACTTTCCAAATGATATGATTCTATCCTAGCAACAGTACTCATATTTGCCATTTTTTGACCACGGGGTCTCCTGGTGGCTTGACCCCCACGCCTCCAGCCCATCTCATGACCGCTAAAGCCATTTAAGACCAGCAGCCACACGTTCCGGCGCGGGCCAGGCACCGTTCACGGAGCGACAACCCACCGTTGCCGAACCAAAATCGATGTCGAGTATCCCAAAAAAACGAAATGCCGTACTCTCATCTCAATAAACTCCTTTAAGACGAGAGTACGGCATTCGAATGTCCAAGCCTTTACATCAATACGCCCTCTTTGGGACCGCACAATTTAAATACGATCAGACGATCGCGCACACCTCGGACCCACACCGACAAATCGTCATTTGCAACAACGGTTCAGACGTACGCTACGCCACACTTGAAGAGTGGGAAGAAGCTGGCGCTTTGTTCGATGAACGAGCGCGAATCGAGGGCATCGTCACCAGCGCGAGCCCAGCACGTGACAAACTCGAGCTCTTTCGCAGTCTCTTTACCGGACGTAAAGATGTTTACGCTCATGGATATCGCAGAAAAGACGGAGGTATCGGCTATACGCCCGCTTGCGCAAACGAGTGGAAGTCGGGAATTTGCCCCAAAGCAGCCCATCAAAGAGTCAAATGCGCAGAATGCGGCAATCGCATCTTCCCCGAATTAAGCGATGCCGCAATCATTGCTCACTTTAAAGGCAACGATGACCGGTTCCGCGATGTCCTTGGGCAATATGTTCTCGACAGGGACTGCAACACGAAAGTTCTCGTCATCGATTTTGACAAAGCGGACTGGAAAGAGGCAACAAATGCCGTACGGCTTGTTGCAAAACGACGGAGCATTAACGCCGCCGTTGAGCGCTCAAGGTCCGGCAACGGCGCACACATCTGGTTTTTCTTCCTCGAGCCAATCGACGCAAAGGCTGCCAGAGAGTTTGGAAGTTACCTCATAACCGAAGCCGCGGTGCTTAATAAAACAATCACGTTCGAGGCCTTTGATCGAATGCTCCCCGCTCAGGTCACTATCCCCGATGGAGGCTTTGGAAACCTCATCGCACTTCCCTTTCAAGGCAAGGCACAACGTGAAGGAAACAGCGTATTTGTAGACGAACAATTCGAGCCCTTTCCCGACCAATGGCTTTATCTGTCGCAAGTCCAGCTGATTCCGCGCTCGACAGTGCAAAATCTGATCGAAACCACTGGGGACAACCCACACGGGCTAGCAACAGTTACGGTGGCAAACAAGACCAAACGGTATGCCCAAACGCCCCGCAAACGGCTACCGCTCACATCGCGGGACTTTCCTTCATCGCTGCCCGTCACACAAGCCGATATGCTGTACATCCCCGAGAAGTCTCTGAGTCCAGCGGCTCAAATGGAAATCCGCGGGCTCGCAACATTCGCCAACCCGGAATTCTTCCGCGCGCAATCTATGCATCAATCAGTATTCGGTAAACCGCGGCTCATAGACCTCAGCGAGCTTAGAGGCGGCTGCGTCGCGATTCCCAGAGGCTGCAAAGCTCAACTTGAGCGACTGCTCCAAGAAACCGGCGTCTCTGTCCACTATTCAGACGAACGCAAATCTGACAATCAAATTGTGATGACATTTAAAGGCGCCCTTCGCCCTGAGCAGCAAATCGCCGCTGATCAGATGCTCATATACGAAGACGGAATCATGTCCGCTCCGACAGGCTTCGGTAAAACCGTCATCGGAGCTTACCGTATTGCCGCCATTGGTCTTCCAACGCTCGTCATCGTTCCCAAGACCGCGCTCATAACCCAATGGAAATCCCAGCTCGAGCGATTTGTCGACATTACGGACAACAGGGAGCCCGTCCGAACCCCAAAAGGACGAATCAGCAAAAAGCAGCCTCCGCTCATCGGGCAAATTGGAGGAGGCAAGACCGCCGTAAGTGGCCTCATCGACGTCGCTTCATTTCAATCGCTGTCTGGCAAAGACCGCCAAACCGGAGAGCCAATAGTTAAGGACCTTGTTCGCAATTACGGCCTCATTATCTGCGACGAATGCCACCATGCCGCCGCGCCGCAGCTCGAGCTTGTTCTCAAGTCTGCCCCGGCCAAATACGTATACGGCCTTTCCGCAACGCCCGAGCGCTCCGACGGTCTTACGCGGGCACTCTCCATGCTCTGCGGCCCGCTTCGCTATGTCATCGATCCAAAAACGCAAGCGATCCAGCAGGGCATCCAGCGCATCGTACGGCCTCGTTTTACCGGAATTCGACTACCGGCCTACGAGCCCGGTGCAAGCTTCAATCAGATTCTCGACCTTCTGTGCGCGCATACGGCAAGAAGTGAATTGATTGTCGACGACGCCCTCGAAGCCGCATCAAGCGGTCGACATCCACTTGTGCTTTCAAAAAGGAAAAAGCATGCCGAGGAGCTTTGCAGGCTCTTTCGCGACCGCGGACACGAGCCCATCCTCTTAACCGGGGAAATCGATGCTAAAGAGAGGAAAGCGATATTGAGCAAGCTTCCCGGCTTTGAGCACGAGCACAGAATCATTGTTGCCACCGAAAGCCTCCTGAGCGAGGGGTTCGACCTTGCATATCTCGACAACTTGTTTATTGCGACGCCGATAGCCTGGGATGGCAGCGTAACGCAACAGGCAGGCAGGCTGCATAGAAACTACGACGGCAAACAGCGGGTTGAGATATTCGACTACGTCGACCTGTCGATACCCATGCTCGCCCGCATGTACCAGAAGAGACTCAAGACGTACGCCAAGCTTGGGTACGAAGTCTACGTGACCGGAGGCAGCGAGCAGCCCGATCAAAACATTCTCATAGAGCCGGCGAATGCCGTAGAGACATTGGTTGAAGACATCGTCGACGCCGCCAAGAGCATCTTCATTGCCGCGCCCTACGTATCTGCCGCCTGCCTTGCAAAGCTCGGCGATGCAATCAAAGGCGCCGCTGCCCGAGGGATTGCCCTTGAGATTTACCTTGCCTCGACTCCGCGTGAAGATGCAAAAGAGACTTTGGCCGAAATGAACGTCGAGTATGCCATCAGAGCAGAAGGACGTTTGTGTGCAGCGATAATTGACGAAGAAACTGTCTGGTACGGAACGATCCCGCTGCTAGCTTTCCCAAAGAACGAAGACTGCAGCATCAGGTTCAAAAACAGCGAGATCGCAGCGGAGCTCTTAGACGAAGTCAGCTACAAGGGAAAGCCAGATGCCGCGTCAACAGACGGAACATCTCCATCACTTGCGGTGAAATAGGGACTGTTTTTGGCTTATAAGCCGCAAATCAATCCCTATTTCACCGCAACTTAAAAGTGAGTGGCTAGCTCAGTGGGCCCTGAAATAACTCTTGATGCGAACCCATTCTTACCAGTCGAATCACCGGATTGGTTTTATGCGGCAGGTAGAGAACGACCACGTCGACCAGGCCATCGGAAAGATGAAAATCGATGTGACCGTTGTAATTGCCGCCCGGGTTGGAGAGCTCGTGGGCACCGTACTCTGCCGGAAGCACGCCGTGTGCCGCAAGCTCGGCAACTGCCGCCTTAAACTCGGTTTTTAGCTGCGGGTGGCTCTGCATCGCTCGCTTATAGTCGGCCTTAAACTGAGCTTCGACCTTAATCTCAAACATCGCCTAGTCCTCATCGAGGAACGACATCAGCTCATCGACGTTATCGAATGACGGACTATCGTCCGTCAAAATCCCCAGCTCATGGGCCTCGGCGATCACCATGGCACGCCTCGTCGCCTCGTTGGGTACCTCCGGCCGCCCCACAATCTCAAACGGAATCTTCCGCTGGTTCACAAGCTGCCGAACGGCAAGGTTGAGATACGAATTAAGGCTCAGACCAACCGAATCTAAAAACTCAGTCGCTTGCTCCTTAAGCCCCTCCTCGATGCGGACTGTCGTGGGCTTAATCGTTGCAGTAGACATACGCGACCTCCTCGCCCTCGTCTTTTGCATCAGTATACCCAAAATAAATGGTAATCTGATGTTAGATAGCATCAGATTACCATGCATATTCATGTCGCGGCAGCCACGATCGACTTACATCAGCCCACTCAGGGCTACGTCGACGGCTTCGTTGAGGTCATCGGTGATGTGCACGAGTTCGGGATCGAGCGGGCTGATCATGCCGGCGTCCATCACCGGGCCGTTGAGCCAGTCGAACAGGCCCTGCCAGTACTCGCTGCCCACCAGCACGAGTGGCATGCGCTTGACCTTGTGCGTCTGCACCAGCGTGAGCACCTCGAACATCTCGTCGAGCGTGCCAAACCCGCCGGGGAACACGATGGCCCCCGAGCTGTATTTGACGAACATGGTCTTGCGCACAAAGAAGTAACGAAAGTCCATGCCGAGGTTCACGTATTTGTTGAGCCCCTGCTCGTGCGGCAGCTCAATACCCAGACCAACCGACTTGCCGTTGACGCTCGCCGCTCCCCTGTTGGCCGCCTCCATGATGCCGGGGCCGCCGCCGGTGATAACCGCCACGCCGCGCTGAGCGATCTTGCGGCCGACGGTGCGCGCCGCCTTGTAGACCGGGTCCGTCTTGGGCGTGCGGGCGCTACCGAAGATGGTCACTGCAGGGCCAAGCTCGGCGAGTGCGCCAAAGCCATCGACGAACTCAGCCTGGATGCGCAACACACGCCAGGGATCGGCATGCAGCCAGTCAGTCGAATCTTCGGGCGCCAGCAGGTTGGCGTAGGTGTTGTCCTTGGGAATCATGGGGCCGCGCATGACCACGGGGCCGCGGCGGTACGTCTCGTCGTAGGCAGGCTCGCCCTCGACGTTCTCATTCTTAATCATGGGTACTCCTATCGAGAAAAAGAAAACGGGCGGGGTCGACGCCATGCGTCAAACACCCGCCCGAGCATCAACTATTCGGTATGGTACCCACGATGCATCAAGCACTTGCAAGCTATCGGTCAGCGGTCGCGCAGCCGGTGTCAGCGAATGCGACGACCGGCTGGCGCTCGACCATTGCCGTTGTCCACGCTCTGCGAGCGTATCTGTCGCCCTTAGTAATCCACCGCCGCAGGGCTGTTCATCCAGTCGCTCACGAACGCACCGTAACGGCCCTCGATAATGGCCTGGCGAGCACGCTGCATAAGGTTGAGCAGGTAGTAGATGTTGTGCATCGACAGCAAAATGCCGCCGAGCATCTCCTTCTGCGTGACCATGTGGCGGATGAGCGCGCGGCTGTAGCCGCCCGTGCACACCGGGCAGGTGCAGGTGGGATCGATGGGGCCATCGTCGTGCGCAAAGCGCGCGTTACGGAAGTTAAGGCGACCTTCACTGGAGAACGCCGTACCCATGCGACCGGTGCGCGTCGGCAGCACACAGTCGAACATGTCGATGCCCACGCCCACGCCGCGTACGAGCGTGGTGGGGTTGCCGACACCCATCAGGTAGCGCGGCTTATGCTTGGGCATGTACTCGCTCACGAGCGGCGCCAGGGTCTCGAACATGGTCTCGTGATCCTCGCCCACCGAATAGCCACCGATACCATAGCCCGGGAAGTCGCCGCACTCCTCCAGATGGCGCAGCGAACGCAGGCGCAGATCCAGGTGCATGCCGCCCTGAACGATGCCAAAGAGCGCCTGGTCATCGCGGGTATGCGCCTTATAGCAGCGCTCGGCCCACATGCTCGACAGCTCAACGGCGCGCTCAACGTAGGCGCGCGTGGCGGGATAGCCCGGGCACTGGTCGAGCTGCATGCAGATATCGGAGCCGAGTTTCATGGCGATTTCCATGTTGTCCTCGGGCGTCCAAAACACGTGGCGGCCGTCGTAATCGTTGACGATAAAGCGCACGCCCTCATCGGTGAGCTTGACGGCATCGTTGTGGCTGAAGACCTGGAAACCGCCCGAGTCGGTGAGGATGGGGCCGTGCCAGTTCATGAACTTGTGCAGGCCGCCCAGCTCGGCGATGGTATCCTCGCCGGGACGCATGGACAGATGATAGGTATTGGCGAGCACGATCTGGGCGCCGAGCTTCTTGACAGTCTCGGTAGGAATGCCCTTGACGTTTGCCTTGGTGCCCACGGGCATAAAGATCGGCGTCTCGATGTCGCCGTGCGGGGTGTGCAGCACGCCGGCGCGCGCGTGCGTCGTCGGGTCCTCGGCGATCAGGTCGAATTTAAAAAGGTTCTGGTCCATAAACTGGAACTCCTTGGTTGCGGTTCATACGCAAACCATTATACGGGCAACCCGCAAGAAGCACCGACTCGACAGAAACTAGTGCATTAGGATCAGGTTCCCGCGCTAGTCGTTGGGTGTTCCTATAGTTTTGTCAACCGTCGGGGCTACTCCCGGTAGG
>UQMU01000033.1 GCA_900542305.1 uncultured Collinsella sp. | reverse complement strand
ATACGAGATGCCATAGGTGACTGGAGTTCAGACGTGTGCTCTTCCGATCTGCAATTGCTCGCAGGTGGAAGGGCGCGCGAGGCATTCCCAAGTGCAGGCAAAAGAGCGCTTAATGATGCGAATTTGCGTTGCCGAGCGCGAGCGCGCGGCGGGTGCATCTCGCGATGCCTTTGAGGCGTTGACCGAGTTAGAGGCGAGGCTCGGTCTAGCCTAGAGAGACCGGCACCGTGATCTGCGTCACGTAGGTTGCCGGATCATCGCTGATGATGTCATCGATCAGGGCGATCTCGCGCGATGGACCGGCGGGCGTCAGGTTGTGTTCGCGCATATAGCTGAGCAGCTGCTCATAGCGTGGGGCTGCTTGCCCGTGCGTGCCGCGGAAGCTTATGGTCAGGCAGCGCGCGGCAGGTCGCGTCTCAACGTCGCCCAAGTACCCATCGGTGTCATCGAGCAGCAGAAAGACCTCGTCGTAGCCGTCAAAGTCACCGGCTGCCAGGCGTTCGGGCGCGATACCTACACCCAGATTGCCCAGATAGGCAAAGGTTTCGTGCTGTCCCTGCTGAAGCTGGCGGATATGCCATCCCAGCGAATAGGCGTCGGTGGGATTGACGCGCTCGTGCAGCGTGGCACAGCGAAGTTCGGGTTCCTCGATTTCGCTAATGGTGTCGAGATCAGCATTCAAAGCGCCATGAAGCAAGGCAAGCCGCTGGTCAATCTTGCGCGACATGCGCTCCAGCTCACGCCGCTTGTGCTCAATTAACTCCTGTTGCTTGGTCAGTTGCCGTTGCATCAAATCCATATCGCGCGTAGTGACAAACTCGCGAATTTGCGCCAGCGGCAGGTCGAGAACGCGCAGGTTGCCGATGGTGTTGAGGGTAGAGAGCTGCCGGGATCCGTAGTAGCGGTACCCACTCGCCGGATCGACATATGCCGGCTCCAATAGCCCCATCTGTTCGTAATGGCGCAGTGTGCCCACGCTCAAATTGAGCAAGCGCGCCACCTCGCCAATGCGGAGCAGGCCCTCGGTGTGTTCGCTTGGCATGTCGGTCACAGGACCGCTCCTTTCGGTAAAACAGGGGACAGGGTTGCTAGGCTTGCGTCGCCCCGCTACGCCACCAGCTTGTCAAAAGTGCCACGTCGGTTGAGCACCGTAAACGCCACCACGCAAATGGCTGCCGACAGAATCGACCCGCACGGCGAGGCGATGCCCATGGGAAACAGCGTGTCGGAATAGGCGTTCGACAACAGCCATGCGCCCGGCACGCGAATGAGCGCCACCGCCAGCACGTTGTGCGCAAAGCCGATGTAGCTCTTGCCGTACGCGGCGAAAAAGCCGCTAAAGCAAATGTGAATGCCGGCAAAGATCGCATCGAAAATATAGCTGCGCATATAGCCGGTGCCGGCTGCGACCACTGCGGCGTCCTTGGCAAAAAAGCCGAGAAACGCCGGTGCCACCAACCACATGAGCGCCGTGATCAGGCATCCGTACACCACCGAGATGGTCATGGCATCCTTGAGAACTTGACGCGCGCGGTCGCCCTTGCCCGCACCGGCGTTTTGCGCCGTGAGCGCGCTGACGGTGGCGCCCATGGAGCTCGGCACGATGAACAAAAAGCTGATCATCTTCTCGACCAAGCCCACGGCGGCGGCGTCGACCAGCCCGCGGTGGTTGGCGATAACGGTGATGAACATAAACGCCACCTGGATGCAGCCGTCCTGCACGGCCACGGGCACGCCAATCTTAAGGATGCTGCCGAGTACCTCGGGCTGCGGACGCAGGTCGCTGCGCTTGACGTGGATGTTTGTGCGGCGGCTCTTGAGCCACACGAGTGCGAGGGCCACGCTTGCCGTCTGCGCGATCACCGTGCCGAGCGCCGCGCCCACGGGGCCGAGCCCCATATGGCCAATGAACAGAAAGTCGAGCGCGATATTGATGACGCACGCCACGCCGATCACATACATAGGCGAGCGCGAATCGCCCAGGCCGCGAAAGATGGCCGAGAGGATGTTGTACGCGGCGATACACGGAATGCCGATAAAGCAGATGCGCAGGTAGGCGGCAGTGCCCTCGACGGCTTCGGCCGGTGTGCCGATGAGTGCCACGATCTGCGGGCACAGCGCGAGCAGGAGCGCGGCCAGTACCACCGAGACGCCCATAAAGAGCGTGATGGTGTTGCCGATGGCGGCCTCGGCGCGATCGAAGCGGCGCGAACCCACGGCATGGCCGACGATGACGGTCGTTCCCATGGCCAGGCCCACGAGCGTTACGGTAATGATATAGAGCGTCTGCGCGCCGTTGCCCACGGCGGTGATGCCGGCGGCACCGCTAAACTGTCCGATAAAGTACAGGTCGGCCATGCCGTAGAGCATCTGCAAAAAGTACGAGAGCATATAGGGCAGGGCGAAGACCGCGATGGTCTTGAGGACATTACCGCGTGTGAGGTCGTGTTCCATGAGCGGGCACTTTCTGGCTTGGTTCATTTACGTACCAGTGTAGTGAAAACCCTACAACGATTGTAGAGTCAAGGTTCATGTTGGCGGTGGGGCGAAAAATTCTCGCCTTCAATCATTTGGGTTTGAATACGGTCGCGCGCCGCGCGGGCTTAGCGCCTGCGCCGGCCTTATAGAAATCGATTTCGGAACACTTGACACCATCGCTCGGCGCGCAATAATACGTGCGTTTGCGAACAACGTTTGATGGGGGATGAACCTGCGTGCGCAATCTCAAAATCTTGTTTTCCTATTTGGGGGCATACCGTCGCGATGCCATACTCGGCGTGATGTTCGTCTCGGTCGAGACCGCGCTTGAGCTGTTTATCCCGGTCATCATGGCCAACATCATCGATGTGGGCGTGCCTGCGGGTGATATCAACTACATGCTGCTGCAGGGCGCGTACATGTTGGTGTGCGCTGCGCTTTCGCTGGTACTGGGCTTGGGTTATGCCCGCACGTCCGCCCGCGTTGCCTCGGGCCTAGGCACTAACCTGCGCGAGGCCGAGTACAAAAAGATTCAAACGCTCGCCTTTGGCAACCTGGACAACTACGACGCCAGCTCGCTCGTCACCCGCATGACCACGGACATCACCGTTATCCAAAATGCTGTGGGCAACGGCTTTCGCCCTATGGTGCGCGGCCCGGTGACGCTTATCGTCGGCCTTATCTACGCGCTGATGCTGTCGCGCCCGCTCGCCACCGTCTTTGCGATCATCTTGCCCGTGCTGGCAATCGTACTGGGCGTCATCACCTATCGCGTCAGTCCGCTCTACCGCCAACTCCAGACCTCGATGGACCACCTCAACGGCGTGGTACAGGAAGACCTCACCGCCGTGCGTGCCGTCAAGGCCTACGTTCGTACCGAGCACGAGGAGGCCAAGTTCGACGCAGTCAATACCGAGCTTGCGCGCACTGCGACAAAGACCTTTGGCAGCGCGGTGCTCAACCTGCCGGTGTTTCAGCTGTCGATGTACGTGGCTGCGCTCTCCATCCTGTGGATTGGCGGCCGCATGATTCTCGCCGGCAAGCTGGGCGTGGGCTCGCTCACGGGCTTTATGAGCTACGTGCTGCTGATCATGAATTCGCTCATGATGATTTCTAACGTGTTTTTGCTGCTCACGCGCGCTCTTACGAGTGTGGGCCGTATCGCCGAGGTGCTCGATGAGGAACCCTTTATCGCCAACCCCGCGGGAGACCTCGCGATTGCGGCACCAGCGGACGGCAGTATCGAGTTTCGCGACGTTTCCTTTAAATACCGCGCGGATGCAGACGAGGATGTGCTCGAGCATATCGACCTTCGCATCGAGAGCGGCTCGACGGTGGGCATCCTCGGCGGTACGGGATCGGGCAAGAGCTCGCTTGTGCAGCTGATTGCGCGCCTGTACGACGCCACCGAAGGCGCCGTGCTTGTGGGCGGACGCGACGTGCGCGACTACGACCTCGCGACTCTACGCGACGCTGTGGGCATTGTGCTGCAAAAGAATGTGCTGTTTACGGGTACCGTGCGCGAGAACCTGCAGTGGGGCAATCCGCAGGCGTCGGACGATGAACTCCTCGCGGCTTGCCGCGCGGCGTGCGTGGACGAGTTCCTTGATCGCATCGGCGGGCTGGACGGCGAGTTGGGCCAAGGCGGCGCTGGTGTTTCGGGTGGCCAGAAGCAACGCCTGTGCATCGCGCGCACGCTGCTCAAGCATCCGCGCGTGCTCATTTTTGATGACTCCACCAGCGCGGTCGATATGGCGACCGACGCAAAGATTCGCGAGCACATCGCTCGGATTCCCGATGCGACCGTGCTCATCATCGCCCAGCGCATCGCGAGTGTCATGGATGCCGATCGCATTGTGGTATTGGACGACGGTCGTGTCCACGGCGTGGGCACGCACGAGGAACTGCTAGCGGGCGACAACATATACCAGGAGATTTATGCCTCGCAGATGGAGTTTGCGAGGAACGCGGACGCCGGCGACGGCAGCGACGATGGTTGCGCGAATGATCCGATTTCCTCCGTCGCATGCGGATCGCCCTTGGAAGGGGGTGAGCGTCATGCCTAAGACCGCAGCCCAAGCACGCCCGGCCGACCTCAAGCGCACTGTGCGCCGCTTGCTCTCCTACATGGGGCATGCCAAGTTCTCGTTGCTCGCGGTGGGCGTGCTCGCCTCCGTTGCCGCCATCGCGAGCCTCGCCGGCACCTACATGGTGCGCCCCATCGTTAACGGTTTGGCCACGGGCGGGGAGGAACTGCTCGCCAAGCAGGTCATCCTGACGGCGATCATCTACGCCGCGGGCGTGCTCTCGGCCCTGGGCTACTCACAGATCATGGTGCGCGCGGCCCAACGCGTGGTGTCCGATATTCGCCGCGACCTGTTTGCGCACATCCAGACGCTGCCGCTCAGCTATTTTGACAGCACGCGCTCGGGCGACATCATGAGCTTTTTCACCAACGACGTCGACACCGTCTCCGAGGCGCTTAACAACAGCTTTGCCAACGTGATTCAGGCCGCCATTCAGGTTGTGGGCACCACGGCTATGCTCATCATCCTTAACTGGCAGCTCACGATTATCACACTCGTGTGCGATGCGGCCATTGTGCTGTATGCGCGCTACTCGGGCGCGCGCTCTAAGCGTTTCTTTGCTGCCCAGCAGGCATCGCTTGGCGACCTGGACGGATATATCGAAGAGATGGTCTCGGGCCAAAAGGTCATCAAGGTCTTTAACCGTGAGGCAGCGAATGTCGCCGGCTTCACCTGCCGCAACGACGAGCTTCGCCGCACCGGTACCGCCGCCGTGAGCTATGCCAACTCCATGGTGCCCATGACCGTCGTGATTGGCTATGTCAACTATGCCATCGTCGCCGTGGCGGGCGGCATGCTCTGCATCAAGGGGCTCGCCGATGTGGGCGCACTTGCAAGCTACCTGGTCTTTGTGCGCCAGGCCGCCATGCCCATCAACCAATTTACGCAGCTCGGCAACTTCTTGCTCAACGCGTTGGCCGGTGCCGAGCGCCTGTTTGCGGCTATGGACCTTGAGCCCGAGGTGGACGAGGGCTGCGTGGAGCTGGTGCAGACGGGCGACGCCGCGTGGGCGTGGAAGATTCCCGAGGGCCAGGGCGTGGGCGCGTACGGGCACTTGCATGACGTGGCAGCCGTTGATGAGTCGGGCCGCGCGGTGGCCGCCGACGGCACCGAGCTCACGTGCGGCTTGGTCTCGCTTGCCGGCGACGTGCGCTTCCATGCCGTGGACTTTTCCTACGTGCCGGGCGCCCGCGTGCTCACGGACCTCAACCTGTTTGCCAAGCCGGGGCAAAAGATTGCGTTTGTGGGCTCCACGGGCGCCGGCAAGACGACCATTACCAACCTCATCAACCGCTTCTACGAGGTCGATGACGGCGAGATCACGTACGACGGCATCGACGTCAAGCACATTGCCAAGGCCAGCCTGCGCGGGTCGCTCGGCATTGTGCTGCAGGACACGCACCTGTTTAGCGGCACCATTGCGCAGAACATCCGCTTTGGCAAGCTCGATGCGACCGACGAGGAGGTGCGCGCCGCTGCCGAGGCCGCCTGCGCCGACTCGTTTATCCGCCGCCTGCCGCGGGGCTACGACACACCGGTCACGGCCGACGGCGCCAACCTGTCGCAGGGTCAGCGTCAGCTGCTCGCCATCGCGCGCGTGGCCGTCGCCGATCCGCCGGTGCTCATCCTGGACGAGGCCACGAGTTCCATCGACACGCGTACCGAAAAGCTCATCGAGCGCGGTATGGACCGCATCATGCGCGGACGCACCACCTTTATGATCGCGCATCGCCTGTCCACCGTCCGCGATGCCGACGCCATCATGGTCCTCGAACACGGCCGCATCATCGAGCGCGGCACGCACGAAGAGCTGCTCGCCCAGCACGGCGAGTACTGGCAGCTGGCGCATGGCTTAAAAGAGCTGGATTAACCCGTTCGAGCACGATGCTTTGATCCCTCCGTGCCCCTCACCTCGACTCAAACCATCACAACATTCGGCGTTTTTCGCCAAAATCGGGAAAAGCATCGAATGTTGTGATGGTTTTTCTGTCACTCGATCGAGTGGAATCGCTTTCTTGCGCACGAGGGTGTGCGAACCCGTGAGCAGGGGAATAAGGTTGGTTATCCGACTCCATTGGAGGGCTCATGGACTTGCCGATCGTCCTGTCCCATAAGACTGCCTGGCTGTACCACAACGTGGCGCGCCCGTCCGAGCCGCTCTCGCGAGCAAGCAGTCTATACGATGAGGACTCGCTTGCTAACGAGGCGGAGCCGACCGCGAGCCTGCCCAAATTGGGACTCGATGCCAAGGGACTGAGGGCTTCAACGGCAGTTGGGATCGTTGCCGATTATCTGGTCTCGCTTGGTATTCCACGAGAAGAGCTCGATCATATCGATACGCTCGTCAACTTCGATTTTGAGCGCTCGACGCCGGCTGGATTTAGGTGCCACGTGTTTGGAGCGCCGGTACCTCCAGGTCATCTTATCGAGATGGCAGAGGGCCTTCTAGTGGTTGATGAGGCCATGTGCTTTGTCCAAGCGGGTTCGTGGATGAGTGAGCCCGAGCAGCTGGAATATGGGTATGAAATCTGCGCCCGATACCATTTGAATCATCTGTCGACAGGCGATTATATCGAGATGGGGCAGAGGTATACCGTTGCCGATTTGATTGCTTATTGCAATGAGAACCGATTTCGTCAGGGGGCCATACGCGCGGCCGCCGTGCTCAGGCGCGTGCACGATGGCGCGCGATCGCCCATGGAGACGGCCACCGCAATCATGGTCGTAGCAAAACGTTCCCAGGGAGGGCTGGGATACGCCAAGATCGAGCTCAACCACCGGGTTGATGTTCCCAGCGAGTTCAAATATCTCGCTAAGTCCGGGTATTTCGAGCTCGACGTATATGCGCCTGCGAGCGGTACGGGGATTGAATACAACGGCTCGGACCATCTTGATAAACAGCGCAGCGCGTCGGATGCGGAGCGTATGGCCGTGCTGAGCGCGCTGGGCTTTAAGATGATCGTCCTCACCGGGACTCAGTTTGCCCATCAACTGCAATTGCATCGGGCAATGAATGCCATCGCGCTCGTTATGGGCCTTAAGTGCGACCGAAGCGAAGCGTTCCAGAAACGTCAGAACGACCTACGAGAATTCGTGATTCGGCACTGGGACGGCGGCCTTTAGGGGCGTTTTGGTCCTTCTGCGGGGTGCTGTGGGCAGGCAAACCATCACAACATTCGACGTTTTTTGCCAAAAACGGAAAAAGCATCGAATGTTGTGATGGTCTGTGTTGAGGATGGGCTTGGAAAGTCCGTTTTGCTCGAAGCGACCTGTCCTGTCGTACTGGTGTCGGCATGATTCTCTCGTGGGGTATTATGTTTTCCGAAGAATAAAACGCCGCGTGAGGGGAGGGCTGCGTGGACGGGTACGTGCAACATGACGGTTTTGGCCGCGATATCAACTACCTGCGCATTGCCGTTACCGACAAGTGCAATTTCCGCTGCATCTATTGCATGCCGGCCGATGGCGTGGCGCCCCGCGCGCACGACGAGCTGCTCAGCGCTGAGGAAATCGCCCGCTTTGTGCGCTTGGTGGCGGGGGAGGGCATTCGCCGCGTGCGTCTGACGGGCGGCGAGCCGCTGGTCAGCCGCCGTATTATTCCGCTCATTCGTGATATCCGCGCGATTCCGCAGATCGAGGACATTTCGCTCACCACCAATGGCGCCCTGCTGCCCAAGCTGGCGCCGCAGCTCAAAGACGCCGGTCTTAACCGCGTCAACATTTCGCTCGACACGCTCGACCCTACGCTCTTTGGAAAGATCACGCGCCTGGGTCGACTCGAGCAGACCATGGCCGGCATCGACGCGGCGCTGGCTTGGGGCTTTGAGCCCGTTAAGGTCAACTGCGTTGTTGTGCGACGGCTCAACCAGGATGTGGCGGCCCTCGCACGGCTGACCGTCGACCGCCCCATCCACCTGCGATTTATCGAATACATGCCCATTGGCGACGAGCGCACGAGCTCGCATTGCGCTGTGGACCCGCATGCGCCCGCGCTCAATCCCGAGCTGTGGGACGTGAGCGATACCGTGCCGAGCGACGAGCTACGGGCGCGCATCAATGCCGGGGCCGCCGCGACGGGGCTGGGCGAGCTCGAGCCGCTCGACATCAACGACGCTCCTGCCGGCGCGGGTCCTGCGCGCTATTGGCACTTTCCGGGCGCGGCGGGAACGGTCGGCTTTATCAGCGCCATGTCCAATCATTTTTGCGCGAACTGCAACCGTCTGCGCCTGACGGCCGATGGCAACGTGCGTCCGTGCCTGTTCAGCGATGCCGAGTATTCGGTGCGCGACGCCCTGCGCCGTGGTGATGATATGCAGGTACTTTCGATTTGGCGCGATGCCGTGGCCCACAAACCGCAGGAACACGCGATAATTGAGGGCACGCAACGATTTATGTCCCAAATCGGAGGATGATCATATGGCCAAGAGCAGGTACGCCGATGCCACCAAGGCCGCTCGCAGGGCCGCGATGTCTGCCCACAAAGCCACGGCTACTGACGGCGACGCCGTCGCAGCCGCGCAGCCGACTGCCAACACTGCTGTCGAGCCCGCCCGTGACGCCCGCCGCGACGAGCTGACGCACGTGGACGCCAAGGGCGAGGTGCGCATGGTCGATGTATCCGACAAGGCCGAGACGCACCGCATCGCCATCGCCGAGGGCACCATTCTCATGCATCCCGAGACGCAGGCCATGGTGCTGCAGGACCGCGCCAAGAAGGGCGACGTGCTCGCCTGCGCGCGCGTCGCGGGCATCATGGCCATCAAGCGCACGAGCGACATCATCCCCATGTGCCATCCGCTGCTTATCACCAAAAGCAAGTGCGATATCGAGCCCATCGCTCCTGCAGGAACGCCTGTCGAGGATGTGCCCGAGGGCTGGGCACCGGCGCGCCCGGACGGACAGGTCGGTTTTCATGTGCTGGTCACGGCGGGCGTGACGGGCAAGACGGGCATCGAGATGGAAGCGCTGACCGGCGCGAGTGCCGCATGTTTGACCATCTACGACATGTGCAAGGCAGTCGATCGCGGCATGGAGATCGTCGATGTGCGCCTGCTGCACAAGGAAGGCGGCCGCTCAGGCGTGTGGGATCGCGCGGAGCGTCAAGCTGCTGCCGCCGAGGCCGCCGCTGCCGACGGCACCGCGCCCGTCGCTGCACCAGCGCCCGCAGCTCCCACTCCGGCCGTTCCCGCAATCGCGTTTATCGGTTACCAGAACTCGGGCAAGACCACGCTTGTCGAGAAGGTCATCGCCGAGCTTACCCGCCGCGGCCTGCGCGTGGGTTCGCTCAAACACCACGGGCATCACGGCTTCGACATCGACGTGCCCGCCAAGGACACCTGGCGCCATCACCAGGCAGGCTCCAAGCATGTGGGCCTCATTTGCGCCACGCGCTGGGCGGAGTACGCCGACACGCGCGAGGAGGACGAGATGCCCGCGCGCGAGCTGCTGTCGCGTTACAACGACGTCGACGTGGTGATCATCGAGGGCTACAAGACCGAGGGCTTTGACAATATCGTGGTTGCGCGCTCCGGTGTCGATCGCCTGCGCGGCAAGAGCTCGCTCGATCTGGTCGACGGCCGCACGCTGGCCCTTGCCTGCAACGAGGCCCTGGCGCGCCAGGCCTTCGACGCCGGCTTTGCGACCCGGGCCATCAACATCAACGACGCCCGAGCCATCTGCGACCTGATCCAAGACCACCTTCAGGCTTGACGCTGCGCCGGCCCCAAGCACCCCATCTCGCCGCTCAAACCGTCGCTCGCGTACCAAAGTACGCGTCGCTCCTCTTTCGCGGCGACCTGGGGCACTTGGAACCGGCTCGCTGCGCCGCCATAACACAGACCTGCCAAAAAGGGACAGGTTTATTTTGGCAGGTTTTATCTGGGCAAACGTCATTTCCACCACAAAGGGGACAGGCACCTTTGTGGTGGTTTTTGCTTTGGTAGATCTTTGGGACATGCCTTAAAATCTACCAAGTAGTTCGTGCTGGCAAAAACGGAGAGAAGGGGCTCGATGCGTCCTTAACGTTGCATACAGAAAGATTGAGTCGAAGATTGAGTCGATGGTCGGCGGTCAATGCCCGCGGCCCGTATTCGTATGCAACAAGGAGCGCCCATGTCCCTATCTCGAATCTCAAAATCCCAACCATCGCTGTCCACGCAAGCAAAGCGCCTGGTGGCAATGCGGTTTCTGATCTACACCGGCTTCCAGACCAGCTACTTTATCGGCGTTATCGGAACGCTCACCTATGCGGATGGCGCCTCGGTTGTCGCGACGTCGCTGGCCGTTCTGTTTATGAACGTCTTCGTGATCTTGGGATCCATTGCGGGTGGCGCGGCACTCGACGCCTGGGGCCCGCGTCACCATTTTCTGTTGAGCATCGTCGGCACGCTGGCAACGGGCGCGGCAATCATCGCCTTTGGCAGCGCGACCGGAACAGTCCTTGCCGGCGCGGCGCTCCTAGGTTTTGTAATGGGGTTCGCCCAGCCCATCGCCACGTCCTATCCGGCCTACCTCACCGACGACCCCGTCGAGCTTAAAGACATCAACTCCGCCATCACCATGTTTTCCAACGTGAGCATTATCGTCGGACCCACGCTGGGCGGCTTTGCCGCGGCGGCTTCATCGTCGCGCGCGGTGTTCGTGCTCATGATGCTGTTCACCCTGCTCGCGCTCATTGCCGGCTGGGGATTTAAACCGCAGGCGGGCCACATCGCCGGGCAAGCGAACAACGATTCGGCGGAGGAAGGGGAGCGTGCGGTCCAAAGCCCCAACACGTCCGCCCACGCCACCTTCGCGACCAGCATCAAGACAGTCTTCACCAACAGCGTCCTCGCCCTGCTCTTCTGCATCATCTTTCTTTCGAACTTTGGCTACGGCGCTTTTGATCCGCTGGAGTCGTTCTTCTATCGCGACGTCCTGCACGTTGGCGTTGAGTGGATGGGCTGGCTCTCGTCGGCCTGCGGTGTGGGCGCGGTGCTGGGCGCCGTGGTCGCGCTCCGCATGCCGCCGCTCCTCGTCAGCCTTAAAACGCTGCTCGTGGCGCTTATGTCCGTAGGCCTGGGAAGCCTGCTCTACGTGGGCACGCCGTACGTGGGCGTGGCGCTCATCGGCCAGATCGCCCTGGGCGTGGCCTGGGGCGTCGTCAACCCGCTCCATAACACCATCGTGCAAACGACGGCTCCGCTCGATCAGCTCGGTCGCGTCAACTCGGTCATGGGCTTTGGCAACATGTTCGCCGGCGTGGCGCCGCTGGCGATTGCCCCGTGGCTGGCGGCGACATTTGGCGTGCAGCAGACGCTCGTAGGAGCGGGCATAGTCGTAACGGCGGTCCCCGCGGCGCTGCTGCTGTTTGGACGCGGACACTTGGATTGTGCTGCAGAACGGTAAGAAACCGTCACAACATTCGATGAAAATCGCGATTTTGCCGAAAAACGTCGAATGTTGTGATGGATTGTGCTGAGGCCCGAGCACCACAAGCCACCACAAAGGGGCCGGGCACCTTTGTAGCGGTCGGGCCCCAACGACCCGCGCATTGGTATACCATGTACGCCGCTTGCGAATACACCCCACACCGCCACGCAACCCAGAAAGGGCCCCATGGACGCCACATTCAGCCACATCAAAGCCGTGCTGTGCGATATCGACGGTACGCTGCTCACGAGCCAGCACACGGTGTCCCCGCGCACCGTGGCGGCGATCCGCGCCCTGCGCGAGCGCGGCGTGCTCTTTGGCCTGTGCACCGGGCGCGACGCCCACGCGACCGAGGCCATGTACGAGCTCTGGGGCATCGAAGGCCTGGTAGACGTGCTGGTGGGCTGCGGCGGCGCCGAAGTCGTCGACCGCGCGCACGGCATCAACGAGCTGAGCTTCCCGCTACCGGGCGAGACCATCGCGCGCATCTGCGAGCACATGGCAGGCCTGCCGGCAACGCCCGTTTGCCCCCGGGACGGCGTACTCTATGTGCCCGAGAGCAATGCGTGCGTCGAACACCTGTCGCGTGTCGACGGCGTGCCCTACAAGGTGGTCGACTTTGCCGTGTTTTTGCGCGGGCCTCAGCCCAAGGTGATGTTTACCATGGCGCCCGAGGTGATGCCGCAGGTCATCGAACGGGCGTCGTCGCTCGCCGATGACACTGTTAAGGCAGCTGCTCTACAGACCACGCAGCGACTCTACGAATTCATGGATCCGCGCGTGTCCAAGACGCGCGGCCTTGTGCGCGTGGCGGAGCTCAACGACATGGGGCTCCAGAACATCTGCGTGTTTGGCGATGCTGATAACGACACCTGCATGGTGGCCGACGCCGGCGTGGGCGTGGCCATGGCAAACGGCAGCGATGCCACCCGCGCCGCCGCCGACTTTGTAACCGCCAGCAACGACGAAGACGGCATCGCGATCTTTATCGAGGAGCATCTGCTGTAGCGCTGGGGCAAACCACCACGAAGGGGACACCTTTGTGGCGGTTTGTTCTAAGACTGGCGAGCGGGGCGCTATTTATGCCGAGGCAGTTTCCCGCGAACTTAAATGTTGATGTATAAACATCATGATATATGTCGGTCGTTACTAATAGGCAATCTAGCTGGCAGGTTGTCAGAGCAGGCAAACGCTCTACCGTTTACAGCTACAAATCGACCGCTCGCAGAATATGCTACTAAAAATAAAATGTTGTACAAATAACAACAAAGTATGAATTACCTAAAGTAGACAACAAATCTACCTGCTGTTTTAAATAATAGAATTCAATAAAACAATGCATACTTTGAGCAATTGTCAAGAATAAAGATTTTTCGACGCAAAAATGGAAGAAAAGACGCCCCACATGTTTAAACAATGGCTAAACTTACCAATGTAAGGCACGTATAAATATTGACTGCGTGCCGGTTAGATAGCGAAAGAGCAGGATCGCGGTCTCTTGGGGAGGAGGCATTGATGACAGCAAATTCAAATAAATCTAAGCAAGGTAATAAAGCGGCGCATCGTGTGATAGCGGGTGTTTTGTGCGGAGCTTCTGTCTTGAGCTTGGTACTGTCGCTCGTCATGCCCCCGATCTCCCAGGCCATTGCTAATGATGCCCAGGCAGCCTCTACCGAGAAAACTGTAATGGGGGGGGGTTCCTCAAGTGAGTCTACTGATGTAGACAACACTGGCGGGGATGTCGAAAACCAGAATAGTGACGAGGCCGAGGGCGGCGAGACTGGCGACGATGCTTCCGAGGCAGATCCGTTGTCTGATGACGCGGAAGCCGAGGGTGCTGCGCAACCTGCGGATGATGGAGAGCCCGTCTATAAGGTCGCTACTATTGCAAATGAAGGTGAGGCTCACGGACTTCAACAAGATACGGACGGTTACACGCTGCTGGAGAGTGACGATGATTGGACTACCTATCTTGCCATGGAGAAGAAGCCCGAAAAGCTGCGTCTTGCGGCTGATATTAGTTCGAGTACATCAATCACCATCAGCCAAAACACCACGATCGACCTTGCGGGGCACAAGCTTAATTACCGCACCGGCAGCAACGACACGTTCATTACGGTTAAGAGTGGCGCACTTACCATTGAGGACTCTGCAACACCAATCGATACGACTTCTCTTGTTGATGGTGATCATCCCGGCCAGCCCGCAATCATGGCATGGGATGCCAGCAACAAAGCTACTCTTACCTACTATGTGACATCAAGTGTGCCTAATGAGGACCGCCTTGGCACCACTGAAACCACAACTAAGCATGTCGTCAGCGGCTTCGGTGCAATTATCGGTGCGTCCGAAAGCGGATCGGTTCAACAGGTCATTTCCGTTCAGGATGGCGGTACGCTTAACCTCACCGGCGGTATGATCACAACGCCGAATAACTTGGCTAACAATGGCCATATTATTTTTGCCGAAGGCAAGAATAACGATACCCAAGTGAATATCAGCGGCGGCTATATCACTGGCGCGAATCTTAATCAGCAGCGCGGAGGCTGGGGCGGCGGCCTGTGCGTAGTAGGCGCGAAAGTCACAGTCAACATGACCAACGGCGTGATTGCCGCGAACAAGGCCGCTTCTGGTGGCGGCATTTATGCTGAGAATGCCACGCTGAATCTCTCCGGTGGTGTCATCTCGGGCAACGCTACGTATGCAAACACTATCAACAATGGAGATAACACCAATGATGGCGGTTACGGCGGCGGTGTTTACACCAAGGGCGCAAACGTTACCATCAGTGGATCTGCCACTATAACTAACAACCGAGCTAACGCTCGCGTTGCTGACAGTAACGTTTATAACAACGGCCTGCTCGGCGGCGGCGGCATTGCGTCTACCACCAATGGAACGCTAACTATGACGGGCGGCTCCGTTACGGCCAATTACTCCCATGAGGCTGGCGGCGGAATCTACGCTGGCTTTTGGAACCAGAAGATTACGTTCAAAATGACGGGCGGTACAATCGCGGGCAACGTGGCGGAGAACGCCGAAGGCGGCGGTCTGCGTATCAGCACTGATACGCACGCGACAATTGACGCTGACGCTGACGGCAAGATATATATCACCAACAACAAGACCATGACGGGCTCTAACTCTGGCGAAGGTCGCAAAGGCGACTGGGGCGGCGGCGGTATCTTCATTCAGAAGAACGGTAGACTCACCATTCTCAAATCGCTCATCACTGACAATAAGGCCGGTGGCTGGAGCGGCGGAATTGGCGCATGTCCTACGGGCGAGACGATCGTTTCACACTCCAATGGTGCTGCTATCTATGGCAATACTGATAACGTTGACCAAGATGGCGCTACATTGGATACACCCCATTATTCCGCTGGTGGCGATGGCAAAAAGCAAGACCAGGATCCTGATTACATCACGCCTGACTTCAAAAGCGCCGGCCATAAGGATTTCTTCCTGGTACGTAATAAAGATGGCGCGGATAAGACGATCGCTGTCGTTCTTGGCAAGATGCTCGGCGGCGGATCGGCTGGTTGGCAGGGCACTTGCGATGGAAATCCGATTACCATCGACCCAAATGGCGGTGCCGAGGCCAAGTACATGTTCGGTCTTGAGGCCCATCCGACTGATGAGGCCATGGGAAAGGCGAAGACAGCGGCTACGACCATCATCAGTGGTAACTACTCCTACACCCACGGTGGCGGCATTATGACCAACGGCGATCTTGTCGTTGGCGACGCCGCTGCCTTGGACGTGTACCCTGCAATTAAAGTCAAGGCCAACAAGTTCCTTATAAAGGATGGCGCTAAACAAGATCTCAAGAATCATTCCTATCAGTTTGAGCTCCTGGGCGCACCTGCCAATTCATCCAATGAACCATACTGGAATGAGGACGGCACACTCAACGCAAACGGATGCGAGGCGACGTCTGCGGTTACCGTTAATGAAGACGGTGAGATTGTCATTGATACTGCCGCGAACTATCAGTCGGGTAATTACGACCTTTACCTGGTTGAGGTCCCCATCAATGAGGAGGGCACCACATTCGATAAGACCATCTATAAAATTCATGTGAGCGTCAGCGCTAATCCGGTTACAACTAGCCTTTTGGGGATCAACATTAATCGCTATGTGGTTGATGCGAACACATCCAAAGTATCCGTCAAAAAGAAAAACGGTACCGAATTCACTAATTATGATGGCTTCTATAGCTGGAGCACGGATACGGCTGACAGTGCCGTCTTGACCGTAAAAATCGGCAACGGCTCCAATCCTGCATTTATGAACGAACTTGCTCCCTACAAGACCTCAGGCACCTGGACGCCTCAGATGACCAAGAAGGTCGATGGCGGCGAGATGAAGAAGTTCAAGTTCAAGTTGTATGCTGAGAATACCGACAACACGGAGAAAACTTTTCAGCCCATATATACATATACTTCTGGGTCAGAAAACCCTCAGACAGTAAAGTTCAATCCGGTACAAATCGGCCCACTAGGCGTTGATGAGCTCGATAGCAATCAGCAGGCGAGGTTCACCTACTACATCCGTGAATGCCCCGCCGACGAGAACGAAGGCACCGAGCACGAAGGCTACAAGAACGACACAAAGACTTTCAAGGTCGTGGTGACGGCAAAGGATGACGGCAAAGGACATCTGACCTGCACGCCGGCCTATTACGAGGTCGACGCCAACGGCGCGGAAACCAAGACCGACACCCCCACCTTCACCAACACCTACTCCACCTCATTGCCCCTTTCTGGTATGTCGGGCGTCACTCTGACGTACCTTGCCGGCGCGGCGGTGCTTTGCGCTGCTGCGGCCTGGATGCACATTCGTCGCAAGGCGAATGCGAAGGGGGGTGAGCGTCGTGAATAAGAATGTTAGCTCCTTCCCGATCTTGTTTGCGCTGCTTGCCCTCTTGATCGGTACCTGCGCGGTTGTGTTCCCCGCTTCCGCGCAGGCCGCGCCGACCTCGAAAGGTTCCATCACGGTGAGCGGCGCCGTGGCGAGCAGCTACGATGCCTACCAGATCTTTAGCGCCGACGTCGTCGACGGTGACAGCGACGCTAAGATCGCCACCGACCTCGCTTGGGCAAACGACGCCGCGCGCGACGCTGTCCTGCCTGTGCTGCACAGCGCCGGCATGCCCAAGTCCCAGACCACCGCGCAGGAAGCTGCCGAGTGGCTCAACGTCGATTCCCACCTTACGAGCGCGCTGAGCGCACAGCTCGCTCGTTCCCTCCAGAGCTCTGGCGCTGTGTCCGTGGCCCTTAACGCGGGCACGGCGGCCGAACTGCCCTGCGGTTACTGGCTCATCGTCGCCGACGACGATGCCATCGCCGAGGGCGAGGCCGGCACCGCGCCGATCATGGCCCTGGTCGGCGGCAGCGCCGTCACCGTCAAGCCCAAGGCGGCGACCCCCAAGGTGGCCAAGCACGTGCTGGAGGACAGCACCGCTGCATGGGGCAAGGCCGCCGACGCCGCGGTCGCCGACGACCTGTACTGGCGCCTCTCGGCCACGGTCCCGGCGGGTCTCACCGCCTACGACACCTACGCGGTGCAGTTCGTTGACGCCATGAGCGCGGGGCTCGATCCCTCCAGGGTCGCAGCGAGCATGCACGTGTACGTGGCGGCGGGTGCGGACGGCGGCTTCGACGCCGTCTCAACCGGCAAGGATGGGCGCGCCGGCACCGAGCCTGCCAAGGGCTGGACCGACATCACGGCCCAGTGCGCCACCAAGGTGGCCGCGGACGGAACCTTCACCGTGCGCACCGGCGACCTGATCGCCGCGCTCGGCGGGGCCGACGCCTTCACCGCGGGCGCCCGCGTGGTCGCCGTGTACAACGCGCCGCTCGGCAGCGCATGCAACCACGGCATCGCGAAGGGCAACCCCAACGAGGTCTACCTGCGCTACCCGCGCTCTCCCTTTGCCGACCAGTCCGGCGATGCCGGTTTCACCCGCACGCCGAGCGATAACGCGTGCGCTTACACCTGGGATCTCGCGCTCACCAAGCGCGGCAGCGACGGCGACAAGCCGCTGCCCGGGGCGGTCCTGAGCATCACCGACGACCGCGGTCGCACGCTGGTGGCCGATGGCACGTGGGATGCGGAGGGCAAGGCCACCGTCACCACGGGCGAGGACGGCCGCGTGACCGTCTCGGGCGTGGACTCGGGCAAGCTGGAGGTCCGCGAGCTCAAGGCACCCAAGGGCTACACCGCCTTTGAGGGCACGCGCTCCGTGACGGTCAAGGCCGAGGGTCTGGACGTCAACCAGGTGGCCGCCGCCAAGCCCAAGCTCACCATCACCGCCGAGTCGCCCCTGCGCGTCGACAGCGCGGACGGGTCGACGGGCAGCCTGGAGGCGTCGCTCATCAACACGCCCACCGGCACGCCCCCTAGCACTATCACCGGAGGCTTCATGCCCTCGACAGGCGATATGGCAATGTACGCCGCGGCCGCCGCAGCGGTCGCCGGAGCCGCGCTCATCGTGGTCGCGCTCCTGGTCAAGCGGGGAGGTGGCAGCCATAAAGAGTAGCCAATGGCCCCACAGAGAGCGGGGCGAGACATAACCAAGCAGATGCTTAGACACAGACAGATGGTTTTAGATCAAATGGATTTCAAGCAGAAAGCAGAGGAAAAGAAGATGAGTATGAGCAAGAACATCGCCCGCCTGGCAGTAACGGCAGGCCTCACAGCAGCGTTGAGCTTTGGCGGAGTCATGGCCCCGGTGACCATGGCGTTTGCTGATGGTGCGACTGCTTCGACCAATAGCATTAAGATCAATAAGAACGAAGACAATGGCAGCGTGAAGTACAAGGCCTACCAGATTTTCGAGGCCGATGTCGTGGATGAGGCCTGCAAGACTGACAAGGTCGTTTCGAATGTTAAGTGGGCAACTGGCGTTGAGGACACGACGCAAAATGCCATCATCGAGGCTATCAACAAATATAAGGAAGGCGCTCTGAAAACCGATGCCAGCCCGCAGGATGTTGCCAATTGGCTGACTGCCAACATTATCGGGACCACAAACACGACGGTTCTCAAAGACACCGATTTGCTCAATACGCTTGCTGGACTGGTTGCGAAGGATGTCGCTCCGACCATCCCGACGGGCGCTACGAAGGCTTCGTTTGCGGCGGGCAACAAGGTTTCTTTCGACAAATCTGGTTATTACCTGTTCCTGACTGACAAGGACACTTTAGCTCCGGATGGGTCGGAAGCTGACAACAAGAATACTGCCACTTCTCCGATTTATGCCGTTGTGGGCGCCGGCGATGTGGTGGTTACCGAGAAGACCAGCATTCCTACCGTCAACAAGGCTGTTATGGATGACAAGGACAAAAATTGGGTGACAGTGGAGAACGGAGACATTCTTACCAAACCCAATAAGGCCGCTGACTCTGCTATGGACGATTGGGTCGATTACAAACTCGTCGGTACGGTTGCGAGTAATATCGACACCTATAGCGACTATAAATACGTCTTCACGGACAAACTGCCCAATTCCATGACGCCCAAGTTCGTCGATGGCAGCGAGAATAATGTTCCGGATGTCACGGTTACGATCGGTAACCAGACCGTAAAGAATGATACCGAGCGGGGCTACACCACAAATCTCTCGGATGATAACGAACTTACCGTTAACTTCAAGAACCTGAGGAATTGTGTTGACGTTGACAATAACCCCATTGCCGTCAACGCTAGCTCGAGGGTGACCGTCGAGTATCAAGCCAAGCTCGACTCCTCCAAGATTTTCGACAGCAATAATGTCATTAAGGAAAAGTTCAAGGATCTTATCGGCAAGGCTCAGGAGAATACGGTTAAGCTTACCTATTCTAACAACCCGAACGGTACAGGCGAGGGCAATACGGTAATTCACCCTGCCTATGACTACACCTATGGCATCGATGTCACCAAGGTGGGTTCCGATAATGAAACTAAGGGGCTCGAAGGCGTTGAGTTCACGCTTCAGGAGCAGGGTGAGACGAACAACTTTATCAAGGCAAACGGCACCAAGACGACCAATAGTGAGCAGGCCAAGCTGAGGACCGACGCAAAAGGCAAGATTAACGTTGTCGGTCTCGATGAAGGCACCTACATCCTGAAAGAGGTCACCCCGGCGCCTGGCTACAATAACTCCGCAGCAAACGGTGTGACCTTCACCATCAAGCGCGAGCTCAATCAGACCGGCGACGAGGTTATCCCCAGCGTTGATTCTGCAATCAAGGCAGCAGATGGCGTGGTCAAGGACAACAAGGCTACCGCATCTACCGGCAAGCTCAGCTTCATCATTGTCGACCAGAAGGGCTCCGGCCTCCCGCTCACCGGTCTTAACGGCGTGACCTTCACTTGGATCGCTGGTGGCGCGGTGCTGTGCATCGGTGTGGCGCACCTCATCCGCAGCCGTAAGCAGGCTGAGGAGTCCGAGCAGGAGTAACGCTCGCTCACCCATCCCTTTGGCAGGTGGGATGTGATGACCATGAGACTTGCGGACACTTTTCTCGTCCATCCACGTTCTTGCTTTGCCATTCTCTTTTCGGGGCAGACTCCGCGCTGGAGTCTGCCCCGTTCTTTTTGGACAACACAGGCAGCCTCCACCGTCCGATGCGGACTCATCCGTCATCGCGTTTTTTGACTCGTATGAGGTTCGGTTTAAGGTCCGTAGGCGCACGCGCGGTGCGGACGGTAGAAGGCATTTGCGCCACAACAAGCGCAAATAAGAATGCCCGGGGTTAGAGGCCCGGGCATTTAACAAAAGCTGAAAACTAGGCCGCCCGCGCTCTCAACACTTACGCGGGGTGCGTCGTTTTCTATAGACATTGTATCCCGAATCGCTCAGTTGATTCGAGATATTTTGAAAACTCAAATATGAGTCTATGCCCGACCGGATAATGCAGTCTGGCAGCGTTATCCGGTTTAGAAGCCTGTTAATCGGCTATTATTTGTTTAGACAACTGAGTTGTAGAGGAGTGACCGGCGATGGTGCAGGGCGCCAAACATATGAAGAGCAATAACGCCGCGGACAACGGCGGCTCAAGCCCTCAGCCCAAACCTCAACCAAAGCCCAAGCGCCGTCGCAAGCGACTGCCGCGCTGGGCCGACCGTCTCATCACCATCGTCATCATCCTTATTGGCGTGGGCCTTATGACCTGGCCGTGGATCTTGGACCGGCTCGAGGCCTCGGGCGTGTTCAACCAGATCAGCACGGTGTCCAGCACCGTGGACGCGCTGTCTGCCGAGGAGCGCGAGCGCATCCTGCTCCAGGCTCGCTCCTTTAACGAGCAGCTGGCAGGCGAGGCCACCGAGCTTCCCGCCGACCAGATCGAGCCCTACGCCCAGCAGCTCATCTTTGACCGCGACCCCATGATGAGCTGGGTCGAGATCCCCTCCATCGACGTGAGCATGCCCATCTACCACGGCACAAGCGAGGAAGTCCTTATGGCGGGCGTCGGCCACCTGGAGGGCACGAGCCTGCCGGTGGGCGGCACCTCGACGCATTGCGTGCTCACCGCGCACTCGGGCATGCGCAACCTGAGCATGTTCGACGACATCCACTCGCTGGAGCCCGGCGACCTGGTGCTGCTGCACACCATGAACAAGACGCTCGCCTACAAGATGGTGGACTCCGAGGTCGTGCTGCCCGAGGAGATGGAGTCGCTGACCATCGAGCCCGGCACCGACAAAGTGACGCTCGTCACCTGCACGCCCTATGGCGTGAACGACCATCGCCTGCTGGTGCATTGCGTGCGCACCAAGTACAACAAGAAGGACGTCGACAAGCAAAAGTCGCTGGCCGGCCGCCACTGGGGCAAGCGCGAGTTCGCCGTGCTCATTGTGGTCGTAGCCATTGTGCTGTTGCTGCTGGACATCGTGATCCACGCGATCCGCAAGCGCCGCAAGGCCAAGGCCTCGGCATAAGACATTCTCCAGAACCACCACAATGGGGACAGGCACCTTCGTGGTGGTCGGGACTTCCAAATCATCACAACATTCGATGAAAATCTCGATTTTGGCGAAAAGCGTCGAATGTTGTGATGCTTTTCGTTTCGGACGGGATGCTTTTCGTTGTGGGCGGGACGGTTTTCGCTATGGACGGTGCGGTTTCACTGTAAAACCGCCAGCCCGCCGCCTGCCAGCTGCCGCCCTCGTTACGTTTTCGCTGCATTTGGGTAAAGCGCCTGCTCCAAGTCGGCGTTGCCCTGTATACTAGAGCGGTTTATCTGTTATGCGGAAGGGAGCGCCTATGGCACTCAGCGAGAAAGACGTGCGTGGCATCGCCGAGTACGCAAAGATCGCACTGACCGATGACGAGCTCACCCAGATGACGTCCTACATGAACGACGCCGTCCAGATGCTCGAGCCCGTCTTGCAATATAGATCGGAAGAGCACACGTCTGAACTCCAGTCACCTATGGCATCTCGTAT
>UQMU01000032.1 GCA_900542305.1 uncultured Collinsella sp. | reverse complement strand
GACGCGCGTAGCCTTGTCGGGCGCGGCGCGGGGCTCTCGGACGCCTCGCTCGCGCGCAAGCGCGACGTGGTCGAGCGCGCTATCGACGCGAACTCGCCCGATCCCGCCGACCCGATCGACGTGCTCTCGAAGGTGGGCGGCTTCGACATCGCGGCGTTGTGCGGCTTCTACCTGGGGGCCGCGGCCTCGAAGGCGCCGGCGCTCCTCGACGGGGTCATATCCTGCACGGCGGCCCTGTGCGCGGCGCGCCTGTGCCCCAACGCCTTGGGCTACCTCGTGGGCACCCACGCATCAAGCGAACCCGCAAGCCAGGAGCTCCTTCGCGAGCTCGGCATAAAGGCACCCCTCGACGCAGGCATGCACTTGGGCGAGGGCGCGGGCGCCATGGCGTATCTGCCCCTTCTGGATTCGGCGCTGCGCGTGTACCGGGATGGGAAGACGTTCACGGCGACTGGCATGGCTGCTTACGAGCATTTCGAGGCCGGGAAATGACGGTGACGCTCGTCATCGGCGCCGCCGCGAGCGGCAAGAGCGCCTACGCCGAATCCCTGTGCCTTGGGCACGACGGCCCTCGCGTGTACCTGGCAACGATGGAGCCCTTCGGGGAAGAGGGCGCCCGCCGCATCGCGCGCCATCGGGTGCTGCGCGAGGGCAAGGGGTTTTCCACCCTCGAGCGCACGCGTGACGTGGGCGCCGCAGTGCCCGGGCTTCCGCGCGGCTGCACGCTTCTTTTGGAGGACGTGGGCAACCTGGTTGCGAACGAGCTCTTCGCGGAAGGCGGCTTGTCCCCACGTGACCCCGACGCTGCGGCGCGCGAGGTGCTCGGAGGCATCGAACGGCTCGCTCAGGCCGCTGCGTATACGGTGGTGGTCACCGTCGACGTGTTCGCCGATGGGATGCGCTACGATGAGGGGACCGAGGCATGGAGGCGCGCGCTCGCTCGTGTGAACGCGGGCGTGGCGGCGCTGGCCGACCGCGCAGTCGAAGTGGTATGCGGGATTCCCGTGTGGATGAAAGGCGAAGGACCTACAAGGTGAAGATGGCAGAGGCAATCGGCGCGGCGTTCGGAACGTTCTCGCGCATCCCCGTCCCGAAATCGGCCTGGACCGATTTCGGATCAACCCATGCGCTTGCCGCGTTTCCCCTGGTGGGCCTTGCGGAAGGCTTCCTCATGACGGCGTGGGGACACGTTGCGAACCTGCTCGGCGTGCCCGCGACCATCGTCGCGGCCGTGCTCGTGACGTTGCCTGTGGCGGTGACGGGAGGCATCCACCTAGACGGGCTCTGCGACACCTCCGATGCGCTTGCAAGTTGGGCCCCGCGCGAGCGAAAGCTCGAGATCATGCACGACCCGCGGGCGGGCGCCTTCGGGGTCATTGGTGTTGTCGTGTACCTTATTCTGCAGTTTTCCCTGTTCACCGCGCTGCCGCTTACGGCGGGGGCGTTCCTCGCGCTTCTGTGCTCGCTCGTGTTCTCCCGTGCGCTTTCGGGGCTCGCCGTAGAATGCTGGCCTGCCGCGCGGGCGGACGGCATGGCCGCGGGGCTCTCGCCTGCGAAGAAGCGCGCGACGATCGTCGTGCCGCTTTGCGCTTTCGCTGTGGCTTCGGCTGCAGGGATGGTCGCGTGCGCTCAGGCCGTCGGCGCCCTTATGGCGGTGGCGGGGCTTTTGGCGCTCGCGTGGTACCGCCATGTTGCCCTGTCCCGCTTCGGCGGGGTGACGGGGGATTTGGCCGGATGGTTTCTGCAATGGGCCGAGCTCGCGATGCTTGCCATGCTGGTGGCGGGGGGCATGCTCCTATGATTCTCGTGGTAGGTGGCGCGCATTCGGGGAAGAGGACCTTCGTGCGCGAAAAGCTCGGGTTCGCGGCGGACGATTTCGTCGACGCGGCGCAGCTTGCGGAGGGCGGCGTGCCCGCGGCTTTTGCCGGCCGTGTCGCGTACCGTGCTGAGGAACTCGTACGCGCGCTCGACGCTGACCGGGCGCTCGAGCGGCTGATCGGCTTCGACGTTGTGATTCTGCCCTTGGTCGGCTCGGGGGTCGTCCCCATGCGCGCGGAAGACGCCCAATGGCGCGAGCGCGCGGGGCGCCTGGGATGCGCGCTCGCTGCGCGCGCCGACGTCGTCGTGCGCATGACGTGCGGGATACCCCAGGTCATCAAAGGAAACCTTGACGATGCGCCTCGAGGGACGCAGGGCGCGGGCGCGCCTTTGGAAGTCGTCTTCGTGCGCCATGGTGCCACGGCGGGCACGGAAGACCATCGCTACAGCGGGGCGGGCACCGACGAGCCCCTGTCGATCGCGGGCGAGCGCGCTTTGCGCGACCTCGCGTGCGATCGTGACGTGTTCCGTGTCATCACGAGCGGCATGGCCCGCACCGACCAGACGGCGCGCATCCTCTTCCCGAACGCGGAGCTTATGGCGTGCCCCGGTCTGCGCGAGATGGATTTCGGTGACTTCGAGGGGCGAAGCGCTGCCGAGCTTAAAGAGGATGTGCGCTACCGCGCCTGGGTAGACTCCTGGTGCGAGACGCGCTGCCCGCATGGCGAGGGCAAGAGCGATTTCACCCGCCGCGTCGTCGCGGCGTTTCGGGAGGCGTGCGAATCGGAGCGCGCCCAGGGGAGTGGGCGCGCCGTCTTCGTCGTTCACGCGGGTACCGTGAAAGCGCTGCTCTCCGAGCTAGCTGTCCCGAAAATGGGATACTTCGACGTGCATACCGAGCCGGGCGGCGCATGGGCCGCCACCTGGGATGGGCGCTGCCTTCTCGACGTTCGCCCCGCTTCGGGGGGCGATGCCCGGTGATGACCATTCTTGCCGTCGCCGCCGGGTTCGCGGCCGACCTTGCCTTCGGCGACCCGCGCTGGCTTCCCCATCCCGTCGTCGCCATGGGGCGCGCGATCACGTGGGCCGAAGGACGCCTGCGGCGCGCATTCCCGCAAACGTCCACGGGCACGCGCGCCGCAGGGCTTGTGCTCGCCGTGGCGCTTCCGCTTGCGTGTGGGCTTTTGACCTTGGGAATCCTGCATCTTTGCGGCATGGTTCACTCCGGCTTGCGCTTCGTGGCCGAGGCATGGGCGAGCTATCAGATTCTCGCGGCATGCGAGCTGCGCCGCCAGAGCCTGGCCGTGGCCCGCGCATTCTCGAAGGGCGGCCTTGTCGCGGCGCGCGAAGCCGTCGGGCTCATCGTGGGACGCGACACGTCTGTTCTCGACGAGCAGGGCGTCGCGCGCGCCGCCGTGGAAACGGTGGCGGAGAACGCGAGCGACGGCGTCATCGCGCCGCTTTTCTACCTTATGATCGGGGGTGCGCCCTTGGGCATGGCGTACAAGGCGGTGAATACGCTCGACAGCATGGTGGGCTACAAAAACGAGCGCTACATCGACTTCGGCTGCGCCTCGGCGCGCCTCGACGATGCGGTGAACTGGATTCCCTCGCGCTTATCGGCCCTGCTCATGATCGCCGTGTGCCCGATCGTCGGGCTCGACGCGCGCGGGGCGGCGCGTATCTGGCGCCGCGACAGGCGACGCCATGCGAGCCCCAACTCGGCGCAGACCGAGTCAGCGTGTGCGGGCGCGCTCGGGCTGCGCCTGGCAGGACCCGCGGTGTATTTCGGCAAGCTTGTTGAGAAACCGACGATAGGCGACGCGTC
The DNA here is from genome assembly GCA_900542305.1 of uncultured Collinsella sp. GTDB lineage: Bacteria > Actinomycetota > Coriobacteriia > Coriobacteriales > Coriobacteriaceae > Collinsella. The sequence goes on along the minus strand of UQMU01000032.1, from coordinate 21,132 downwards.
CCGCGAAATCGAGTGGGGCGACATCGCACGGGCGACAAGGCTCATGCTCGCCGCGTCCGTATGCGCGCTCGTCGTCTTCGGCGCCGCGCGCGCGGCGGTCGTGCTCGCCGTGGGGGCGATGGCATGAGGGAAGACCACGCCGCGCCCCAGGCTGCCGGGGGAATCCTGCGCGCCCGTACGCATGGGGGCAGCGCGCAATCGCTCGGCATCGCTTGCGAAGGGGGCGCCTCCGACCTCATTGACTTCTCGGTGAACGTGAATCCGGCAGGCCCCTCGCCGCGCGCCGTCGCCGCAGCTTGCAAGGCGCTTTCTCGAATCGACGCCTACCCCGATAGGGAAAGTCTCGCCCTCGTTCGCGCCCTAGCGCGCGCCCAGGGCATTCCCGAAGATACTATCGTCTGCGGCGCGGGCGCGTCCGACATCATCTGGCGGCTCGCTGCGGCGGTGCGCCCGAAACGCATCGTCGTGTGCGCGCCGACGTTCTCTGAATATGCGGAGGCGGCATCGTACTACGGCGCATGCGTGCAGGAGTTCCCGCTCTCCGAAGCGGACGACTTCGACGTGCCCGCCTCCTTCGCTCGCGCGATCGAGGGGCCGGGAGACGTGGCGTACCTCTGCAATCCGAACAACCCTACGGGGCGCCTCGTCGACCCCAGCGTGATCGATGCCGCGGCTTGCCGCTGCGAGCGGGTGGGCGCGCTGCTCGTCGTGGACGAGTGCTTCCTCGGATTTGCGCCCGACGCCCGCGAAAGGAGCGTGGCCGCACGCGCCGCGTGTTCGCGCCATGTGGCCGTGCTCTCCGCGTTCACCAAGCTCTACGGAATGGCGGGGTTGCGGTTGGGATATCTGATCAGTGGAAACGCCCAACTCATCGAGGGGATTCGCCGGGCGGGGCAGGCGTGGCCCGTCTCCTCGGTCGCCGAGGCCGCGGGCATCGCCGCCCTGGAAGACATCGAATACGTCTCGCGCACGCGCGATGTATTGGCGGGCGAGCGAGCGTGGTTTTCCCACGAGCTCTCCTCGCTCGGGCTTTCCGTCGTGCCGTCGGATGCGAACTTCCTTTTAGTCCGCACGCCGGCGAAAGACATCCCCGAGCGTCTGTATAAACAGGGGGTTTTGGTCCGCACGTGCGACTCGTTTTCGGTACTGTCCCGCTTCTGGTGCCGCGTCGCGGTGCGCACGCGCAAGGAGAACGCCCGGCTTGTGATGGCGTTCAGCCGCGCGCTTCGGGCGGAAGGCGCATCGGGCGAAGGCGAACCCGACGAACGGGGCGGCGCTTCTTGCAGCGGCGCTATAGCGGGCGCGGATGGCCGAGGCTCGGCGAAGGAGGTCGATACCCGTGGGTAGGGCGCAGCCCATCATGATCCAGGGCACCATGTCGAACGCGGGGAAGAGCCTGCTTGCGGCGGGGCTGTGCCGTGTGCTTTCGCAGGACGGCCTGCGCGTGGCTCCCTTCAAGAGCCAGAACATGGCGCTCAACAGCGGTGTCACGGCCGACGGGCTCGAGATGGGGCGCGCCCAGATCATGCAGGCCGAGGCGTGCGGCATCGCGCCCGACGTGCGCATGAACCCCATCCTGCTCAAGCCCGAAAGCGACCACCGAAGCCAGCTTATCGTGGCCGGCAAGGCGCAGGGAGCCTTTGCTGCCAGGGACTACTTCGCGCGAAAGAAGGCGCTCATGCCGCAGATTTTGGAGGCGTTCGATTCGCTCGCGGAGGAAAACGACGTCATCGTCATCGAGGGCGCCGGCAGCCCCGTCGAAATCAACCTTGCCGAAAACGACATCGTCAACATGGGGCTCGCGCGCGCCGTGTCCTCCCCCGTGCTGCTCGCGGGCGACATCGACCCAGGCGGGGTCTTTGCCCAGCTCTACGGTACGGTCGCGCTCTTTGCACCCGAGGACCGCGCGCTTTTGCGGGGGCTTGTGGTGAACAAGTTCCGCGGCGATGTGGAAATCCTGCGCCCGGGTTTGGCCCCGCTCGAGAAGATGTGCGGGGTTCCCGTCGTGGGGGTCGTGCCGTATCTTACGCTCGACCTGGACGACGAGGACTCGCTCGCGCCGCGCCTATCTGCCCGCGAGGCGCGTGGCGTCATCGACGTCGCCGTCGTGCGCCTTCCGCATCTGTCGAACTTCACCGACTTCGACCCGCTTTCGCGCGTGCCCGGCGTGGGCGTGCGCTACGTTTCCTCTGCGACCGATCTGGGCCGACCCGACCTGGTGGTGCTCCCCGGCTCGAAGGCCACGCTCGACGACGCGCGCTGGCTTGCGGCTAGCGGCATCGGAGCCTGTGTACGCGCGCTTTCGGGCGCGGGCACGCCGGTGCTCGGCATATGCGGAGGCTACCAGCTTTTGGGTGACGAGCTTTCCGACCCGCACGGCAGGGAAGGCGCTGGCACCGCGCGCGGGCTCGGGCTCATCCCTGCAAGTACGGTGTTCAAGGAGGAAAAGCGCCTCGCCCAGTCGGAGCTGCGCATCACGGGCGCCCAAGGCGCGTTCTCGGTGTGGAACGGCATGACAGCGCGCGGGTACGAGATTCACGACGGCGAAACGACCGTCTCCTGCGCCCCTGCGGGCACGATTGGCGGCAAACCAGAAGGCGCGGCCTGCGGAAACGTGTTCGGAACCTATCTCCACGGCCTGTTCGACGAACCGGGGGTGGCGCTCGCCCTCGCACGCTCGCTCGCGCGCATGCGCGGCCTGCCCGAGAGCGTCGTGGGTGCTGAGGGCGCGGTGTCCGCGGCCGATCACCGTGCGCGCGAGTTCGACCGCCTGGCCGACTCCGTGCGCGGGGCGCTCGACATGGAGTATGTCTACCGCATTATCGAGGAGGGCGTATGATCCACGTGTATCATGGCGACGGCAAAGGCAAGACCACGGCGGCGATGGGCCTCGCCCTTCGCATGCTCGCCGCAGGCCGCCGCGTCGTCGTCGTGCAGTTCCTGAAAGACGGCGAAAGCGGGGAGGTGCGCCTGCTCGCCGAGCATTTCGGCGTGCCCGTGTTCGCGGGGAAGGCGTCGGACAAGTTTACCTGGTCCATGACGTCGGAAGAACTTGCCGCGACGCGCGAGCTGCACGATGGGAACCTCGCTTCCGCGCTCGCCGAGCTCGAGGGCGCGCAGGAGGGGCTGCTCGTGCTCGACGAGGCGCTCGACGCGCTTTCGAAGGGGCTTGTCGACGAGGCGCTCGTGGACCGCGCGCTCGATATGTCCGCGCGCGGCGTCGAAGTAGCGCTCACCGGGCGCGCGCCTTCCCGCAAGATCGTGGAGAAGGCCGACTACATAACCGAGATGCGGTGCGAGAAACACCCCTACGAGCAGGGGATATGTGCAAGGGAAGGAGTGGAGTACTAGATGGATTCCAAGGAGATGGCGCCCGGCGACATCGAGCGGCGCAGCTTCGAGATCATCACCGAAGAGCTCGGCGGCCGCACGTTCCCGCCGCTCGAAGAGCCCGTCGTGAAGCGCGTCATCCACACCACTGCTGACTTCTCGTACGCCGATTCCCTCGTGTTCACCCATGACGCCGCGCACTGTGCGCTCGACGCACTGCGCGCAGGGGCCACGGTGCTCACCGACACGAACATGGCGCTCGCAGGCATAAGCAAGCCCGCGCTCGCTAAGATCGGCTGCCAGGCCGTGTGCTACATGGCCGACCCGGATGTCGCCGCAACGGCGCGCGCCGCGGGCACGACTCGCGCCGTTGCGAGCATGGACAAAGCTTGCGGCATCGAGGGTCCGCTCATCGTGGCCGTCGGCAACGCTCCCACAGCACTTCTGCGCCTCGCCGAGCTCATGGACGCGGGGAAGATCTCGCCCGCGCTCGTCGTTGGGGTGCCGGTTGGGTTTGTGAACGTGGTCGAGGCGAAAGAGGAGCTACTCGCGCGACGCGTGCCGGCCATCGTCGCGAGGGGTCGCAAGGGCGGCTCGACCGTGGCGGCCGCCATTATGAACGCGCTGCTCTACGAGATCACGCGCCCAGGCGGCCCGAAGTGACGGCGCCCGCATCCGCGCCGGCGCTGCGCATCTTCGCCGGCACCACCGAGGGCCGCCTTCTGTGCGAATGGGCGAGCGGGGCGGGCATCCCCGCCCGTGCCTACGCGGCAACCGAGTACGGAGGCGAGCTTTTGGGCGAGCTTCCGGGCATCGAGGTGCATGCGGGCAGGCTCGACGAGGCCGACATGGAGCGCGAGCTTTCCGGCGCGCGCATCGTCGTCGACGCCACGCATCCCTTCGCTACGCTCGCAAGCGGCAACATCCGGGCCGCTTCGCTCGCCGTGGGTGCACGATGCCTGCGCCTTGCGCGCCCGGTCGAAGCGCTGCCCAAAGGCGTCGTGCCGGTCGCGTCGATCGCCTGCGCGGCGCGCTTTCTCTCCGAGAACCCGGGTCGCGCGCTTCTCACGACGGGGAGCAAGGAGCTTGCTCCCTACACGCGCGTCGCCGATTTCGCGGAGCGCTTCTTCGTGCGTGTGCTCCCGCTGCCCGGTGCTATAACGAAGTGCATCGACGCGGGGTTTTCGCCGTCGCACGTCATCGGCATGCAGGGGCCCTTCACCCGCGAGCTCAACGAGGCGATGCTTCGGCAGGTGGGCGCCCAGTGGCTTGTGACCAAGGACTCGGGAACCGTAGGCGGCACGGCCGAGAAGCTCGCTGCCGCGCGCGATGCGGGAGCGCACTGCATCGTGGTCACCCGTCCCGCCGAGGGAGGCGGGGCCCTTTCGCTTCGGGGAGTGGAAGACGCGCTCTTACGGGAGTTCGCGCGCTAGGCGCTCGCCGCGCCTAGGGCCCTTCAATAAGTTGCGGTGAAATAGTGTCTGTTTTTGCTGCTAGATAGCATATTCAGTCCATAATTCACCGCAACTTGTTGGTGGTGGCTTACTGGTAGCGTAGGCACTCCACCGGGTCGAGCTTTGCTGCGCGGCGAGCGGGGTAGAAGCCAAAGATTACGCCGATGCCGACCGATACGGCAAACGCGATTAACACTGTCGTAATGGAGAAGCTTGGCGTGATCGTCCCGGTAGCTCCAAACTCGCTCATGATGCCCGAGCTTGCGGCAAAGAACGTGAGTCCCCATGCCAGCAGATAGCCAATCAGGACACCCAGCAGACCGCCGGTGATGCACAATGCCGAAGACTCGGCTAAAAACTGCGCGGTGATATCGCGACGACTGGCGCCCAGGGCACGGCGAATACCGATCTCGCGGATGCGCTCCGTTACGTTGGTAAGCATCATATTCATAATGCCGATACCGCCCACGAGCAGTGAAATGCTGGCGACGGCACCCATGATGAGCGAGAACGCGCCCATAAAGGAGTTGAGAGCATCGATGGCGCTTTTCATCGAGGTCGCCGATACGCTGTCGTACTCATCATCCTCCGAGATACCCTTCATTGCGCGCACTTTGGACTCAATCGTCTTGCAGAGTTCGTCTATGTCCGTGCCCTCGACGGCGAGCGCCGTCACGCTGGGGAATGAGGGGTTCTCGTCGCCAAAGAGTCCGGCAATGGTCTCGCGGGGCATATACAGCGTGATTGAGCCCATGGAGTCGCTGCCGCCGTCGATGACGCCAACGATCTGCACCTCGCCGTTCGACACTTTGATGGTCTTGCCGAGTGCGTCCTGTTCGTTGCCGTACAGCTGGTCGGCGCCGCCGCGGCTGATGAGCGCCACGCGCGCGCCTGACTTTGTTTCGGCGTCGGTATAGGTGCGTCCCGCGACGAGCTTGCTGGCGCCCACGGCGTCGAGCATGTCGCTGTCGACGCCTTGCGCCATGACGGTATAGCTTTTGTCGCCGGTCTTGTACTCGGTATAGGCGCTGTCCACGATGCCGATCTGCTCAATCTGCGGCACCATCTTGCGGAGCTTCTCGACGTCTGACTCGGTGAGTTCCTGCGACGAGTAAATCTGCACCATGCGTGCCGCATTGAGACCCAGGCTGTTGACCAGGCTGTTTTGGATGCCGCCGATGAGCGAAGTCATGGCAATGACCGAGGCGATGCCGATGACAATGCCCAGGATGGTGAGCAGGCTGCGCCCCTTGTTGGCTTCGAGCGAGTGAAGGGCTTCCTGGATGAGATCGCGGGCGCTCATGCCACCACTCCTTTCGGCGGGTTGGCGGAGGCGGAAATCATGGGCAGGCTATCTACGGCGCTGCGCAGGGTCCGCGGTGCATGTGGAATATACGCGCCGTCGTGAATGCGACCGTCGCGGATGGTCACGGCACGGTCGGCCTCGGCGGCGATGCCGGGGTCGTGTGTGATGAGCACGATGGTCTTGCCGCGCTCCTGGAGCCTATGGAAGGTCTCCATCACAAGCGCTCCAGTGGCGGAGTCTAGGTTTCCCGTCGGCTCATCGGCCAGGATGATGGGCGGGTCATTGACGAGGGCGCGCGCGATGGCGACACGCTGCATCTGGCCGCCCGAGAGCTCGGATATGCGGTGGTCCCAGTGGTCGACGGGCAGCGTGACGGCCTGCAGCGCGTGCACGGCGCGCATTTCGCGCTGGCTACGGGGCACATTGGTGTAGGCCAGCGGCAGCATGACGTTTTCGATAACCGACAGGCGCGGCAGCAGGTTGAAGCTCTGAAAGACAAAGCCAATGCTCAGGGCGCGAACTTCGGTGAGCTCGTCATCGTCAAGCTCGGCCACGTTGAGCCCTTGCAGGTAGTAGTCGCCCGCCGTCGGTTTGTCCAGGCAGCCCAGGATGTTCATGAGCGTTGACTTGCCCGAGCCCGAAGGGCCGGTAATAGCGACGAATTCGCCGCTCATCACCGCAAGGCTCACGTTGTGCAGGATATGGGCGCAGCCGGCCTCGCTCTCAAAGATGCGGTGCACGTTGCGAATGTCGATGACGGGACGCATTACATACCCTCGTCGGTAGACATGCTGCCCGAATCCGCGCCGTAGCCGCCGTCAGCCGTTGCGTCCGCTCCGGTGTCCATGACGAGGGTGTCGCCATCGCGCAGCTTGGTAACCGGCACGTTGGGGTTGATCTCGTTGCCCTGGTCGTCGCGCTTGACCTGTGTCTTGCCGACTACGGCTTCGTTGTCGTTTTGCGTCACGACGGTCACCTTCACGCGACGGGTTTGCTTGCCCTCGTCATCAGTCGCCACGTTGACGTAATAGTGTTCGCCGTCTTCGGTCATGAGCGCCATCGTCGGCACCATCACCACGTCGTCGAGCTGCTCGGTCACCACCGATACCTCGGCCGTCATGCCCGGCTTCAGGCGCGCGTCGGGCGCCTCGATGAGAATGTCGACGTTAAAGGTTACGCTGCCGCCGCCACCGTTGGCGGCGTCGGAGTTTGCCACCGACGCGATAGCCGTGACGGTGCCCTGGCTCACGATATCGGGAAACGCAGGATACGTGACGTTGGCGCTCTGCCCAACGGCGATCTTGGCGATGTCCTTTTCGCCCACCTGCACGGTCACCTTCATCTTGGACAGGTCGGCGATCTGCATGCACTGCTTGCCGCCGCTCGTATCGCTTTCGCCCATGATCATGCCGCCTGTAACCGTGGCGCCCACTTTGGCATTGAGCTCCACGATGCTACCCGAGCTCGGGGCCGTGACCGTGCGACTGGAGACCTTGGCGTTCGCCTGGTCGAGGTTTGCCTGGGCTGATGCGAGGCTGCGCTGCGCGGCCGATACGGCGTTCGTGTCCGCTGATGCGGCGGAGACGCCAGCCGCTGCGGAAGCTCCCTCGACGTCCGTCGTTGGGGTGGCCTGCGCGGCAGCTGAGGCTTTCTGCGCGTTGGCGAGGTCTTCCTGAGCGGCTGCAACTGCACGTTGCGCCTCGGCAACGTTGCGATCGAGCTCGTCGTTTTTAATGGTCATAAGCACGTCGCCCTCGTTGACGGATTGGCCTGCCTGCACGTTGATAGAATCGACCGTGCCGTCGACAGAAGGCGAGACCACTGAGGACGAAATGGGTTTGAGCTGGCCTTTCGCCTCGACCGTTGTGGTAAACGTGCCCTCGGTCACCATGTCGGTCACAGGCCCACTAGCGCCCTGTGGCTGAGCATTGATAACCAGGGTTGCGGCAATGGCAATGAGCGCGATGGCACCCACGACGCCGGCGGCAATACCGCGTCGAATCAGCTTTTTGCGTCGACGATCGGCACGTTTTACCTTGAGCTTGGTATATGCCTCTTCATCGGAAATCTCGGCCGTATCGTTCGCGCGTCCGCTCTGCTTGTCGGCATATACGTTTGAAATCAGAGGAATCGTTTCGGTGGCACCTTCGGGCGTGCGCTCGGTATCATCTGGGCCTGGGGTGATCGTGGGGACATTCGGCATAGCGTCTCCTTTATAGAAAGAACCTCGATAATTATATGCGCCCACCGGTTGGGGCGGGCGCATAGGACGGTTTCTTTCGGAACTGTTAGATTGGTCGCAGCAGCTCCACATTGTAGGAATGCGTGCGTTGCACTACGAGTGGACAACCACGCACAGGCCGACTTTGATGCAGTCGTGAAGCGCCTTGGCGTCGGCCAGGCGCAGGTTGATGCATCCGTGGCTGCCGCACCATTTGTACGACTCGGCGTTGTCGAAGCTCTTGTCGTTTTGCCAGGTAGCGTCGTGGAAGCCGATCATATTGCCCTCAAACGGCATCCAGTAGCTCACCGGGCTCTCGTATTTGGGCTTACCGGTCTCGGGGTCCTTGGCTCCGATCAGGGTGCTGCCACCGTCGTTGCTGTTGATCTGCCACACGCCCTCGGGGGTGGCGTCTTCGCCCGGTTTGCCGGAAATAAAGTTGGCCTCCCAAACGATATTACCGTTCTCGTCATAGTAGCGCGCGTGCTGCTCGGACAGGTCGACGTCGATGTATGCCTTCCAGTCGGGCTCTCCCTTTGCGGTAAAGGTGTCGGCCTTCTGGGAGTACTTGATCTCGATTTCGCCGGTCTGCTTGTTGCTAATGGCGTCCTCGACCTGCTTGGCGAGCGAGCTGCTGTCGATGGACCAACCAAAGTCGCCGCCTTCGACGGCGCACTGCTTGCCATCGGCGCGCGTCCACCAGCGAGTGGAGCCCACGGTATTAAAGCCGTTGGCGAGCTCGGCTGCCCAGCTACTGATCTGCGAAGTATCGAGCGTGGGGTTGGCCGGATCGGCAAAGCTGATCCACTGCAATACGGAGCCGCCATCAACCTTGCCGGCATCCTCGCCGTTGAGCTTGAGGGTCACGTTGACGCCCAGGAAGTTGTTGGCGGCATCGCATGCGGCCTGAATCTGATCATCGGTCAGCGTTCCATTGAGTGGCTCATAGGCATCGTTGCCGAGCTTGGAAAGATCTACGGTCTCGGCCAGCGAGGCGAGCTCGAGCTCGGCATATTTAATGACATGCTCGCGGTTGAGTTTTTCGTTGGAGCGCGCCTTCTCGACGGTAAACTTGCCCGCTTGCTCGTCATAGGAGCTATTGGCCTCGAACGTGCCCGAACGTCCTTCGTTAAACTCGTCGATGGCGGCGCCCAGATCCTTCTCAAACTTCTTTTGGTCAAAGGTGTCGGAAAGCATGGACAGGTCGACGTCTTGATCAAGATCGACTTCGTTGGAGGTAGCAGTTGTTTTGGTCTTGCCGCTTAAGGATTCCACAAGGCGGACCGGCCAAATAAAGGCTTCGTTGTGGTTGATGATTTCTTTTGCAGCAGCTTCACCGTCGACGATGGGTTCATCGGACTCGGGCTGATAGGTCCAGCTAAAGTCATCGCCTGTCACGGTGAGCTTATAGTGCTTCCAAGCCGAGTTGACCTTGGTGGCGGCAGACGAAGCGTTGGAGAACGAGACATCGACGCCGGCGATGGTGGTGTTGGGGTAGGCTACCTGCGAAAATGCTACGACGCCTACGATATAGACAATGACGATTAGACCCAGGACGACAAAGAGCGTCGTCTTTTTGCCCGACTTATTGTTCTCGGCGGGTTTGCGCGCGGGGCCACGATCGCCTCGAGCGTGCGTGGGGGGCTGCTTGGGCGCATTGCCGTTTGCCTGGCGCTGCTGATGTTGTTGACGCTGCTGTCGCTGTTGGTTCGGGCGTTGGGAAGCGTTTGCCGCACCACGCTGCTGACCGTGGCTCGGCGCGATAGGACGCGGTGACTGAACGCCGCCGGTGTGCCTGCTCGGCTGCTGCGGATCGGGAATCAGTTGAGTTCGATCGTTTTGCGACATCGTATGCATATCCTTCGATTTTCGCCTTGCGGTTCATCGTGTTTTTACTGGGCTTGCATTATAGCGATTGCCCTGCTGTTTGTGGTACGGAAACGGTGGCATTCAAAAGAGGTGGGACATTTGTCCCACCTTTGAGTCATTCTTAGCCGCTATCCGCACACACCGCATTTTGCACAGGCCGAAAGTGCGGCCGGAGCCTGCGCGATGCCGCCCTTTGCCGTCTCGCGCAGCGTGGCCGGCAACGCGTGACCCACCGAGAGCATGACATGTGCCATCTGGTCAAACGGCACCAGGCTCTTAATGCCTGCGAGGGCGAGTTGTGCCGAGCTAAAGGCCGCTGCCACGCCGATGGCGTTGCGGTTTTGGCAGGGCACCTCCACGAGGCCACCAACGGGGTCACAAACGAGGCCCAGCAGGTTACTCAGCGAGATGGAGCTGGCGTCGAGCGCCTGCTCGGGCGTGCCGCCGAGCATCTGCACCAGCGCGGCGGCTGCCATGGCGGCGGCGCTTCCCACCTCGGCCTGGCATCCGCCCTCGGCGCCGGCGACGCAGGCACTCGTGGTGAGGTTGAGGCCGATGGCGGCTGCGCAGTAGAGCGCGTCCATGACCTGCTCGTCGTCGAGCCGAAGGTGATCGGCAAGCGCCAGCACGCAGCCGGGCACAACACCCGCGGAGCCTGCCGTGGGGGCGGCGACGATCACGCCCATGGTAGCTGAGCGCTCGAGCACGGCCATGGCGCGGGCAACGGCGTCGGTCTGGACGGTGCCCATCAGGCTTGCACTCAAATCGTTGCAGCCGGTGGCTTCGACGAGCTTGGCCTCGCCGCCGATAAGCCCGCCAAGCGAACGTTGCGGATTGGCGATGGGGGCCGTGGTCTCCTCGCGCATGACGTCGAGCACGCGGCGCATGGCGGCGACGGCGTGGGCCTCGCCGGTCAGACGCGCCTCGCGAACGGCCATGACGGCGCCAATGCTGAGCCCCAGTTCCTCGCACGCATCGAGCAGCTGCTCGCCGTCGTCGAAGATTTCCTTGGCCGAGACGCCGGGAGAGAGCGACGAGGCAGAACCGGGGAGCTCGATAAAGGTCGCGTAATCGACATTGTCGAGCTTGCGCAGCATGGGGACGACGGTGTCGTCGGGCGCGCCGTCGGTCTCAAAGACGGAGTAGGCCTGGCCGCCCACTTCGGTGCGGTAGGTGCGGCAGAAAGCGATGTTTACGTGGGCGTAGGCGAGCAGGTTGGTGAGCGCGGCGAGTACACCGGGGACGTCCTTGTGTGCCACGAAGAGCGTGGAATACATGCCCGAGATGTCGACGCCGACGCCGTTAATGCGGCTGATGCGCATCTTGCCGCCGCCAAGGCTTTCACCGCGGACCTGTGCCGTGGCGCCCGTGTCATCGACCATGTCGATGTCGACGGTATTGGGGTGGATGGAGGCGTCGTCGCCCTTGATGTCAAAGTGATATTCGAGGCCCTGCTCGCGTGCGAGGTCGAAGGCCTGCTTGATGTTCTCGTCATCGGTGTCGAGGCCCAGGATGCCCGCGACGAGCGCACGATCGGTGCCATGGCCGCGGTAGGTGTGGGCGAAGGAGTTCCACAGGCCAAAGGTGACTTTGGTGATGCGGCCTTCCAGCAGGCTGGCGGCAACTTGGGCGCACCGCAGGGCGCCGGCGGTGTGCGATGAGCTGGGGCCGACCATGACGGGGCCCAAGATCTCGAATGCCGAGGTCGTAGCTAGTGTTTGCGGCTTGCCTGCCATGGGTGCTCCTTATCTATCCCGTCGTCCCGAGGGGCGGGGCATACTCTGTCCCGCCGTTCCGAGGGCTTTAGTATTTGGTCGCCTGCTCGGACAGTCCTGCTCGCACGGAGGCCACATTAAGTGGCCTCCGGCTCGTGCGGAACTCGCGATCGACCAAATACTAAAGCCCTCGGAACTTAGGATACATGGTTGGAGTCGCTCTGCTGCGAAATTTATCGGCCTATGACCTATTCCATGTCCCAGGTCGGCTCATCTTCACCATCTTTAAATAAAAAAGAAGTACCGGTTGGAGCCGGTACTTCTTTTGGTGCGTTGTTTCTTGGCTGTAGCTTTTGCCGTTAGCTTACAGGCCGCAGGCTGCTTTGAGTTCTTCGACTCGGTCGGTTTTCTCCCAGGTGAAGTCGGCGTCTTCTCGGCCAAAGTGACCGTAGGCTGCCGTCTTTTCGTAGATGGGGCGGCGCAGGTCTAGGTCGCGGATGATTGCGCCCGGGCGCAGGTCGAAGGTCTTCTCTACGGCCTCGACGATCTTGTCCTCGGTAACATGTGCGGTACCGAAGGTGTCGACCATGATTGAGAGGGGCTTGGAAACGCCGATGGCGTAGGCAAGCTCGACTTCGCAGCGGTCGGCCAGACCGGCGGCGACCACGTTCTTGGCGACCCAGCGCGCGGCATACGCGGCGGAGCGGTCGACCTTGGTGCAGTCCTTGCCGCTAAAGGCACCGCCGCCGTGACGGCCATAGCCGCCGTAGGTGTCGACGATGATCTTGCGGCCGGTGAGGCCCGTGTCGCCCATGGGGCCGCCCACGACAAAGCGACCGGTGGGGTTCACATAGATGTCGGCATTATCCCACGGCATGTTCTCGGCGGCCATGACCGGGGTGATGACGTGCTCGATGAGGTCGGCCTTGATCTTACCCATGTCCTCGATCTCGGCGGCGTGCTGCGTGGAGATGACGATGGTCGTGACCTCGACGGGCTTTCCGTCCTCGTAGCGCACGGTGACCTGGGTCTTGCCGTCGGGGCGCAGATAGGCGAGGGTACCGTCGTGACGCACCGTGGCCAGGCGCTCGGCCAGGCGGCTTGCCAGGTAGTGTGGCATGGGCATGAGGGTCTTGGTCTCGTTGGAGGCATAACCGAACATCATGCCCTGGTCGCCGGCACCGATCAGGTCGATCGGGTCGGTGGTAGCGCCGGTCTGGGTCTCGAAGGACTCGTCGACGCCCTGGGCGATATCGGGCGACTGCTCGTGGATGAGGCTCATAACGCCGCAGGTGTCGCAGTCAAAACCGAACTTGGCACGGTTGTAGCCAATGCGGCGGATAACGCCGCGGGCGATTTCCTGTACGTCGACATAGGCCTGAGTGCGAATCTCGCCGGCGACGATGACGGTGCCGGTGGTCACGAGGGTCTCGCAGGCGCAGCGGACGTTCTCGACGTTAGCGGGCACGCCGTTGGGCGCGATGTAGCCCTGCTCCTGCAGCTCTATTTCTTTGGCGAGGATTGCGTCGAGGACGGCGTCGCTGATCTGGTCAGCGATCTTATCGGGATGGCCTTCGGTCACCGACTCCGACGTAAATACAAAGGACCCGTGTTGGGGTGGGATGGAACGAAGTTCTTCTGGCATGATAGCCCCTTTCAAAAACGTGTCCCGGCGACCGTTACCATTCCGCCGGGCTCTCTATGCAAGGGCACATCATAGCGCGTAAATCAAACATTCACACCCTTTCCGCACCTACTCATTGGGGACAGACTTAAATGACCAACCTCGCCTAAGTGCCGACAGGTTGCCCAAAGACTGATCATTTAAGTCTGTCCCCAATGAGTGGGTCGGTGCCCTTTGTGCGGAGGTTGCATTGTTGCTTTATACTGATGCAGTTAGACATCCATCCTGCAATCGAGGAGATTTCCATGGCATCAGACGTTCGCGTCCGCTTTGCACCCTCACCCACGGGCAAGCTGCACATCGGCGGCGCCCGCACCGCTATCTATAACTGGGCTTTTGCCCGCGCAAACGGCGGCACGTTCATCCTGCGCATCGACGACACCGACCCCACCCGTTCCACCGACGAGAACACGCAGATCATCTTGCGCGCCATGCGTTGGCTGGGCCTGGACTGGGACGAGGGTCCCGAGGTGGGCGGCGACTATGGCCCCTACGCTCAGACCGAGCGCCTGGACCTGTACAAGCAGGCCGCTCAGAAGCTCTGGGACGAGGGCAAGGCCTATCCCTGCTTCTGCACCAAGGAGCAGCTCGAGGCTGATCGCAAGGCCGCGCAGGAGCGCAAGGACCCCTTCCAGGGCTATCAGCGCCGCTGCCGCGATCTTGATCCCGAGGAGGCCCGTCGCCGCATCGAGGCCGGCGAGCCCTACGTCCTGCGCATCAAGGTGCCCGAGGACCGTGGCGACGTCGTCATCCACGATGCCGTCCACGGCGAGGTGACCTTCGACGCCAAGGAGCTCGACGACTTTGTCATCTTCCGCTCCGACGGCACGCCCACGTACAACTTCGCGACCGTCGTCGACGACGCCATGATGAAGATCACCCATGTCATCCGCGGCGACGACCACCTGTCCAACACCCCGCGCCAGGTCATGGTCTACGAGGCCCTCGGCGCGCCCGTGCCCACGTTCGCCCACATCTCCATGATTCTGGGCGCCGACGGCAAGAAGCTCTCCAAGCGCCACGGCGCCACCTCGGTGGAGGAGTACCGCGATGCCGGTTACCTGTCCGACGCCTTCGTCAACTACCTGGCGCTGCTCGGCTGGTCGCTCGACGGCGAGACTACAATCATCCCGCGCGATGTCCTGGCCAGCAAGTTCTCGCTCGACCGCATCTCCAAGAACCCGGCGACCTTCGATCCCAAGAAGCTCGACTGGGTCAACGCCGAGTACATCAATGGCATGTCCGATGCTCAGTTTGCCGACGAGATCATGGTCCCCGAGCTGCACGAGGCGGGTCTCATCGAGGGTAACGTCGAGTACGGCGAGGACTGGATTGATGCGCTTGCCGCCATCGTCAAGCCGCGCACCAAGATGCCGGCCGACGCCGTGGCCGTCGCCGCCCCCATCTTTGCCACGGCCGAGACGCTCGAGTATGACGAGAAATCCGTAAACAAGGGCCTGGCCAAGGATGGCATGGGTGCCATTCTGGATGCCGCCAAGGGCGCGCTCGAGGGCGTGGACGAGTGGACGGCTGCCAACATCGACGCTGCGCTTGAGCCGTTGCCCGAGCAGATGGACCTTAAGAAGCGCGTGGTGTTCCAGGCCGTGCGCGTCGCCGTTTGCGGCAACATGGTGAGCCCTCCGTTGGGCGAGACCATGGCACTCGTCGGCCGCGACGATTGCTTGGCGCGCATCGACCGCGCCCGCACGATGGCGCTGTAATCGCTGCGCAAACGTATGTATCCGAGCCCCGTTCACCCGAGCGGGGCTCTTGTTTCTGTAGACGTATGGGATAGGAGGTGCTGGGGCCATGGTCGAGCAACTTTCGCTGTTTGGTTCGCCGGAACCGGAGGAAGCTCCGAAGTCCGCGGCTCCTGCCGCCGCCCCGGCGCAGCCCGAGCCCATCGCCGCCTATGCGAGCGTGGTTCTCGACATCCCAACGCGTGCGCTGTCCGAGCCGTTTGCCTATGGCATTCCTCAACCTCTTGCTAGCGAAGCACAGATCGGATCAACGGTCCTGGTCCACTTTGGTAACCGTGCCGCCGCGGGCTATATTGTCGACATTGCGCCTGAGCTGGGCGACCTACAAGGCAACATCGCCCTCGACCCCGCACGCATCAAGCCCATCGAGGCTATCCTCAGCAAACCGCTCTTTACTGTCGAGGCTGCCCGTATCGCACGCTGGATGAGCCGCGAGTATGTCGCGACGCTTTCCGAGTGCCTGCGTTTGTTCTTGCCCCCGGGTGGAAGTCCGCGCGTGGTCAAGGGCGATGACGGCGTGTGGACGGTTGAGCGCCCCGCCGTCAAGCCTATCCAAAACCGCTGGGTCATGCTCACGCCCGAGGGTTTCGACTACACGCCGCCCAAGACAGCGGTTCGCCAACGTCAGCTCATCGAGGCGCTCCAATGCGGCCCGGTCACGACGCGCGACCTCAACCTGCTCTATAACAGCATGTCGGCGACCATCAAGGCGCTCGAAAAACGCGGCGTCGTGGTGGTGGAAGAGCGTCGCGCCTGGCGTGGCTGCAGCGAGCAGACCACACTGTCTTCGGCAAGCGGCAAGGCCCCGGTGGCACTCACCAATGGCCAGCAGCAGGCGCTCGCGCAGATTGAGCGCGCCCGCCTGGACGCTCACGGTGACGTGGTCCTTGTGGACGGCGTGACCGGCTCCGGCAAAACTGAGGTCTACCTTTCGGCGATTGAGCGCGTGCTGGCAGCCGGCCGCTCGGCCTGCGTGCTCGTGCCTGAGATTTCACTGACGGCACAAACCGTCGGCCGCTTCCGTTCGCGCTTTGGCGAGACGGTCGCGGTCTTCCACTCGCGCCTCTCGGCCGGTGAGCGTCTGGACCAGTGGGACATGGTCGCCAGCGGTGCGGCCCGCGTGGTCGTCGGCGCACGTTCGGCGCTCTTTTGCCCGCTCAGTGATCTGGGCCTCATCATTATCGACGAGGAGCACGAGACGAGCTACAAACAGGGCTCCAGCCCGCGCTACCATGCGCGCGAGGTTGCGGCCGAGATGGCGCGCCGCTATCGTTGTCCGCTCGTGCTGGGTTCCGCCACGCCTTCTGCCGAGGCGCTCGACCGCTGCCGCCGTGGCACGAATAACGGTGCCACCTGGACGCGCGTCGAGATGCCCGAGCGCCCCGGACGCGCGGTCTTGCCCACAGTCCGCATCGCCGACCTGCGTCGCGAGTTCTCGCACGGCAGCCGATCCATGTTCTCAAAACCGCTGATGGAAGGCTTGGAGCGCGTTGTCGAACGCCGCGAGAAGGCCGTGCTGCTCCATAATCGTCGCGGCTTTGCGCCCTTCTTGATGTGCCGCGAGTGCGGCTGCGTTCCCACCTGCAACCACTGTTCTACCGCGCTCACGTACCACGAGCGCACGCACACACTGCAGTGCCACACCTGCGGATCGTCATGGCGCGTGCAGCCCTATCCGGCGCCCACGAGCCGTTGCCCCAAGTGCGGTAGTCGCTACCTGGCCAAGATGGGTCTGGGCACACAGCAGATCGAGGACGCGCTGCACCAGATGCTGCCCGAGGACGTCGCCATCATCCGCATGGATGCCGATTCCACGCGCGGTAAGGACGCGCACAAAAAGTTGCTCGAACAGTTCGATGCCGCCGATTGCGCCGTGCTGTTGGGCACTCAGATGATCGCCAAGGGCCTCGACTTTCCCGAGGTCACGCTCGTAGGCGTGGTCAATGCCGACTTTGCCCTCAAACTGCCCGATTTTAGAGCAGGGGAGCGCGCCTACGATCTGCTGGAACAGGTTGCGGGTCGCGCCGGCCGCGGCGACCGCCCCGGCGAGGTCATCATCCAAACCTACCTGCCCGAGGACCCGGTCATTCGCGCCGTCGCCGAGCACGACCGCTCGATCTTTACCGACTACGACCTGGACCAGCGCCGCGACGCGCTTTATCCGCCCTTTGTGCGTCTGGTTAACATCCTGGTGTGGTCGGCGAATCGAGTCGATGCGCAGGACTGCATCGGGCGCATCGCGAAGCTCCTCAAGCGCCGCTGGCATGCCGCCGCGCCCGACTTTTTGCGGGCGGGGAGTGCCGTGCCGCAGGTACTGGGCCCGGCTTCGTGTGTAATCGAGAGAGCCAAGGACCGTTACCGCTTCCATCTGCTTGTGAAGTCGCCGGTAGGGTACCATGTCTCTGATGATATCGACGCCTGCCTCAAAGAGGTGGGCTCCGTGCGTGGCGTGAGCGTGAGCGTTGACGTCGACGCCTATGATTTGATGTAACAACCCGAAAGGATGGCCATGGAAGCCAACGGAATCGTACTGTCGCCCGACCCTCGTCTGCGCCAGGAGTGCGCCGTCATCGAGGAGATCACCCCGGCGATCGAGGCGCTTGCCGAGAAGATGAAGAAGATGATGTTCGAGAACGGCGGTTGCGGCCTAGCTGCCCCGCAGATCGGCGAGCTCATTCAGCTCGTCACCATCGACTGCGACTACAGCGACAAAAACGACTACGACCCGTACGTGCTCATCAACCCTGTCATTGTTGAGCAGAGCGACCATCTGGTGCCCTTTAGCGAGGGCTGCCTTTCCATTCCTGGCATTAGCTGTGAGATCGAGCGTCCCGACCATGTCGTCGTCGAGGCGTATGACCTGGACGCCAACCTGATTCGCTACGAGGCCTCGGGCGATTTATTCTGCGTGTGCTTGCAGCACGAGATCGACCATCTGCACGGCAACACCATGTTCGAGCGACTGAAGCCGATGCAGAGGATCAAGGCAGTCAAGGAGTACCAGGACGCCCTGGCCCGCGGCGCTCGACCGGGCGAGACGGAGTAGGTTTGTCCGTCCCCGGGGCGCCCGCCTATATCATCCCGTGCTCAAACATTCTCGCTGCGCTGCGAAACTGCGCGCGGGACGATATAGGCGGGCACCCCGGGGACTACGTTGACGCTGCTTGTCTCGCCCGGGTGCCATCGGGCCAGGGAAGGGCGTCTTTGCTGATAGGTGCTTTGCTGAGAGAGCTGCTTTTATTGCGGCTCTTTCTTTGGTTTTGGGTATATTTGTTCTTGTTGAATTGTTATTGCGGATGGGCTGGTGACTTGGCTTTCCGCTGTTCATTGTAGCCGTCTCGGCTTTGGTTGAGAGGAGACTAACTTTTATGCGTATTGTGTTTATGGGTACGCCTGGTTTTGCTGTGCCTTCTTTGACTTCGCTCGTCGAGGCTGGGAATGAGATTGCGCTTGTTGTTACTCGTCCAGATGCTGTTCGTGGGCGTGGTAAGAAGCTGGAGCCGTCTCCTGTTAAGGCTAAGGTGCTTGAGCTGGGGTTGCCGGTTATTGAGGCTAATCGTATGACGCCTGAGGTTGTTGAGGCACTCCAGGCTGCCCAGGCTGACATTTTCTGTGTGGCTGCTTATGGTTGCATTTTGCCCGATGAGGTGCTGCATATGGCGCCGCTTGGTATTGTGAATGTTCATGCGTCCTTGCTGCCTCGTTGGCGTGGGGCTGCTCCTATTCAGCGTGCGATTCTTGCTGGCGATGAGGTCGCTGGCGTTTCCATTATGCGTATTGGGCATGGCGTGGATACTGGTGCTTATTGTGCTCAGGCTTCCACGTCGGTTGCCGGTAAGCATGCTGAGGAGCTGACCATGGAGCTTGCTGAGCTTGGCGGCAAGTTGCTTGCCGATACGCTTCCTTCCCTTGCCGATGGTACTGCCGTGTGGACTGAACAGGATGAGTCGCTTGTTACCCATGCCGCCAAGATTTCTAAGCAGGAGATGCGTCTAGATCCGCAGATGGCGGCGCTCGATTGTGTGCGTCATGTGCTTGCTTCGTCCGATACCGCGCCTGCTCGTTGCGTGATTGCCGGCAAGACCGTGCGCGTGCTCGATGCTGCGCCGGCTGATGTGTTGCTTGGCGAGGGACAGGTTCTCGTTAAGGCCAAGCGTGTTTACCTTGGTCTTTCCGATGGCGCGGTTGAGCTGCTCGAGGTTAAGCCCGATGGCAAACGTGCTATGGCCGCTTCTGCTTGGGCTGCTGGCCTGCAGGGTGCCGATCTTATCTGGGGTGTTTTGTCATGAGCAAGTTGTCTCCCGCGCGCAAGCTTGCGCTCGATGTGCTAATGGAGGCCGATCGCCGCGGCATGTATGCGCGTGACGTGCTGTCCTCTCGCGCATCGGCCAAGGCTATTGACCAGCGCGATTCCGCCTTTGCCGCCCGCTTGGCACTGGGTGTTGCCGCCACGCAGGGTATTTTGGACGAACTGCTCGATCAGTTTTTCGATAAGCCCAAAAAGGTTGCGCCGCGTGTTCGCATGGCGCTTCGTATCTCGGCCTTCGAGATGCTTTATCTGCATACGCCTGGCCGCGTTGCCGTAAGTCAGGGTGTTGAGCTGGTTCGCTGCGGTGCTAAGTCCGCCGCTGGCTTGGCCAATGCCGTGCTGCATAAGGTCGCGGACAACGTTGAGGACTTTGCTACTGCGTCCGATGTGGATGAGTCTGAGCGACGCTTGGTTCGTCTGTCGCGCCTGATGGGACTGCCGCGTTGGCTGTGCGCTCGCATTATGGCATCGTTCGACTCGCCTGAGGGCGCGCTCAACTTTGCCGGCAATCTGGCACCTGCGCCGCTCGCCCTGCACGAGAACGCCTTCGCGACTAAGCCTGATCCGTATATCTCACAGCTCGTCGCGCCTGTCTTTCCGGGCTGTCACGCGCCGGTCGATGCTCAGGTCACCGTTGCGTCTGGTGTGTTTGAGCGCGCTGCTGCGGTGGCATCTGACCTCAACGCGCAGCTTATCGCCACGGCCGCCACGCGTCCCGGAAGCTGCCTTGAGATTGGTGCCGGTCGTGGTACCAAGACCTATGTGATGATGTGTCAGGCCAAGCGTGCCGGTTATGAGCGTCAGCATACTGCGCTCGATCTGCACGACCGTAAGTGCGATCTAAATCTCGCACGCCTGCATAAGGCGGGCATCAAGGGGGTGCGAACCGTCTCGGGTGATGCCTGCGAGCTTGATGAAGTACTGACATCGTTTGATGCCATGCTTGGCAAGCCGGTTAAGTTCGACACGGTATTTATCGATGCGCCGTGCTCGGGCACCGGCACCATGCGCCGTCACCCCGAGATCCCGTGGCGTCTGTCCGAGAACGACGCTACGACCGAGTTGCCCAGACTTCAGTTGACGATGCTCAAGGAGGCTGCTGCGCGCGTGGCTGCCGGCGGTGAGCTCATCTATGCAACGTGCTCGGTCTTCGACGAGGAGAACACGCAGGTCGTGAACGCGTTCCTTGCTTCTCCCGAGGGTGCTGGCTTTAGCGTGGCACCGCTTTCTGAGGCACAGATTCTGCAACTCCCCGAGTTCGATCAGGCCAAGAAACTCGTATCCGTACGCCAGAACGAACGAGACCTCTTCCAAAGCGTGCCGGTAAACGCCGACTCCTACGACGGCCACTTCTGCGCCAGGCTGGTCCGTACATAATTGGCACAAGGAGGACTTGCATCCCTGAGTTGCGGTGGAATAGTTCCTGTTTGGGGGTGCGGACAGAAAGTTGGACCGTGAAGCGGTCCGGACTGGAGGTTCGCATG
>UQMU01000031.1 GCA_900542305.1 uncultured Collinsella sp. | reverse complement strand
CATCTCCATGACCGCCGAGGAGACGGCCAAGCGCATCAAGAAGAGCCAGACCGACTCTGAGCGCATGATTACGTTCGATCCCGAGAACCGCCCCGGCGTGTCCGGTTTGCTTTCGACGGCCGCCATCTGCACCGGTCGCTCCGAGGTCGAGATTGCCGAGGAGATTGGCATGGGCGGCTCCGGCCAGCTCAAGAAGTACGTGACCGAGGCCGTCAACGAGTACTTCGCACCTATCCGCGAGCGTCGCCAGCGCTACGAGAACGATCTGGATTACGTGAAAGACGTGCTGCACGAGGGCAACCGTCGCGCCAACGAGATCGCCGAGCAGACCCTGGCCGAGGTTCAGGACGCCATGGGCATGGTGTACTAGACCGATCTGCTGGCTCGAGCTTTCGATTGCTTTAGGGCGGGCGCTACGGCGTCCGCCTTTTTTGGAGCCGGACCGCTTCGGCTCCGTCCATCACACTCCCCCGACAAACAGGAACAGGCCCGCTGGCAGTTAGTTGCCAGCGGGCCTGTTCCCGAAGTACACCGTTGAATCGCACAGAGGGGAGGAATGCGAATCAAACTCAACAGGGCAGGCTTTTTCATCGCCTATTGCCTGCTCCGTTGCTGAATACAATATAGTTCACCGTGGTTTACTTTCTAGCGTCAATGTGCGCCGCCATACCTTCTCCATAAGTTAGCTCCGGTAAACCTGCAACGGAAAACCACCACAATGGGGACAGGCACCTTTGTGGTGGTTTACGCCACGGCAGAGCCGCTAGAGCCCCGCTGGCCAGCGACAGGCGGCCAAGTCGACGTGCATGTCGTCCTTAAACGCCACACCCTCCCCTAGCAAAAGCTCACGTTGAGCATCAGGGCCGCCAAAGGCAAAGCCTTCGCAAATGCGACCGTCGGCAAACACCACACGATGGCAGGGAATCTGGCCGGGGCGCGGATTACTATGCAGGGCATACCCCACGTACCGCGCACTTCGTGGACGACCGGCAAGCAGCGCCACCTGGCCATACGTGGCGACCATCCCCTCGGGGATCTGCTCGACCACCTCGTACACCCGTTCAAAAAAGCCCTCAGACGCCATTGCTCGCTCCCTTCCACCCGGAAAAGCATAAACCACCACAAAGGGCCTGTCCCCTTTGTGGTGGTTTATGGCAGGTCGGTTAGTTAGCGGGCTGGAAGAAGGCTACGGCTACGGCGCCGGGGCCTACGTGGGTGCCGATGGTGGCGCCAATGGTGTGAACGGGCAGTTCGCCCTCGGTGTGGCCAGCCCACAGTGCCGCACTGTCCTCGACATACTTCTTGAGCACCGCATCCGAAAGGCCCGTATAGCCCAGCGCCAGCGGCATGGAAAAGTCGATGCCGCCCGCTTTTTCGACCTTTTGGTTCAGCAGGTTGCGGCCGTTCTTGGAACCGCGCGCCTTGCCCAGCTGCACGATCAGACCGTCCTCGACAGCCACCACGGGCTTCACATTGAGCAGCGTGCCCACGGCGCCGGCCGCAGCAGATAGACGACCGCCGCGAACCAGGTACTCCAGCGTCTCGAGCAGGCCGATGACGACTACACGGTCACGGACGGCCTCGACGGCCGCCGCGATCTGGGCCGCACTACGGCCCTCGTCCACCAGGCGCAGGGCATACTCGACCAGGACGCGCTCGCCCAGGGTGACGTTGTTGCTGTCTACCACGAACACGTCGCCACCTGGCGCCTCGGCAAGTGCAGTGCGGGCACTCTGATTGGTGCCTGATAGCTTAGCGCCCACGGTAATAATCACAGCCTCATCGCCGGCTTCACGAACCTTGGCAATCGCCTGCGAAAACGCGTACGGGTTGACCTGGCCGGTCTTGGGCAGCTCATCGCGCTCCACGAGCATCTCGTAAAAGCGCTGGTGATCGATGTCGATGCCATCCATGTACACATCGGTGCCAAAGGTGACGGACAGTGGCAAAACGGCCAATGCTGGGTGCTCGGCCGGTGACATATCGCTTGCGGAATCGGTAATAATACGGACGGACATAGCGAATCCTTTCTTGCGCAGGTCCCGCGCAGGGAATTTTGACAGCAAGGCCCCAGCACGGTATACGCGCTCAAACAGGACTATGCAGTTGTTAATTGGAAGCAAAAGCCTTGGCGACCTTAGATCTCGCGCAGGGTGTTGAGAATCGTACGCAGCGACGCATACATCTGCTCGCGCTGCTCCACACCCATAGCCTTACCGGTGGTATCGAGCACCTCGCGAATGATGCGGTCCGCCTCGCTCATGCTCTCGCCGCCCAGAGCGGTCAGGCGCACCGGAGCACGATACTTAACGGCGGCATCGCCCGAATCATCGACCTCGACGTAGCCGCCCTCCTCCAGATGCGCGAGCGTACGCGAGACGGCGGCGCGGGTCACGCCTGCCATGCGAGCCAGGTCAGCGCCAGTCAGGCCGTCCTTGCTGCGCTCAAGATAGTACAGGCACATCACGTCGGAGCCCTTGAGGCCCAGCCTTGCGCCCTCGGATGTCTTAATGCGCTGGATCTCCTTGTAGAGCCCACTGATCAGTCCGACAAAGTCCTCGAAACGTGTCTCGTCGTTCTGCTGCATGGGAGACGACCGCCTTTCGCTTGCATAATGCTTACGGGTAAACATCTTAGTCGCATAAGGCGACACCCGCACCCAAATACCCCATTTGTTAACCCATCAACATAAAAACCACCACAAAGGGGACAGGCACCTTTGTGGTGGTTTTGACCGGCGAACATGATCCGCAGACGCCGCTACAGCTCCACACAGGGATTGTCGCGGGTCACAAGCGTCTTAACGACAACCGTCGCTCCCAGATAGCGCTCGAGCAGCTCGGCTAGGCGATCGATCGCGGCCTGGCAATCCCCCATCCGCTCGGGCTCCACGCACTCAATCGCCAAGAATGCATCGGCCGAATCGTCGGACAGCGCCGTGCGAACGCCGTCGCGCCAGTTCCAGCAGCGGCACACGGCGCCCGCATCATCGATGTAGGCGAGCTCGCCGGGCAGCGTCGGATCGTCCGCCTCCTCGCCAAGCGGCAAGAATGCATCGCCACCGTCGGTCACCTTCAAGCGAAGGTCTCCCTCGATCGCATGCAGATCCTCGCCCCCCACGGGCAGCGCGTAGGTCAGCGACACCGTGTTGTAGATATCCACCGCGGGCGTAATGTGGCCCACCGGCTTGCCTTTGAGCACGCGTTTGAGCAAGTTCTCGATCGAGCAGCGCGCGCCTTTCTTGGTCTTGAACAGACGATAGGCCTCGCGCCATGCCTTGACCGGTGCGTTCTCGCTGATAGTATCGCTGGTCAGATGACGCTCCGCGTCGATATTGGCGCGGTCGAGCAACGCCGCAATCGCGTCCACGTCCTCTTGAGGAATCTGAGCCGCGGGCTTCATGCCCTTTACGACCACAACACCGACAGCCGCCTGCGGAAATAGCTCCCAAAACGAATCCTCGGCAATAAAGCTCTTCATGTGCTCTCCCTTCATAGCATGCGCCCGAGCCCGGGTGCCTAAACAAAAAGCGCCCTTACGACGGCCACCTTCAAAGTCCTACGGTGCCGCCACAAGAGCGCTTACGCTGCCCCCATCCGGAGAAGGGAGCGATATGTCAGGCGTATTGTAACCCGAGTCATCCGCGCGAGTAAAACCACCAAAAAGGTGCCTGTCCCCTTTATGGTGGTTTTGGGTCTGAGGCGACGCTAGTGGCGGAGTCCCAGCAGGCCGCGGCCGCGGTGACGAGCCTCGGCGGGCACCTGGGCGTGCGGGCCGGCGGCCTTTACGGAATCGGGCAGGTGCGAGTACTTCTTCTCAAAGTTCTCCTCGAACATCACAGCCAGGTTGTGCGCGGCCTCGTCGTAGCGCGCGGTGCTTTGCCAGTACTGACGCGGCACCAGGATGCCGTCGGGCACGCCGTGGCACGTGGTGGGAATGTCGACGTTAAAGATGTCGTCGTGCACAAACTCGCTGTCCTCGATAGTGCCGTCGAGGGCGCGAGCGACCAGTGAGCGCGTGTAGGCCAGCTCGATGCGATGACCCACGCCGTAGCCGCCGCCAATCCAGCCGGTGTTGACCAGGTAGACGCGCGTGCGGCCGTCGGCGATGCGCTCGCCGAGCATCTTAGCGTAGACCATGGGGTCGAGCGGCATAAACGGCTCGCCAAACAGCGAGGAGAACGTGGGCGTGGGCTCGGTGACGCCGACCTCGGTGCCGGGGATCTTGGCCGTAAAGCCCGTCACAAAGTGATACATGGCGGCATCGGCCGTCAGGCGTGAGATGGGCGGCAACACGCCAAAGGCATCGCAGGTCAGGAACAGCACGACGCTCGGGGTGGTACCCATGCCCTTGGTCCACGCGTTGGGAATGTGCTCCACAGGGTAAGCCACGCGCGTATTGTGCGTGATCGAGACGTCGTCGTAGTTAGGCTTGCGATTCTCATCGAGTACCACGTTTTCACAGATGGCGCCAAAGCGAACTGCGTTGAAAATCTCGGGCTCGTGGAACGCGTCCAGGCGCTCGCACTTGGCGTAGCAGCCGCCCTCGACGTTAAAGATGCCCATGTCGGACCAGCCGTGCTCGTCGTCGCCGATCAGTAGGCGCGTGGGGTTGGCCGAAAGCGTGGTCTTGCCGGTGCCCGACAGGCCAAAGAACACCGCGGTCTCGTGCGTGACGGGATCCATGCTGGCCGAGCAATGCATGGGCAGTACGTCGTCCTCAACGGGCAGCAGGTAATTCATGACGCTGAAGATAGACTTTTTGATCTCACCGGAGTAGCCGGTGCCAGCGACCAGAATCACGCGCTCCTGGAAGTTGATGACCACGGCGGCGCTGGAGTTGAGGCCCTTGATAGCGGGATCGCACTGGTAGCCCGGCGCGACGAGCACGCAGAAGTCCGGCTCGCCGGTGCGCGCGATTTCGCGGGCGAGCGGGCGGGCGAGCATCTGCTTAATGAAGAGCGCTTGGCTGGCACGCTCGCAGGCGACGAGCAGACGGCGCGTGTGGTTGCGGTCGGCGCCGGCCATGCCGCGGGTGACGAACACATCGCGCTCGTTGAGATAGTCGACGATGCCGGCTTTGATAACCTCGTAGCTTTCGACGGACAGCGGGCGGTTGACGGCGCCCCAGGCAATCTTGTCGTGGACATCGGGGGTGTCTACGATAAAGCGGTCGTTGGGCGAACGTCCGGTACGCTCCCCCGTCTCGATCACGAGTGCGCCGTTGGAGGCCATGCGGCCTTCGTTGCGGCGGATGGCATGCTCGACGAGCTCGGCTGCCGGCAGGTCAACCAGCAGGCGGGGCTGGTTCTCGGCGGGATCTTCGACCAGCGTAATGCCAAAGTTGGATAGAACTTCTGCAGGGGTAACACCAGGCATGGGGCCTCCTTTAAAAGCGCGACACGTGGACGCGGCACGCACTTTACTCACGTAAAGCCCGTTGTACCCGATATGCAAAAACGTTTTTGCGGCAACGGCGAAGCGCCCGCTCAACGGTCAAAAATCGCACGCAAGCGGCCTAGTCGCGGCTACAGCGGCAGGCCTTGGCCGAGCATGGCAATGGCGCTCATGAGGACCAGCATGCCGGCGGCGTAGGGCAGCACCGCGCCCAGAAGCTCGGCGTCCTTACCGCGCACGTGAACGGCGGCAAGGCCAATGGCGAGGGTCTGCGGCGAAATCATCTTACCGGCGGCGACACCCAGGGCGTTCAGCGCGACCATCCAGTAGTCACTCACACCCAGCGCCGAAGCGGCCTGGCTCTGAATGGGACCAAACAGCATGCCCGAGGACGTGCCAGAACCGGTCACGAACGCACCGACGGCACCGATCCACGGAGCCAGAATCGGGTACAGCCCACCGGCGACGGCAATGCAAAACGCACTGATCGACGAGATCATGCCCGCATAGCCCATCACCTTGGCGCAGCCCAGCACCGAAAGCATCGTGATTACCGTCGGCATCATCTGCTTGACGGTCGCGGCCAGCACCTCGCCCATCAGACGCGGCGAAGCGCCCTGAATCGCACCGCCGATAAACGCGGCCAGGAAGATCCAAACACCCGGTGTGTTGATCCACGAAAACGTAAGCGTACCGGGGTTCTCGCCGCAATACACCTGCACGTGACTCGCAAACGGCGCGAGCGCGGCGTGCACGACGGGAACCAGGTTGGAGGTACCCAGCAGCAGCACAAAAATCAGGATGAAGCACGACCAGGCAGAAAGCGCCGACTTAACGGTGAGCTGTTCGCCGGCCTCGATATTCATATGGAAACGCGCGTCCAGGTGGCCGAACTTCTCGGCACGCATGGCAAGCGCGGCAGTCAGCGCGAGCGACACGATGGAGCCCACGACTACGGCCAGCTCGGGACCCACAAACATGGCAACGACCAGGGCCGCACCTACAAAGGACACACCGGAAAGCAGTGCCACGCCGGCAACGCCGTGCAGACGCTCGCTCACGCTCGCAACATTGCCTTGGTCATCGGCGACACGGCCCGCAACCAGCACGATAAGCAGCGGCATCGCCACAAAGAAGGGCGCGAGCTGCACCAGCTGAACGGTCGCCAAATGCAGGGAATCCAGGCCCACCAGGTCGGCAACGGACACCGTGGGGATGCCAATGGAGCCGTAGGGCGTGGGCACGCCGTTGGCCAGTAGGCAGATCAGCACGGCGGGAACGGCCTCAAAACCAAGGCCCGCGAGCATGCCGGCGGGAATGGCAACGGCAGTGCCAAAGCCAGCCATGCCCTCCATAAAGCCGCCGAAGCACCAAGCCACGAGCAGCGCCAACAAACGGCGGTCGCTGCTGATGGAGGTAATCATGCTGCCGATCACGTCCATGGCGCCCGTACGCACGCACAGGTTATACGTAAAGACGGCGGCGATAATCACCAACACGATGGGCCACAGCGCCATCAAAAAGCCCTCGAGCGAGGCCGTGGCTATCTGCGCCGCCGGCAAATGCCACCACGCATAAGCGAGCACGCACGAAAGAACAAACGAACCGATGGCGGCCTTCCAAGCCGGCCATTTAAAGCACAGCAGCATCACGACGAGCCAGATGATCGGCACAA
Source organism: uncultured Collinsella sp. (assembly GCA_900542305.1). Classification (GTDB taxonomy): domain Bacteria; phylum Actinomycetota; class Coriobacteriia; order Coriobacteriales; family Coriobacteriaceae; genus Collinsella. Next base: position 18,599 of record UQMU01000031.1, on the reverse strand, counting down.
GAGCCAGCAAAAACGCAGCGACATCCATGGGTAAAAACTCCTTGGTACCGCGAGGGCGGCATCGGGGGGTCACAAAACTTCAACAGGATACCGCACGTTTACCGACAAATTACAGCCGCCCGCCGAAATTATTGAACAACCTGTTCAAAAACACGAATGGACACCACCGCGACTATACTAGACGCAGCAAGAGAAAGGAATCGCCTTGAGCATCATGCCCCTCGATAGCATCCGCCGCACCATCGCCCGCCGTAACGGCGTCGCCGACCCCACCGTATCGGGCGGGGCGCACGGGCAGGGCGGACGCATCGAGAACGGCCTGTTCCCCGCATCGCACACCGCCGAGGAGCTCGCACGCATCCAAGAGCTAAGCCAGCGTAACGCCGGCGGTCCCGACAGCAGCCAGGCCACACGCCGTCGCCGCGAGCGCGATCGCCAGCCCGGCCCCATCCACCGCATGGTCAATGCCTGGTGGAACCGCCTGCTCGGAGCCGTCTACGGCGGCGGCTTCTCCACGCAAGAAGCCGAATACGAAGATCACGCCACCCGTCGCGACTACCTTTGGAATACCCTGGGCACCGCCGTATGGGGTATAGCGTTTCCGCTGCTCACCATTGTGTCGACGCAGCTCGTAGGCGCCGAGGAGGCCGGCAAGTTCTCCATCGCCTTTGTCACCGGCACGCTCATCATGATCGCGTGCAACTACGGCGTGCGCAATTTCCAGGTCTCGGATATCGACGAGAAAACCTCCTTCGCCTCCTACCAGCTCAACCGCTGGCTTTGCGGAGCGCTCGCGCTGGCATGCGGACTGGTATACAGCAGCGCCCGCGGCTATGACGCGCAGATGGCCACGATCGGCCTGGGCGTCTACCTCTATAAGGTGATTGACGGCATCGCCGACGTGTACGAGGGCCGCCTGCAGCAGGCCGACAAGCTCTATTTGGCCGGCATGAGTCAAACGCTGCGCTCCGCCGGCGTCATCGCGGTCTTTAGCGTGGCACTGTTCCTCACGCGCAGCATGCCCATCGCGGCCATGGCCATGGGCATCGCCGCGATTGCCTCGCTCGTGCTGGTCACCGCGCCGCTCGCCCTGCTCGAAACCGAAAAATCGTGCCGCGTGAGCCTGCGCGAGGTCGGCCACCTGTTTGTCCAGTGCGCCCCGCTTTTTGGTGCGCTGTTCCTGTTCAACCTTATCGAGAGCATGCCCAAGTTTGTAATGGAAGGCACGCTGGCCTACAAGTATCAGCTGTACTTTAATGCACTGTTCTTTCCGGCGCAGGCCATTTTGTTGAGCATTGGATTATCTATAAACCGCAGCTCCTGCGTCTGTCGAGCATTTGGGCGAATCCGCGTAAGCGTCGCCGCTTTGACCTGATTATTATTGCCGTTATGGCACTGATCGTGGTCATTACCGGAGCATGCGCCGCATTTATGGCAGGCCCCGGCATCCCCATCATGAGCTTTATGTACGGCCTTAACTTTGAGCGCTACCGCACGCTGGCGCTGCTGATGGTTGTTGCCGGCGGCGTCACCGCGGCAATCGACTTTATCTACGCCATCATCACGGTGTTGCGCCACGCCGGCGACGTCACCAAGATCTACCTGATCTGCTTCGCCGTAAGCGTGGTGCTGCCGGTGATCCTGATTAAGCTGCTGGGTCTGATGGGCGCTGTGGTGAGCTACCTAGCCATCATGGCCCTACTCCTGGTGCTACTGATTATCGAGTACGCCCACATCCGCCAACGCATCGAACGCGACCGCAACCCATACGGCGCCTAATTTACTGCCCCCGGTCACCGGAATTTGCGATGGAATCACCCCGACTGGGGTCTCATTGCGGACAATATGCATCACGCAAAACTAAGTGAGTAGACTTTTACCGAATCCCCGACCACACCGACAAACCACAAATCTGTGACCTGCGGTTTTATTGAGGCAAATATGTTGGGTGCTCGGCATTTCCAAAAAAGTCTACTCACTTAGCCAGCGGGCAGCCAAATGATTGTTTAATCCCCGTCCCAGAAAAATCATTTGATGGGCAGAAGGGCAAAAGTAGTCAAAAAAGCCCCGTCCGTAATTAACTACCCTTTGCACCGATTATTCGCCCGGGTTGATGTTCGCGTAGAACTCAGCCCCGTCGTCTAGGCGCAGGATGCCCACACGGCCAAACTCCGACCCGGTGGCGGCGGCGCAGTCGATGTCGATGCGATCGGGCACACCGGCGGCATCCTCGCCACCCAAGCGCACGATCTGCCCGCGGCCCGACTCCTCGTCGAGCCCCGCCAGGCCGCCGACCTCGCAATAACGCCCGAGCGACACCGTGGGCGTGTGGCCGCTCACCACGATCGGGCCCTTGCCCTCGGCAGAGAGCAGCCCCGTCGGCGAATCCCAATAGCCGTGACGAATCCACAGCAAGTCATCGGACGACTGCACGGCAAGCATCTGCTGCAGCAGCTCGCGATCGGCATCCACCGCCCCCGCACCATCGGCACAATCAACCCCATGTTCAAGCAAAAACGCCCGCGCTGCCTCGGTCTGGATGCCGGCATGTACCAGCAGGTACGGACGCTCGTCAGTCTCGGCCACCGCATAGAGCGGCAGCGTCGCCATCCAACGCACGAGCTCCTCGTACGCCTCGAATTCCATGTCGTTGAGCTGCTGACGGGTAGTCCAACCGCCGTTGATATCCCAGGTCTCGGCATCAAGCGGATCTTGGCCAATGATCGCGTCGAGCATGATCTGCTCGTGATTGCCCTTGAGCACGCGAGCGTTGGGTAGCGAGCGCACGAGCTTAATAACGCCAACCGGATCGGGCCCGCGATCGATCATGTCGCCCAGCACGTACAGCGTATCGTCGGACGCCAGCGAAATCTTGGACAGGGCCTCGTCAAGCGCACGCACGTGCCCGTGAGCATCGGATGTCACATAGATCGCCATGGAACGCCTTTCCCTGCATTACGGCCGAAGCCCGATGCCGCGGCTAAAACTTCAAGTTGAACTTAAACGTTACCCATTGTACTCCGTTGCAATAAAGCTGGAAAGGGTTGCATGCCATCAACGGTCGCCAGTGCACGCCTGTCAACCCGCACCGCTCACACCACGCCGTCTGGCCCAGCGCCCCAACCAGCACCGCCCGCGCCTCCGCCTCGTGTCGAAAATGCGCACGCCCGCAATCCGCCCTCATAAACCCACCATCTTTGGGTACAAATAACCGCAGATAACTGACCGTGCCACGCCAACCACCCAGGAGCGGACACTACCCATGAACCAGATCCTTCTCTTTATCGGCCTCGTCATTATTCTGTGCCTGACCATCAAACCTGTCGGAAAAAAGCTCCCCTTCCCCACCCTGCTCATCTTTATCGTGCTCGGCATGCTGCTGGGCGTCAACGGCCCGGCGCGCATCGACTTTAGCGACTATGCGCTCACCGAAACCGTCTGCAGCACGGCGCTGCTGTTCATCATGTTCTACGGCGGCTTTAACACCAACATCGACCGCGCCAAACCTGTCGCCGTGCCCGCGGTGCTGCTGAGCACCCTCGGCGTCGTCATCACCGCTGGCATCACCGGCGTGTTCGCGCATTTTGTGCTGGGCTTCGACTGGATCGGCGGCCTTCTGCTGGGATCGGTCGTGGCATCCACCGACGCGGCGAGCGTCTTTAGCGTGCTGCGCGAGCACAGCCTGTCGCTGAGAGGTGGCACCGACTCGCTGCTCGAGGTGGAATCGGGCTCCAACGACCCCGTCGCCTACATGCTCACCGCGGTGCTCGCTACCCTCGCGGCCGGCGGCGACGTTAACATCCCCGTGCTGCTGGCCAAGCAAATCATCCTAGGCGTGGGCTTGGGCATTGTCATCGGCTGGGCATCGGGCCGTCTGATCGAGCGCGCGCATGCAACAGCCGAGGGGGCGCAGACCATCTTCTTGTTCGCCGTGGCCATCGTCGCCTACGCGCTGCCGAGCTACCTGGGCGGCAACGGCTTTTTGGCAGTGTACCTTGCCGGCATTGTGCTGGGCGCAAGCGACATCACCGGCAAAGTCGGGCTGGCGCACTTCTTCGACACCCTCACCGAGATGGCAGAGATGACCATCTTCTTCTTGCTAGGCCTGCTCGTGACGCCCGACCGTCTGCCGCAAATGCTGCTGCCGGGCCTGGCACTCATGGCGTTTATGCTCTTTGTGAGCCGCCCCATCGCCGTCGGTCTGCTGTTGGCGCCCTTTAAGACGAACCCTCGCCAGGTTGCACTCGTAAGCTGGGCGGGCCTGCGCGGCGCGGCTTCGGTCGTCTTTAGCCTCTTTGCCGTTGTGGCCGGTGTTCCCGGTGGGCACGACCTGTTTGACCTGGTCTTTGTGATTGCCGTGTCGAGCATTGTGGTGCAGGGCTCGCTGCTGCCGGCGGTGGCAAAGAAGCTCGATATGAACGATGCAGAAGGCGACGTGCGCCGCACGTTTAACGATTACCGCGACGAGGACGGCATGTCGTTCGTTAAGCTCAAGGTGGACGCGGGCCATCCGTTTGCCGGACACTCGCTCGCGGACATTGGCAGCGCCACAGATATGCTCGTTATCCTGGTGCTGCGCGACGGAGCGCACCCGGTACTGCCCAACGGTGATACCGTCATCGAGGAAGGCGACCTGCTGGTGATGGCCGCCCCAACGTTTGAAGAGCGCGCCGAGGTTACGCTGCGCGAGGTCACCGTGACTCCCCACGGTCGCCTGGCCGGCCAGCGCCTGCGCGATGTGCCGCAAGGCAAGCATCCGTTTATTGTGGTGATGCTCAAGCGCGAAGGCCAGACGATCATCCCCGACGGCAACACCCTCATACACGCCGGCGACGAAGCCGTCATCGCCACGCTGGCGTCGTAGCCATCCCCACCCATAAGTTGCGGTGAAATAGGGATTGAATAGGCCTCCAAGCAGCCTAAACAGTCCCTATTTCACCGCAAGTTATTAAGGGGATGGGTTGAAAAAACATTTGAATTGACACCGAAATGAAAAAAGCCGGGGAAAACGTCCCCGGCACTCGGAAGCCCTCTCTTTTGAGATGACCGGCATCTTTATATCACGAACGCTAGTTAGATGCCATTCATTGAGGGCTTTATCAGGCGCGCCATCCCATCCACATGGCGCAAATTGAAAGCCGTCCGATCTCATGCTATAAAGAAGTCGGTACCCTCGAATAGAGGGACCTCCAAGAGCCGGGGGCTTCCCTCCGGCATTTTTTGTACGCAAAGTCACCGCAACCCCTGCCTTGTCCCTAAGAGGGGCGGGGTAACCGTCCCGAATTGGCCACTCTTGAGCATCAATCGCCCCGGCTGGGGTCTCGTTGCGGACAATTAGTGTCTCTCAAAACTAAGTGAGTAGACTTTTGCCGAATCGCCGACCACGTCTCCAAAACACAAGTCTGTGACCTGCGGGTTTGTTGAAGCAAATTAGTCGTGTGCTCAGGATTTCCAATAAAGCCTACTCACTTAACCAGCGTTCAGTCAAAATAGAACAGTCGCGAGGTCAGTAGACTCCATTGCGACGGCTTATCGTGCATTTTCGCACAGCTGCGGGTGCAGACGCCCCGTCTCAAATTAGCTACCCTAGTCATCGTCGACGGCATAGTCGCGGAGGTCGAGGCCTTCGCGTTCGGCTCGGGCTAGGAGCTCTTGGGGCGACTCATCCTCGATATCCACTACGTCGAGCATGGCGGCCGGAAAGCCCACGCCCGCCGCACTCCCCGCGCGGTCGAGCAGGCTCTCGCGCAGCTGGTCAACGTCCATATCGATCTTCATGGTGTAACCTCCTACTTGACACGTCATTCATATGAGCCGCACGCCCCAAATGATGTGCAATAAATCCCAGATAGGCCATAATAAAACAATGAACATCAGGGAGGTTACGGACGATGGATAAGCTCGATGCCATGACGGAACAAGTCAGGGACTTTTGTGATGCACGCGACTGGTGCAAATATCACACGCCAAAAGAGCTTGCCATCGGCATGGCAACTGAGTCCTCCGAGCTCCTTCAGCTCTTTCGTTTTATGAGCGACGAGCGCATTGCAGAAATGTTCGAAGACACCGAGCAACGCCAAGCCATCGAAGACGAAGTCGCCGACACGCTCCTTTTCCTTCTGCGTTTCGCAGATTTAAACAGAATCAATCTCCCAGCTGTGCTCTCGTCCAAACTCATACGCAATGGCGAGCGCTACCCCATCAACGCATCATCTGTCGAATACAGAAAGGCGGGCCACCGTGAGTAATGAGTTCGCCCTTCGGCAATACACGCTTCCCCTGCCCCAGCCCTTCGAGACAAGCGAATCGCTTCAGGACTTTGGAACGCCAAAACCCGGAGCCCATCATGACGAAAGCTGGCCCGTCCTTTACATTCTTACCAGCAGCAGAAACAAGACGGCATACATCGGCCAAACAACCAACTACCAGCGCCGCATGAAACAACACGCTGCAAACGTGGACAAGGACTTCGACCGGACCCTTCTGATCGACAATCCCACCTTCAACCAATCCGCAACGTTCGAGTTCGAGAATCGACTTATTGAGCTGTTCTGTGCCGACGAAAAATACCAGGTCACCAATGCCAACAACGGCTATGCCCAATTCGATTATTTTGAGCGGCCTCAGTATCGCCAGAAGTTCCGAGACCTCTGGACAAAGCTTCGCGAAGAAAACTACGCGATTCATCCGATTGAAGAGCTCGAGAACTCCGATCTGTTCAAGTTCTCGCCTTTCAAGACGCTTACGCCCGACCAATACGAAACGATCGAGACGATTTATAAACGTCTCGAACAGGAGCATGAAGGCGCAAAACATCGCGGCTCAAAAAGAGAACGTATAACCGTCGTGAATGGCGCGCCGGGAACAGGTAAAACAATCCTCGCCATCAGTCTCATGTTCAAAATCAAAAATGAGCCCAACCTTTCCGGCCTGCGAGTCGGCTTTGTCACCCCGATGGATTCCCTGAAGAAGACCCTCAGGAAACTCACGCACTTCCTTCCAGGGCTAAAGCCTGGCGATATCTTGAGCCCCAGTGACGTAGCCAAAAATGATCGTTATGACATCCTACTTGTCGATGAAGCACATCGACTGGGTAATTATCTAAGCATGGGCGCCGGCATTGGGGCTTTTTACAACACCTGCGATCGCCTCGGCCTTCCGCACACGAGCAACCAGGTTGACTGGATATTCAAATGCTGTGACAAGGTGTACCTGTTCTACGACCCCAAACAGCAGGTTCGCGCATCCGGACTCAATCGAGACGGCCTTGAGCAGCGACTCAATCAGCTCGAAGAAGCGGGCATTGAAACTGAAGAGTTCAGCCTAAGCACACAAATGCGTGTACGCGGTGGTGACGAATACCTCGATTTTGTCTATGACTTACTCGACAACAAGGCGTACATGCATACCGGCATGAAGTTCAACGAACTCTTTTCATCGGAGCCTTACGATTCGCGAGCCGGGGATCCGGACAGCGATATCCCCAGATACCAGTTTGGAATCGTCGACCGATTTGAGGATTTCTGTTCCCTGCAGCAAGCCAAGGAAGAAGAAGTTGGTCTATCCCGCATGACGGCAGGCTTTGCGTGGAAGTGGGAAACGAAGAAACACAAAGACGCTTTCGACATCGTCATCGAGGGTATCCCCAAACGCTGGAACTCAACCCAAAAGGATTGGGTTAATTCTGCCAACGCCGTCAACGAGGTCGGATGCATCCACACAGTACAGGGCTACGACCTCAACTACGGCTTCGTAATTCTGGGACCAGACATTTACTACGACGGCGATAAAGGAGCCGCCTGCGTTAACAAAGCGAACTTCAAAGATGCAGTCGCAAAGAAAAAAGCAGGCGACGATGATCTGCGAAAGATCATCGTCAACGCCTACTATGTCCTCATGACGCGTGGCATGCTGGGAACGTTTCTTTATGTATGCGACCCGGCGCTCAAGGAGTATTTGTCACGGTATATCCCGGTGATATAGACCTAGCGACCGTCCTCCCCCATGTAACCATCCTGTAAATCATAGCGGCGCACTCGGGTTTTGCTGTGATGCGGTCGCGCCTGACGCTGCACTGTGCTAAAGTATCCCGAACGTTCAAACGACTACGAGGGAGACTAGAAGATGGCACGTGTGCACAACTTCTCAGCTGGCCCGGCCGCACTGCCTACAAGCGTGCTCGCCGAGATCGCCGACGAGATGATGGACTACCGCGGTTGCGGCATGTCCGTGCTCGAAATGAGTCATCGATCTAGCATGTACCAGCAGATCATCGACGACGCTGAGGCAACTCTGCGCCGCCTGCTGAGCATCCCGGACAACTACCGTGTCCTGTTTTTACAGGGCGGTGCCACGCTGCAGTTTGCGGGCATCCCCATGAACCTCATGCGCCGCGGCCGCGCCGGCTACATCGTGACCGGCAACTTTGCCAACAAGGCATACAAAGAAGCCGACAAGTACGGCGAGGCCGTGCTGCTCGCGAGCTCCGAGGACACCAACTTCGACCGCATCCCCGACATGGCCGACATCAACGCGCGCATTGCCGCCGAGGCCGCAGGCGACGGGCTCGACTACGTCTACATCTGCCGGAACAACACCATCTTTGGCACCATGTACCACGAGCTGCCCAACTGCGGCGACGTACCGCTGGTCGCCGATGTCTCGAGCTGCTTTTTGTCGCAGCCGCTCGACGTCGAACGCTACGGGCTCATCTACGCCGGCGCTCAGAAAAACGCCGGCGCCGCGGGCGTGACCGTGGTCATCATGCGCGACGACCTCATCGCAGATGGCCCCGCTTTTGCGCAGACGCCGCAGTACATGGACCTTAAGACCCAGGCCGCCAAGGGCTCCATGCTCAACACGCCCAACACCTTTGGCATCTACGTGTGCGGCAAGGTGTTCCATTGGGTCGAGGAGACCGGCGGACTTGCCGCCATGGTCGAGCGCAACTGGGCCAAGGCCAACCTGCTCTATGAGCTGCTCGAGCACAGCGAGCTGTTCCATAGCACTACGCAGGCCGACAGCCGCTCCATCGCCAACGTCACCTTCCGCACCGGCGACGCCGAACTCGACGCGGCCTTTGTCGCAGGCGCGGCCAAGCACCAGATTCAAAACGTCAAGGGCCATCGCCTGGTGGGCGGCATGCGCGCCAGCGTCTACAACGCCGTAACCATGGAAGATGTGCAGGCACTGGCCTCGTACATGAAGGACTTCGAAGCGCAGCATAGTTTGAGTCCGCGATCTAACTAGCCCGCAACGCGCGGGCCGACCAGCCACTTCAAACCACCTGTTTAGACCAAACCTGCTAAGGAGTTTTTCCATGCGTAAGATTAAGACCATCGACGACATCACCAAGGACGGCAAAGTCGAGTTTGGCGAGGGCTACGAATTTGTGAGCACCGCCGAAGAGGCCGACGCCATCCTGATGCGCTCGACCGACCTGCACGGCTACGAGCTGCCCGAGGGCATCCGCGCCATCGCCCGCTGCGGCGCCGGCGTCAACAACATCCCCGTCGAGAAGTACGCCAAGAAGGGCGTCGTCGTCTTTAACTCCCCCGGCGCTAACAGCAACGCCGTTAAGGAGCTCGTCCTAGGCATGCTGGTGCTCTCGAGCCGCGGCGTGGTGCAATCGATGAACTGGGTGCGCGACAACGCCGACGACCCCGAGATTCAGGTCGATGCCGAGAAGGCCAAGAAGGCCTTTGTGGGCCGCGAGCTCAAGGGCAAGCGCATCGGCGTCATCGGCCTGGGCAACGTGGGCTCCAAGGTCGCCAACGCCTGCGTCGACCTGGGCATGGACGTTTACGGCTACGACCCGTTCATTTCCGTCGAGCACGCGTGGGTGCTGAGCCGCGAGGTGCAGCGCGTGGGCACGCTCGAGGATCTCTGCCGCGGCTGCGACTACCTCACCGTGCACGTGCCCAGCAAGGCCGACACCATCGGCATGATCAGCACCGAGCAGATTAACCTGCTGGCACCCGACGCCGTGCTCATCAACTACGCGCGCGAAACCATCATTGACGAGGACGCCGTCGACGCTGCCCTGCGCGAGGGCAAGCTGAGCTGGTTTAGCTGCGACTTTGCCACGCCCAAGACCGTCAAGATGCCTAACACGTTTATCACCACGCACTCAGGCGCCGGCACCGGCGAGGCCGAGGCCAATTGCGCCGATATGGCCATCAGCGAGCTCAAGGATTACCTGGAGAACGGCAACATCGCACACAGCGTCAACTACCCCGCCTGCAGCATGGGCAAGGCGCGCGCCGCGAGCCGCATCGCCTGCCTGCACGCCAACGTGCCCAACATGATCGGCCAGATAACGGCCATTCTCGCCAAGGATAACGCCAACGTGCAGCGTATGACCAACGAGTCCGCTGGCGAGAACGCCTACACCATGTTCGACACCGACGAGCACCTGGACAGCAGCACCATCGAGGCGCTCAAGCAGATTCCGTCGATGTATCGCGTGCGCGTGATCAAATAGCGCCGGCTGATCTGACGGGCAGTTCCCCATGTGGCCTGCCCGTCACTGACATTGAATGCCCGCGGGGACGCCTTTCGCACGAGAGGCGCCCCCATTTTTGTGAGCGCTCCATTAAATGCACTGAGCCGCTTCTTGGCATACAATCTGTATGTTGACCTAACTATCTGTGAGGTGCCTATGGTTGATACAGATTTTGCTTGGCGGCTTACGCAAGGGCTCGTGCGGATCGACAGTTCAGACCCGGGTGCGTATGAGGACGAGATTGAGCGCTATATCAAAGCGTTGGTTGAGGAACGGTTGGCGCAGCTGAGCTATCCGGTACTCGATGCCGTGCAGATTGCAGAGCACGAAGTACTCCCCGGACGCCGCAATCTAATGGTCACCGTGCCGGGCCAAAGCGACGAGCCACGGCTCGTCTACATCTGCCATTTGGATACCGTCACCTTGGGCGATGGCTGGGACGCGGACATTCCGCCGCTCGGAGCGATCGTGCGCAACGATAAACTCTACGGCCGTGGTGCCTGCGATATGAAGGGTGGCCTGGCCTGCGCCATTGCCGCACTGGTCCATACGCTCGAGCGCGTGGCGGCAGAAGGCGAGCTGCCCCACCGCGGCTTTTCACTCATCTGCTCGGTCGACGAGGAAGACTTTATGCGTGGTTCAGAGGCAGCTATCGATGCCGGCTGGGTCGGCTCGCGTGAATGGGTGCTGGACACCGAGCCCACCGACGGACAGATCCAGGTGGCGCACAAGGGTCGCACGTGGTTCGAGATCGAGATGACCGGCGTCACGGCGCATGCGAGCCAGCCTTGGAAGGGCGCGGATGCCGTCGCCGCCATGGCCGAGGTCGTGTGTTCGCTCCGTCGCGCGTTTGTGGCGCTGCCCGCGCACGATGAGCTGGGGCCTTCGACCATCACGTTCGGCCAAATCGAGGGCGGATATCGCCCCTACGTCGTACCCGACCGCGCCAAAGTCTGGGTCGACATGCGCCTGACCCCGCCGACCGATACGGCCGCCGTAACGCGCATGGTAGAGCAGGCCATCGCCGTCGCCGAAGCCGCCGTTCCCGGTTGCCACGGCAGCTACGTCGTGACGGGCGACCGCCCCGCCATCGAGCGCGACCCAAACTCTCCCCTTCTAGCAGCGCTCAAGCGTGCCGCCGATGACGTGACGGACGCGGACACGACCGTTGGCTTCTTTACCGGCTACACCGACACCGCCGTCATTGCCGGCAAGACAGGTAACCGCAATTGCATGAGCTACGGTCCCGGGTCGCTCGCGCTCGCGCACAAGCCCAACGAATATGTGCCCCACGCCGATATCGTTCGTTGTCAGCAGGTGCTAATCGCGCTCGCCGATAACGTGCTCTGGGACGCGAGCGGCCAAGTTGGGGCATAATAAGCCGCGAACAAACCGACTCGCGCGTTAGGACCGCCCATGAAAGCACTTCCGTTTCCCTGCATCCGCCCGGCTCAGGACCGCGTGCTCGAGGCGCTGCCTGCAATGGGCAGCATCCTAAGCGGCAACGATGCCCTGCGCGGAGCCATTGCCGATGGTCTGATGCTCAAGGACCCGGGTGCGGCGTATTACGTGTACGAATGCTCGGGCGAGCCGGGACGTGTGACGGGTGTCGTGGCGATCTGCCCGACGAGTGTACTTGCGGGCGGCAAGGGCGATGCCAGCGCCGACGTGGCCGCCGCCGCGCGCGCGATCGCCGAACTCAAAGTTCAGCCGCGCCCCGTGTCGCTCGCCTACGAGGCGTCGCCCGTCATGGACATCATCCTGGGCGCTGCCAAAGAGGGCGCCTCGCTCTACGCCGTCACCGACCCCGCGGGCATTACGCACCGCGTGTGGGAGGTCAAGCGCGAGGACGCTGTTGCCGCCATCCGTGCCATGCTCGACCAAGTACCAGAGCCGGCACTGGCCGACGACCCCGCCTACGCTGCCGCGCTGGCCGGGGCGTCGCAGCTGCTGGCCGATGAGGCCCGTGCCGCCGGAACGTACACCGGCAAGGAGCCGTTCAACTTTGCCGTAGCTGCGCTCTTCCCCGCCGCGCAGGTCAGCGGCGGCGCGCCGCAGGTTCCGACGGGTCTGCTCACGCACCAAGTCGCGCGGTTCTAGCAAGACCAGACCGTCCAGCACAAAAATCGGCAGCTCAACAAACAGGGGGCGGAGATGCAGCAGGTACATGCATCTCCGCCCCTTTTGCGTCGAGAAGTTATGCCGGCGACCCGTGCCGCCACGCTCACGTTATCCCCGCTGCGGGCCTGCTGCCGCCACGAGCGGTTCAAGCCCCAGCTCGCGTGCGTAATCCTCCTGCGTAAAAATCTCAATCAGCTCAAACGTGTCGGATTCGTCGTCAAACGCAAAGTGCAGCACCGCGCAGTTGCCCGGCACGCGATCGCGCTCGTCGGCCGCCGCACCCTTCACGTGATCCATAAACTCCTTGATGGCCGAGCCATGGCTTACCGCGAGCACGCACGTATGGTCCGGACGCTGCATAAGCTCGATCAGCGTCGCCACCATGCGCTCGCGCACTTGCATCTGGCCCTCGCCGCCAAACTGGCAATAGAAGTCGCGCCACGGGCGCTCGGGCATAAGCATCACGCGCTCGGCCTCAAAGTCGCCAAAGAACCACTCGCGCAGACCGTCCAGGCGCTCGTACGCCAAGCCCGGCCACAAGTTGGCGATAGTCTGCTCGGTGCGATGAAGCGTGGAGGTGTAGGCATGATCGGGCTCAATGCCACGCGCACGTAAAAACATGCCGGCGCGCGCCGCCTGGTCGCAACCCAACTGCGTAAGCGGCGAGTCACTCCAACCCTGAATGATGCGCTTAAGGTTGAATATTGTCTGCCCATGACGAACCAGATACAGGTCTTTATTCATAGGGGTCCTTTCGTTCGTTACCAACACAAGAGCGAAAACGCCCCGTCGCAATAGCCAAAATGAAGCACGGCACCGTTGTCGGGTAGCTCTCCCTCGCCAGTCACATACTCAAGAAACTCCTGGCAGGCTGAGCCGTGGGAAACCGCCAGCACGCAGTCGTGTTGCGGCCTGGCCATGATGCGGGACAGCGCCGCGACCATGCGCGACTGAAGCTGCACTTCCGACTCGCCGCCAAAGGCCACCGGATAATCGCCCCAGGGCTGCGGCGGCATCTCGCGATTTGATGTGCCCTCCAGCGAGCCAAAATGCCACTCACGCAGGTCATCGACCAGCTCAATGGAACGGCCCTCGCCAACGATAAGCTCGGCCGTATGCCGCGCCCGGCCCAACGGCGAGGAATACACATGATCAAAGGCCACGCCACGCGCCGCAAACGCCGTACGCGCCGTCAGCGCCTGCTCGCGCCCGCGCGCCGTAAGCGGCGAATCGTGCCAGCCCTGCAAAATGCTCTGCACATTGAGCTCAGTCTGCCCATGCCGCACCAAATACAGATCTGCCACACACCCTCCCCTCGTACCACCACAAAGGGGACAGGAGTCTTTGTGGTGATTTTGCCGCCGGATTGCGCCGCAACGACGCACAACTACAGCAGCACGTCGGCAAGCGGACGCTTGGGTACGTGGTGCACCCGCGCCTCGTCGCGCCAATAATTGATGGAGCCGTCGGGGTTGGAATCGATCGCATCGATCACCTGTGTCTCGGCCGGAACGCCAAACGCCATGATCAGCTTGAGCTCATATTTGTCGTTATCGAGCCCCATGGCATCGATCGCGTGGGGCGTAAAGGCCTTGAACATGCAGGCTGCCACCTCGGGCGTGGCGCTGCGGGCGGCGAGCATCATCGTCTGCGCGGCAATGCCCGTGTCGACATCGGTAATGGGAGCGGCGGGCTTGCCCGGAACGGCGCGCTCAGCAAGAATCGCGATGTAGCCGGTCGGGCGCTCACCCTCGGCAGGACCCGGCCAGTCCTTAAGTGCGCCGGCCCATGCGAGCTCGTCAAATACACGCGCGCAGTCCTCTGCACCGCTTACCACATGAAAACGCAGACGCTGAGCATTGGCACCACAGGGAGCCAGGTGCGCAAGTTCCGCCAGCTCGAGCAAAAACTCGCGCGGCACGCGCATGGACTCGTCAAAGCGGCGGCACGTGCGGGCGCGGCGAACCAACGCATCAAACGCGTCCAAGCCGAGCTTTTCGCAACCCTGCTTTGCCATCGACTCAGCGCTTACCGGCGCCGCGGGAACTGTTTCGTTCATAGGGACCCCCAATTTCGGGCAATTGTTCTTAGGAAAATCTAACCTAAAACGTAGGCAATAACGAACAGGGCTGCAATGTTCTACACCTGTTGAATAGAAAATCGCGACGTGGGGAACAACGGAAACAATTCGGGGCCTTTGGGTTACGTTTCACCCTCCCCGACCCATACGTCAGCGCCTTTAGGCGATACTGGTCGTAACGATCAAGGCTTACGCCGCACGGAAAGGAGACATTATGGGCATCTTTAAGAACGATGACCAAAAATCGAGCCAGTTTGGATTTGACGAGAAAAGCATGGCGGGCAAAGCCGTCAAGGCCATACGCTGGATCTACGCCATCACGGGCGTCTTAGCGCTCATTGCTGGTATCGCGCTGCTTTTTGCACCCGCCAAGTCCCTCGTCTTTTTGATGACTGTCCTGGGTTTTTACTTTGTAATCACTGCTGCCATCAGGCTGTTCACTGCCATTTTTGAGCCGCTGCTGCCCACCGGCTGGCGCGTGACGAGCATCATCTCCAACCTACTCATTATCTTGGGCGGCGTCATAATCCTGCACAACCAGGCCTTCTCGACCGCGACGCTCACCACGATGGTGGTTATCGTGGCCGGCTTTGGCTGGATTGTCGAAGGTGTCATGTCCATTCTGGAGTCCGAGCTTTCGTCCAACCGCGCCCTCGCTATCCTGAGCGGTGCACTCTCCATCATCGCCGGCATGTTCGTGTTTATCTATCCGCTATGGTCGGCCAAGATGCTCGTCATCTTTAGCGGCGCCGCGCTGCTGGTGTTTGGCGTTACGCTGATTGTTCGCGCTATTCAATTTGGCAAACTGGTGCACTAGATGCCGCGAACGCTCTTTATTGATGCCGACGCCTGCCCGGTCACGCGCGAGTCGATTGACTGCGCGCGGCGGGCGGGCGTCGCCGTTGTTATCGCCGGCAACAGCACGCAAAACCTGGAACGGCACATTCGCCGCGACGACCCGCGCGATGCCGAGCACGCGCGACGCGGCTTTTGGGTCACGACGCTCGACGTGAGTGTGGGCGCCGACAGCGCCGACTTTGCCATTGTCGAACGCCTGCAGGCGGGCGACGTGGTCGTGACGCAGGACATTGGCTTGGCGAGCATGGTGCTCGGGCGCGATGCCGCCGCCATCGGTGTGCGCGGGCGCGTCTACGACAAAGCGACCATCGACATGCAGTTGTTTATTCGCCACGAGGAAAAGAAGGTGCGTCGCGCTGGCGGTCGCACCCGCGGGCCGGCAGCCTTCACCAGCGAAGATCGCGCTCGCTTTAAACGCAACCTCACCGAGCTGCTGCGCTAACCAAGGTAGATTTTTGGGACATGTCCGGAAATCTGCTTTTTGCTTTGGGCGGTGTGAGCGCTCAAAATCCATGGCTCAACAAAAAACGGGTTTCAAAATGCCATGCGTCGCCGCATTGTGCAGGCGCCGAGCATGGCTATTTTGAAACCCGTTTTGTTAGGCCCACTTAGAGGCCGAAGGCGGATAGGATGAGGCCCCAGCCGGCACCGATGACGTACATCATGATCAGGAACAGGACGTTTTCGCGGGCGCTGCGGTTGGTGCGGAACAGCACCAGGTAGCCCACACCGGCGGAAATGAGCGTGCCGGCGAGCATCGGCGCCAGCTGTAGCGCGCCCTCCAGGTACAGCTGCGTGATAACGACGCTAGCCGAGCAGTTGGGGATCAGGCCGACGAGTGCCGAGCCCAGGACCGCAAGCGTCTCGTTACCGCGCAGGAACTGCTCGATTGCGGACTCGCCGAACGTCTCGAGTACGGCGACCAGAATCAGCGTCACCAGAAAAATGAATACCGAGACCTGCACGGTGTGCGAGATCGCGCTGCGGATGATCGACAGGACAGGCGTCCCTTCGTGGGAATGAGAGTGACCGTGACCATCATGGTGTTCATGTTCGCCCTCATGACCGTGATCGTGGCCATGTCCGTGTTCGTGCTCGTCCTCGTCTTCATCGCAACCGCAATGGTCGCGCTCGCACAACTCGTGGATGTGGTCGGCGCTCACGCCCGCCTCGGCCACTTCATCAATGATGTCGCCCCCGGTATGGTCGTCGTGCGCGCAGTTCACATGAGCCGGATTGGCAGCGGTCCCCAGCACGGTACGGCGAATCGCCGCATGCGCGCGGGCATTACGACGCAGGCCGCGAATGGCGGCGTCCACGATAAAGCCCGTGATCAGCGCGATCAGTGCCTTCGAAGCCAAAAGCATCGCCATGGTCTGCACGGGCACCTGCTCGGCGAGCAACAGCGGCAGCATCTCATCGGAGGTCGAAAGGAACACCGCCACCAACGTGCCCAAGGTCACGACACGACCGGCATACAGCGTGGCCGCCATTGCCGAAAAGCCGCACTGCGGCACCATGCCCAGCAACGAGCCAACCACGGGGCCCGCGGCACCGGCGCGCTTGATGGCCCCGTTAACGCGGTCGCCCGCGACGTGCTCCAAGGTCTCGAGGGCCAGATACGTCACCAACAAAAACGGCACCAGCGAGAGCGTGTCCTTGCCGGCGTCGAGCAGAATATCAATCAGCAAATCCATGACGGATGGAACCTTTCATGTCTTTCGGCAGCATTGTAAAAGTCCTAGCGGTCAACTAGGGTATTGTAGTTGTCCTAGGCGCGATGCCAATAGTTGCCCATGGTAAACTATCATCTCGCCACATCTCAATGAACCCGAGCCGCGCGGTGCGGCCCGTCCAAGGAGCAGTTATATGAACGTTTCACAAGCACTCGAATACGAGCGCCAGCCGTTTATTCCCATGTTTATCTATGGCGATCACGGCGCCATGGAGTCCGAGCGCCAGAAGGGCGAAGAGGCCCTTAAGGTGCTCGAAACCGAGTACTTTACCGCCGAGGGCGACCCCAGCTTCGACTTTGCCACCGTGCGCGACCTGGCTGACCGCAACCGCGACCTGTGCGACCAGATTGGCGAGGCACGCCTGCGCAACGTGACGCCCGCGACGCTTTCGCGCGGCCTGTCCGATGCCGACACCTGCGCCGCCATCGGCAAGATGCAAAAGCGCACCGCCGCGTCCGTTATGCGCGAAATCCGCGGCGACCGCGACGCGCTCGGCGTGGCCTACGCCCGCAAGCCCATCCAGGGCACCGTGCTCGGTATCGACATCGAGACCACCGGCCGTGCACCCGAGCGCGGCTATATCATCAACGTGGGCTGGGAGATCATGGAGCTCACCAGCGACGCCGTCCCGCATGACGCCGAGGCACACTACTGCGGCCTGCCCGACATCTACCGCGGCGAGGATGTGCCGCTATCGAACATCCATCACATTACCTGGGACGACATCGACGGCAAAAAACCATTCCGCGAGAACAAGGAACTGCAGAAGCAGCTGCTCAAACTTATGAAGAAGTACCCGTACATGGCGCATAACGCCGCGTTCGAAGACAGTTGGTTCAAGATCCACCTGGACGGTTACGCCGAGGCACGCCGCGCCGGCAAGATCATCGTCATCGACTCGCGCCAGATCTGCCGCAGCCTGGATGCCGACGTCCGCTCGCTCCCCCGCGAGTCCGCGCCCGCCGCGCTCGAGAACTGGGCGCGCCGCCGTGGCACCCTCGCCGCCGACGCCAACGAGCAGCACCTGGGCCTCGACGACACCGACCTCATGCTCCGCACGGTTCAGGCCGAGTTCAACCTCAAGAACCTATTCGCGAAATAACCGATCCATCTGCGGGAGCGCCTGCCAGGCACAGCGCAATCCGTCTGGGCACACCGACACGCAGTAAACTAGGGCGCAGCCTTATGGCTGCACCCTAGTTTTCATCAAAACGAGCAAATACGCGTGCTTCACATAGTCGGCAGGGTCGCGCGCGCAGACGTGGTGTAAGAGTGTCCTGAGGTCCGTCGCTGCAAGTCC
>UQMU01000030.1 GCA_900542305.1 uncultured Collinsella sp. | reverse complement strand
GACGCCCATCAGGAACACGGCGTCGTAGCCCTCGTCGGCGACCTTGTCGGCGAGCGCGGTCATCTTCTTGCCGGTCTCGTAGAGCGCCTTGCCGTCCTCGAGATAGCCCTCCTGGTCGAAATGCATGATCTCGATCTTCTCGGTTTCCTTCATTTGTCTCTCCTTTCTGGGGTTGTTTCCACATCCCCCATGCCAACGGGCATCAAAACCCGCTTACATTCCGTAACACTCGGCCGCTTTGGCCTTAAGCGCATTGACTGACTCTTCGTAGCCCTCTGCCTTGACCTCCATTTGCTTGGAGACGGCATCAAGATACGGGTGCACGTCCCATGACTTCAGACGCTCGGCGATCATTGCCGCAATCGTCTGGAAGAACACCAAATTGGGAATTGCGCTGAGCAGCGGAGCCACCTGAGGCACCGCAACCTCGTGAGCCCTACCCCTGGGATGGGCCGTGAGCAGCACCGTTTTTGTCGTAACGTTCGATAGCGCATCGGCGATATTCGCAAGACGCTCCGACCCCTGCGGATCGTCGACGATAAACACCAGATAGCCCGGAACGATCTGCATATCGGGACCGTGAACGAACTCCTCGCCCTCGTGATGCATGGCAGGAATCTTGATGGTCTCGCTCAGCTTGAGCGCCGCCTCCTCGGCAACGCCGTAGTTGGGGCCGTTGCCGACGACCATGGCGGGCATGTGCTCAGAAAGCTCGAGCATGTGGTCTTGGACATATTCCTCGGCGGTCTTGCACATCACGGCATTGGCCTGGATAGCTTCGCGCAGGTCGTCAAGACGCTGGGCAACGCCTTTGGCGTCAACCGTTCCGCGCGCCTGACCGCCGTAAATACCAAAGAGCACCAGATACTCAACGAGAACCTCGACGCCCAGAGTTACAAAGTCCACCGACTCGACGCCCACACCGTAGTCAAGAACGATGTCAGCGTGTTCCTTGATGGGTGCCTCGACGTTTGCCGTGAGCGCAACTGCAGCCATATCGTGTGCGCGCATGTAATCGAGCGCCGCAATCGTATTGGTCGAATAGCCACTCTGCGAGACGGCGATGTTGAGCGCATGCTGCGGATAGGTGTGTTCAAAATCGACGAAGGCCTCGGGCGTCACAACGGACACCTGCATCTGCAGCGCATCTTGCAGGTAATCGCGGGCGCAATCGGCGGCATGGCGCGACGAACCCGAAGCAACGATGCGCAGTGCGCTAAAAGAACCGGACTGGAAAATATCAACGAGCTGCGCTACCAGCTCAGACGAACGCTCGAGGTTCTCCCCCATACGCACATGGGCAAGCTGAACGTAATCGAGCATCTTCATCGTCTCACCTCGTTACAAATCATTAGTATTTGATACCAATCACAGTTACAGGTTACGGCTTTTTGATACCTCTCTGTCGATTAATTTATCCCCTTCGGCGAACGGTCGATTTTGGGCCCTGTAAGGTTGTATATACAGCTGACCCAACGATCAAAACTAGTTAGTTTCCCAGGCGTTATTCACAAAACACCAGCTAGTACGTATAGGTATATCCACCCGCATCACCGCGGTTAAACGATTTGACGTACTCGATCGCTTGGCCGCCCGCATCGAAGCTTACGCACTCCAGCGTCAAGGCAAGATCGCCCTGCTCCAGTCCAAGCAGGCCGGCATCTCGTGCGCCCAGCGCTTCGATGTCGAGCTTTTCCTGTGCCATAACTGGCTTTCGGCCCAGCATCTCATAGGTCTCGTACAAACTGAAGACCGACACGTCAATATCTTCGATGGTTGGAAACAGCAGGCACGGGATGAACGCCATCTCAATCGATACAGGGTCGCCGTTGACGCAGTTCAAACGCCGAATCGAATACAGCAAATCGTCCTCGGCGATGCCAAACAGGTCGGCGTAGTATGGCCCCGCATAACGCTTGGAACGCGCGAGAATACGGACGGACGGCTCGCCGCCCGAAGCACGGACCGATTCACGGAAACCGCCCGTGCGTTCAAAAAAAGCAGGTACTTTCTGCGCCACAAAGGCACCTTTTCCCCGAACACGGCGAATCTGCCCGCGCCGAACCAGCTCATCGACAGCGCTTCGGATGGTCAAGCGTGTCGTACCAAATTCCTCGGCGAGGTCTTTTTCGGACGGAATCATGGAACCCGTGGGATATATACCGCGCTCGATACGCTCCTCGATGCGGCGTCGAATGCGCATATAGACCGGGGTGGCATCTACTGTTTCAGCCATTGTTCACCTGCCACGCTCCTCATGCCGTTCTCTTCGCCGTTATCGGCAAAGCGGAACTTTGTGGGCAAAATCACCGATTTGCAATGCTCCACAAAACGCATGTCCTTATCCAATTCGATCGTGCTCTCATAGAACACCGGCGTTCCCTCTTCTTGCTGGAGCAGCTCGGCCTCTTCGGCGTTCAAACGCGAGATGGAGATATGCTCACGTCCATGCTCAACACGCACGCCACCTTCTTTGAGCAAGACATCGTAAAGGCTCTCGCACTCAAAATCGTGCTCGATAAGCGATGGGCACAGGGACAGGTTAACGTGAGCCGTCTCGATTGACGCCGGCTCGCCCTCAATAAGTCGAACGCGCTGCATGCGAAGCAAAGGAGCGCCTACAGACACCCCAAGCTTGTCGGCAAGTGCCTCATCCGCCTCGATGGTCCCGGTAGAAACCAGACGAGAAGAGGGGCGCAGGCCGGCAGTCCGCACAGCATCGGAAAAGTTATACGTTTCCTGGAAGATGTTCAGCGGCTTGGGAGGACACAAATACGTACCCGATCCGCGACGGCTCTCGAGCGTTCCACACGAGATGAGCCGCGTGATACCAGCGCGCAACGCCGTACGCGAAACGCCGATCTCTTCGCACAGCACGCGCTCGGCCGGCAGGCGATCGCCGCCGGCAAGCTGATGGTGCTGGATATACCAAAGAATTCCCTCAACAGCACGATCTTTGGGGGGAATTGCATAAGATTCGCCTGCCATTGCACAGACTCCTCATTCAGAAACGTATGCCGCCAAAATTAGGCCAGCCCTCCCATGGCATCAAATTCGGCCTTGATCTTCTCGGCGACATTCCGATACGACTTATATAGACTTGAATCGCGTTTAACTTCGTCGGTCATAACGGGAATCTCTAATTTGGAAACCTCGTCTTTTCCCGTCTGAACCGCCACAACAACGCCCATACCAAGACACATATTACGCTTGGCAGCATTTATTTTCGCCGCCTTGGCGGGATTTACCAGGATACGCTGGGCAAATTCCTGTTTTGAGGCCACTTCCTCGGCCTCCGGATCGCCCGCCTCGGCTACTTCGCACTGCAACACGTCCGCATAGTCAAAAATCTTCGGCTCGCCGCCGCGCTGATGCACGGCCCACTTGCGACGCGTGGCATCCTGGTAGATAGCCGGCAAAAACGTAAACCGCGGCGGGTCCAAAATCGTATCCGTGATGGTAAACACATCGGGATCAAAGGCATCCTGCGGGTTTTTCTTCTTGAACAGCCCCATATCAGCCTCCCGTACTAGCATTAAACAACTCAAGCTGAATATAGCACCAATTTCAAGCCGCCGCCTTACCCTATCGGTACGCGGCGTCTATGGCTCGCCCAGCGGAAAAGTTCACGGACGAGGGCCGGGGCGCCTGCTTTGTTTTGAGAAGTTCGCGAAGCCCACTTCTCAAAACAAAGCAGGCGCCCCGGCCCCGCCGGCAAATAGCGGACACTCCGCATGCAATCTATGCAAACAAACAAGTGCGCTTAGCTATATTCGGTAAGATCGAGCACGCTGCCCTTCACGATAAGCGCCGGCTCCAGAACGACCTCTTCGGCACGTCTACCGCCCCTACCGGCAAGACGCTTGGACATGCAGCCAAAAGCATGCTCCGCGAGGACACCGGGGTCCTGCTCAATCGCGGTCAGCGCCGGCTCAAAGAGAACGTCGGCCGCCGAGTTGTCGTAACTCACCACCGAGATGTCGCCCGGGATGCTCTTCCCCATCTCGTGCAAGCGCTTGAGCAAGCCGAGGGCAATGTTATCCGAGCTTGCGAACACGGCGGTGGCATCGGTTGCGAGCACAGCCTCCGAGGCCTCGTATGCGCTCGGAATGTAGTACTCGCTCTCAAACTCCAAACGCGCGTCGATGGGCAGTCCCACCTCGCGCAGCGCGCGCTCGTAACCGGCGAGTCGCTTGCGACCCGTATTGGAACGGCGCGCGTTAACCAAGCAGGCAATGCGACGGTGGCCTTGCTCAATCAGATAGCGGGTGGCCATGTAGCCGCCCATCTCGTGGTCGAACATCACCTTGTCGCACTCGAGCCCCTCAATGGCGCGGTCGACCATCACGGCAGGGATAGGCAGATGGCCCACTTCCTCGCGCAGGGCGCGATCGTCGGAGAACTCGTCGCCCACGACCAGGAACACACCATCGACGCCGCGCGTCACCAGCTGGCGTAGCAGTTCCAGATCGTCATCGGCGCTTCCACCCGAGCTGGTAATAAAGAGTGCATAGCCGTCCTCGCGACAGCGCTTTTCCAAGCTGCCGGCGAGCGAGGCAAAAAAGCGGCTCTCGATATTGGGAACGATAAGGCCCAGCGTACGCGACTCGCGCATGACCAGGCTGCGCGCGATCTGGTTAGGAACATAGTGGTTGCGCGCCGCAACCTCCTTGATGAGCTTGCGGTTTTCTTCCGAGATGCGACAGGGCCGATTATTGAGTACAAGCGAAACCGACGAAGGGGAAAGCCCCACCTCCTGGGCGATCTGCTTGAGGGTGACTTTGTTGGCCATCTCGCTCCTTCCGGGTTTACGCGCAATCTCTTGAAAGTATAGCGACTGCCCATCTACCTCGGTGATAAACACTTTACCAATCCGGTGGACGGCTGTTTTATCGCCGTCAGCGCACCAAATCCGTCCAGGTGGGGTATATTGCAATCGATTGATGACAACAACCACCAAAAGGCGGATATTCGTATGCACGAGAACGACTTTTTTAACGAGGACCTGCTTTGCGCGCTCGCCGGCGTTGCTGGCGAGGACAACGTACTCATGAGCGAGCCCATGCGCGAGCACACCACGTTTAAGATCGGCGGCCCGGCCGATGTCTTTGTCACGCCCGACACCGAGCAGGGCCTCGTCGCCACGCTCGATACCTGTTATCGCTGCGATCTGCCGCTCACCATCGTGGGCAACGGCTCCGACCTACTCGTCGGTGACAAGGGCATCCGCGGCGTCGTCGTAGCGCTGGGCAAGGGCCTCTCCGACATTACGGTCGACGGCACGCACGTCACGGCGGCAGCCGGCGCCTTGCTTTCCGATGTCGCCGCGGCAGCAGCCGAGGCCGACCTCACCGGCATGGAACCCATCTCGGGTATCCCTGGATCGGTCGGCGGCGCCTGCTACATGAACGCCGGTGCCTACGGTGCCTGCATGGCCGATGTGCTGGAATCTGTACGCGTCTACAAGCCCGCTCGCATGCTCGACGACGGCACCCGCGGCAGCGGCAATATCATCGAGTTCGATGTCGACGAGCTCAACCTGGGTTATCGCAAGAGCCGCATTGCCGACGACGGCTTTATCGTGCTTTCGGCAACCTTCAACCTCGCCCCGGGCAACGCCGCGATGATCAAGGCCGACATGGACGACTACCGCCAGCGCCGCGAAGACAAGCAGCCGCTCGACATGCCGAGCGCCGGCTCCACCTTCAAGCGTCCCGAGGGCCACTTTGCCGGCAAGCTCATCATGGACGCCGGTTTGCGCGGCCACGCGGTCGGCGGTGCCCAGGTGAGCGAAAAACACTGCGGCTTCATCGTCAACGCCGACCACGCCACCGCAGCCGACGTCGACGAACTCATCCGCCACATCCAAGCAACCGTCAAAGACCAATTCGGCGTAGACCTACAACCCGAAGTCCACCGAGTAGGCGAATTCCTATAAAAAAGAAGGCCCCGAAAGGGGCCTTCATTTTCTTTAATACAGACAACCGGTCCGGTGAGTCGCACTCAGAACCCGAGAGGGCCGCGTGCCCGCCCGCAATATATTTGATTGATCGCGAGTTCCGCACGCAAAGAAGGCCACTTAATGTGGCCTTCGTCTTGCGCAGGACTGCCCGAGCAGGCAATCAAATATATTGCGGGCGGGCACGCGGCCCAGTCGGCTTTACGACAGCGCAATACCGCCGAGCCAGCCCCAGCGCACGCCAGAGCCAGTGCCGTAGAACCCAATGAACGAGTCAAGCGACCTCGACGTGATGGCGCCCTCGTTACTCATAACGATGCCGCCGCCAACGTAGATACCCACGTGGCCATAGATCAGACCCGGCATACCGGTACCGCTATGCGATGAGTCAGCAACAATCATGCCCACCTGCAACGCCGAACGATCGGAGCTATAGCACCATGCGTTAAACATGTCGCACGCGTTGCCGCCAAAGTAACCAACGCCAGCGTTGCGGAAGACGTTGGTGACCCACGCCGCGCACCAGTTCTGGCCAGGCGAGGGCGTGGAGTAGCACGCGTTGACGACGGCCTGCTGCTTGCCCGAGCCGGCATTCTGTTGCGGAGTTCCGGGCGCATACGAACCGCCACCCGAGCTTGAACCACCCGAGTACGAATTGTTCTTGTTTGCGGCAGCCGCGGCAGCGGCAGCCTTCTTGGCAGCCTCCTCGGCCTGAGCGGCAGCAAGAATCTCGGAATCGCGCTGGGCCATGAGCTCCTTGACATCGTCGGAGAGGCCGTTCAGAACCGTCTGGACCTCCTGCTGCTTGGCCTGCATGTCCCGCATCTGAGCAGTCTGCTGGTCCTTGAGCTTCTCCAAGTCGGCTTTTTGCGACTCAAGCTCGGACTTCTGTGTATCGAGCTCTTGCTGGATGGTCTGGATGTCCTCGATGGCGTCACGGTCGCTCTTATTGATCTTCTCGACGTAATGTGCGTTGGCGACGAGCTCCTCAAACGAACCAGAAGCGAGCAGCAACGACAGGATATTGGTGCCACCCGACTTGTAGCTTGCCGCCACGCGATCGGAAAGCTCGTTACGCTTCTTCTTGAGCTCCGACTTCTTGGTGTCGATCTGCTCCTGGGTGTCGTCGATCTGACCCTGAACGCCCTCGATATCGTTGAGTGTCTGAGCGTTCTTGTTAGCGAGCGCCGCATACTCGTTAGCGATGCTATCAAGCTGGGCCTGGACCTCGTCGAGCTTGGCCTGGGCGGCATTCAGTTTGTCGGTGGTTTCCTGGCTGGCCTCGGCAGCATGGGCGCGGGCAGGCAGGCCAAAAAGAACTGCAGCAGAAGCGGCACCGAACAGGGCCTTGAGGGCGGTGCGGCGCGAGAGCTCCTGAGTAAAGATGGAATCGCTGTTTGGTGACATATGTACTCCGTTACATGTTTTGTTTATATGTCGCTCAAGACATACATATTACCGTACATCCGACGCATCCCAACGATTTCCACGAACGGCAGAAAACCGCACGGCCGGCGGCATGCGCACAGCCTGGAACTACCATGAACCGTTATGCATTCCCGTCCTATGAGCACGTTATCATTGCTCTGCTCTTCATTGTGTCAAACAGTTGCACCGCACCTAGCTGCGCTATACTCCCCTCAAGAAGTGTTCCTGATTCGATAGGAGACTACATGTCCAAAGCACTCGACCCCAAAGACACCTGCGTCCTCGTTACCGGCGGCGCCGGCTTTATCGGCTCGCACACCGTCGTTCAGCTGCTCGAAGGTGGCTACCAGGTCGTCATCGTCGATGATCTCTCCAACTCCAGCGCCGTCGCCGTCGACCGCGTCAAGACCATCGTGGGCGACGAGGCCGCCAAGAACCTCACCTTCTACGAGGCCAACGTGCTCGACCGCGATGCGATGAACAAGATCTTCGATACCCATCAGATTGACCGCGTCATCCACTTTGCCGGCTTTAAGGCCGTCGGCGAGTCGGTGAGCAAGCCCGTTGAGTACTACCACAACAACATCGAGAACACCCTGGTGCTCATCGACGTCATGCGCAACCATGGCTGCAAGTCCATCATCTTCTCGAGCTCCTCGACCGTCTACGGCGACCCGGACAACCCGCCCGTCACCGAGGAGGATCCTAAGAAGCCCGCGACCAACCCCTATGGTTGGACTAAGTGGATGATCGAGCAGATCCTTATGGACGTCCACACCGCCGACCCCGAGTGGGACGTCGTGCTGCTCCGTTACTTCAACCCCATCGGCGCTCATCCGTCGGGCCTGATCGGCGAGGACCCCAAGGGCATCCCCAACAACCTGGTGCCCTATGTCGCCCAGGTCGCCGTGGGCAAGCTCGAGGCCGTTCAGGTCTTTGGCAACGACTACCCCACCCCCGACGGCACCGGCGTGCGCGACTACATCCACGTGTGCGATCTGGCCTCTGGCCACGTTGCCGCCCTTAACTGGATGAACGGCAAGACCGGCGTCGAGATCTTTAACCTGGGCACCGGCACCGGCACCTCGGTACTCGAGGTCGTCGCCGCCTTCTCCAAGGCTTGTGGCAAGGAGCTGCCCTACGTGATCCGCGAGCGCCGTGCCGGCGATATCGCCGCCAACTGGTGCGATGCCTCCAAGGCCGAGCGCATGATGGGTTGGAAGGCCCAGTACGACATCGCGGATATGTGCCGTGACAGCTGGAATTGGCAGAGCCATAACCCCAACGGCTTCGCCGACGCCGAGTAGCAAAAACCTACATACCGCTCTTGCCCCGATCTCACGTTGTGAGGTCGGGGCTTTTTCATGGCATGTAACCATTCGCCGAAAATCGACCAACTTTTTTATCTTGCCTGTACATGTTTAAACAACATGTTTTACAATAGGCGTATCGAATCAGAACATCGGAGGCGGACTGCACACCCATCGGCAGGCCGACCCCACAACAAGAAGGTTGGTGAGCGCATTCATGGAGCGTGCAAGCGGCGTCCTCATGCCCGTCTCATCTCTGCCCGGACCATACGGAATCGGCGGCTTTGGCTGGAATGCCTACGACTTCGTCGATTTTCTCGCCTCGTGCAAACAACATTACTGGCAGATTCTGCCCCTTACGACGACCAGCTATGGCGATTCGCCCTATCAGTCGTTCTCGGCCCGCGCAGGCAACCCCAACTTTATCGACTTTGCCGAGCTTATCGAGGCAGGGTATCTAGAGCAGCGCGATATCGATGGCGTGTACCTGGGTTCTGACCCCAGTAACGTCGACTACGGTGCCATCTTTGGCGGCCGCCGTCAGATTCTCGACCGCGCCGCCGAGCGCTTTGCTGCCGACAAGCCGGCCGATTTCGATGACTTTATCCAAGCCAACGAGGACTGGCTCATCCCCTACTGTGAGTTCATGACCGTCAAAGAGGAGTGCGGTCTCAAGGCGTTTTGGGAGTGGCCCGCGGAGCTCCGCACCCGCGGTGAGGCTTCCGCCAAGGTCTGCGCCGACCATCCGGCGCGTATGCTCTACCACCAGATGACGCAGTACTTCTTCGATCGCCAGTGGAGCCGCCTCAAGGCCTATGCCAACGAGCGCGACATTCTCATCATCGGCGACCTGCCCATCTATGTCTCGCGTGACTCCGTCGAGATGTGGGCGACGCCTGAGCTCTTTAAGATCGACGCCGCCGGCAATCCCGTGAGCGTCGCCGGCACGCCGCCCGACCAGTTCTCGGCCACCGGCCAGTACTGGGGCAACCCCATCTACGACTGGGACGCTATGGAGTCCGATGGCTTCTCCTGGTGGGAGGGCCGCATTCGCGCCGCCCTCGACATGTACGACGTCATCCGCCTGGATCACTTCCGCGGCTTCGAGGCCTATTGGGAGGTGCCGTTCTCCTCGCCCGATTCGTCCTACGGTTCGTGGACGCAGGGCCCCGGCCTCAAGTTCTTCAAGACGCTCGAGGAAAAGCTCGGCACGCTGCCCATCATCGCCGAGGACCTGGGCTTCCTCACCCCCGGCGTCATCGACATGCGCGATAACTCGGGCTTCCCCGGCATGAAGATCCTGCAGTTTGCCTTTGAGGGTACCAACTCGTACTACCTGCCGCATAACTACATCGCCAACACCGTCGCCTATGTGGGCACCCACGACAACGAGACGGCGCGCGGTTGGTTTGAGGGAACGGCCACCCCGCGTCAACGCGAGCAGGCAGCCCTGTACACCCATCAGCAGGCCGGCGAACCCATGGCAGATGCACTCAATCGCACCATCGCCGCCAGCGTGAGTGACACGTGCATCTACACCATGCAGGACCTGCTCAACTTGGGCAACGAGGCGCGCATCAACACCCCTGCCACGCTGGGCGGCAACTGGACCTGGCGCATGCTCGACGGCGCCATCACCCGCGAGCTCGAGCACAAACTCACCGACTGGACCGAGACCTACTTCCGCATCCCGTCGGAAGCCGAAATCGAGCTTCCTCAATAGGAGCTACCGCGCCCAACCCCTCCCCACCGTGCGGACGCGAACGCTTTTCCCGCGCGAGGCCACCCCAATCCCCTCGCGCGGGCTTCTTATGAATTGCAGACATGAAACAACCCATCACAGGAGAAAACATGCCCCAAATTAACCTCATGGAACTCGCCGAGCAGTCTTTTGGCACCTCGCTCGAGCAGCTCGACGACCGTCGCGTTTACAAGCTGCTGGTCAAACTCGTGCAGGAGCGCTCCGCCGCCCGCCCGCTCAACAACGGCAAGAAAAAGCTCTATTACATTTCCGCCGAATTTTTGATCGGCAAGCTGCTCATCAACAACATGATCGACCTCGGCATCTACGACGAGGTTAAGGACCAGCTCACCGCCGCAGGCCACAACCTCAACAAGATCGAGGAGTTCGAGGTCGAGCCGTCGCTCGGCAACGGCGGCCTGGGCCGCCTGGCCGCGTGCTTCCTGGATTCCATCGCCACGCTGGGCTTGACCGGCGATGGCGTGGGCCTCAACTATCACTACGGCCTGTTCCGTCAGCGCTTTGTCGACAACCAGCAGAAGGCCGTCCCCGACGAGTGGCTCGGTGAGCAGGACATCCTAGTCGACGATGACCGCTCCTACACCGTCGAATTCGGCGATTTTGCCGTTACCTCCAAGCTCGTCAACATCGATGTGCCCGGTTACGGCCAGCCCACCAAGAACCGCCTGCGCCTGTTCGACCTGGCGAGCGTCGACGACGGCCTGGTCCCCGGCAGTTCCATCGACTTCGACAAGACCGAGATCGCCAAGAACCTCACCTTGTTCCTCTACCCCGACGATTCCGACGAGCAGGGCCGCCTGCTTCGCATCTACCAGGAATACTTCATGGTGAGCAACGCCGCCCAGCTCCTGATCGACGAGGCCATCGAGCGCGGCAGCAACCTGCACGATCTGGCCGACTACGCCGTGGTCCAAATTAACGACACGCACCCCACCATGGTCATCCCCGAGCTCATTCGCTTGCTCACCACCGAGCATAGCATCGAGTTTGACGAGGCCGTGACCATCGTACGCTCCATGGTCGCCTACACTAACCACACGATTCTTGCCGAGGCGCTCGAGAAGTGGCCGCTCGCCAGCCTGCAGAAGGTCTCCCCTGCCATCGCCGACATTATCGTCAAGCTCGATGAGGTCGCGAAGGCCGAGCACGATGACCCGCGCGTCGCCATCATCGACGAATACGACACCGTCCACATGGCCCACGTGGACATCCACTTTGGCTTCTCCATCAACGGCGTAGCCGCCCTCCACACCAAGATCTTGGAGGACACCGAGCTTCATCCGTTCTACGAAATCTATCCCGAGAAGTTCTCCAACAAGACCAACGGCATCACCTTCCGCCGCTGGATCCATGGGGCCAACCCCGCGCTCGCTAGCCTGCTCGACGATGTGATCGGCACCGACTGGCGCAGCACCGGCGATCTGAGCAAACTCGCCAAGTTCGCCGACGACAAGGACGTTCTTGAGCGCCTGGCCGCCACCAAGGTCGAAGCCAAGGCCATCATGCGCCAGTTCATGGCGCTCGAGCAGGGCGTGACCATTCCCTCCAATGCCATCATCGACGTCCAGGTCAAGCGCATCCACGAGTACAAGCGTCAGCAGATGCTCGCGCTCTACATCATCTGGAAGTACCTCGATATCAAGAACGGCAACAGACCTAAGCACCCCGTCACCATCATCTTTGGCGGCAAGGCGGCGCCTGCCTACACTATCGCGCAGGACATCATCCATCTGATCTTGACGCTGTCGCAGTGGATTGCAAACGACCCCGACGTGGCTCCCTACCTGCAGGTCGTCATGATCGAGAACTACAACGTCACCGCCGCCGAGCGCGTGATCCCCGCCGCTGATATCTCCGAGCAGATCAGCCTGGCCTCCAAGGAGGCGAGCGGCACCTCCAACATGAAGTTCATGCTCAACGGCGCCCTAACCCTGTGCACGCTCGACGGCGCCAACGTGGAGATTGCCGAGCTCGTGGGCGACGAGAATATCTATACCTTTGGCGCCTCGTCCAAACAGGTCGAGCAGCTCTATGCCGACGGCACCTATGACGCCGGTGTGCTCTACCGCAAGCCCGGCATTAAACTGCTGGTGGACTTCATCACCAACCCGGCCTTTATGGCGACCGGCAACGTCGAGCGCCTGCAGCGCCTGCACGATGACATTAAGGGCAAGGACTGGTTTATGGCCCTGCTCGACATCGAGGAGTACATCCAGACCAAGGAGCGCGTGTTGGCCGACTACGAGGACCAGGACGCCTGGATGCGCAAGACGCTCATCAATATCGCCAACGCCGGCACCTTCTCGTCTGACCGCACGATCTCCCAGTACAACGACGAGATTTGGCACCTGAACTAATTTCGCTTCCCTTACCCATCCTCTTGAGAAACGGAGTCGTGGCAACACGGCTCCGTTTTTTGTGCCCGTACGTTACCCTGTGACCCGACTCGACCAAACAATCTCAATCTGTAACAACTACTCAACCAAAACGGTCCCAGCTGTTACAGATCGAGACATACCGGCCCCTCCCCTTGGGTTTATCTCAATCTGTAACATCTAGCAGCTGAAATTCACCTTTGGTGTTACAGATTTAGATGAAATGGTCAGCTCAGCGGAACTGTTTCGATCTGTAACACCTAGCGTCCGAAATCGGCCCTACCTGTTACAAATCAAGACAAACTGGCCGATGGACAGCCCCGACACAAAGAAAGGCTCCCCTCTCGCCCAGTGGACGGGAGGGGAGCCTTATATGTGACCGCGGCAAAAGGATGGCAATACCGCAGTCGCCCAAAGGAAGGGCCTGGTTGCACCGGGCCTAGATAAGGTTCTTGCCAGAGACCTTATCGAAGAGGTGGGTCGCGTTCTTCTCAAACTTGAACCAGATGGTGTCGCCAGCCTTGAGCGCGCCCTTGGCCTCGAGGTCGACGACGGGGATAATCAGGACAAACTGGCCGTCGGGAGCGGTCACGTGGACATGCTCGGTCGAGCCCATGAGCTCGGTCACCTCGACGGTACCCTGGAGCGCGCCCTCCTCGCCCTTGTCGGCAAGCAGAATCTGCTCGGGACGCACGCCGGCCGTAATCTCCTTCACGTCGCCGCCGTCCCAGTTGAGGGCAAGCTGAGCGCAAGTCTCGGGGGCGAGCGCCACGTTCATATCCTCGGTCTTGACGGTAAAGCCGTTGCCCGAGCGCACCAGCTGGGCATCGAAGAAGTTCATCTGCGGCACGCCGATGAAGCCGGCGACGAAGATGTTCGCGGGATGGTTGAAGACCTCCTGCGGCGTGGCGATCTGCTGGACAACGCCGTCCTTCATGACCACGATACGGTCACCGAGGGTCATAGCCTCGGTCTGGTCGTGAGTAACATAAATGAACGTGCCCTTGATCTCGTGGCGCAGCTTAATGAGCTCGGCACGCATCTGGTTACGAAGCTTGGCGTCCAGGTTGGACAGCGGCTCGTCCATCAGGAAGACCTTGGGGTCACGCACGATGGCGCGGCCGATAGCGACACGCTGGCGCTGGCCGCCGGAGAGCGCCTTGGGCTTACGGTCGAGGTACTCGGTAATGCCCAGAATCTCGGCAGCAGAGCGAACCTTGCGGTCGATCTCGTCCTTGGGAACCTTCTTGAGCTCGAGCGTAAATGCCATGTTCTCGTACACCGTCATATTGGGGTACAGAGCGTAGCTCTGGAACACCATGGCGATGTCGCGGTCCTTGGGCGCCACGTCGTTGACACGCTTGCCGTCGATGAGCACATCGCCCGAGGTAATGTCCTCCAGGCCGGCGACCATGCGCATCGTCGTGGACTTACCGCAGCCAGAGGGGCCAACGAGGACGACGAACTCCTGGTCGTGAACGGTGAGGTTGAAGTCCTCTACAGCGAGCACACCGTCCTCGGTAACCTTGAGGTTGTGCTTCTTCTCCTCGGTCTTCTTCTTTTTGCCAAAGAAGCCCTTCTTTTTTGACTCGTTGTTGGGATACACCTTCTGAACATGTTTGAGAACGATCTCGGCCATGTCTCTACCTTTCGATATGCGGCGCCGCGCTGAGGGGCGCCGCAGAAACTTGCAAAACAGTTACGGCATCAGCCCTTGACGGCACCTGCCACCACGCCGTCGATGATGTACTTCTGACAGAGGATGTACATGATAACGATAGGGATAACGACCATCATGATGCAGGCCATCATGGGGCCGAGCTCGACGTGGCCGTAGCCGCCGCGGAAGTACTGGATCAAGATAGGAATGGTCTTGTACTTGGTGGAGTCGAGCGTAAGGTAGGGCAGCAGATAGTCGTTCCAGACCCACATGGTCTCGAGGATGCCGACCGAAAGATAGGTGGGCTTCATGATGGGAAGGACGATCTTAAAGAACACCTGGACCGGGTTGCAGCCATCAATCATGGCCGCCTCCTCGATCTCGAGCGGGATGTTCTTTACAAAACCGGCGAACATAAAGACCGCCAGGCCCGCGCCAAAGCCGAGGTAGATAAAGCAGATGTTGAACGGCGTGTTGAAGCCGATGCGGTCCGCCAAATTGGACAGCGTGAACATGAGCATCTGGAAGGGCACGACCATCGAGAAGACGAACAGGTAATAGAAGAAGTTCGAGATCTTGTTGTTGACACGAACCACATACCAAGCGCACATGGAACAGCACACCAAGATCAGCACGACCGACGTGACCGTGATGATGAGCGAGCACATAAATGCCGAGGCAAAGCCCTGCTCGTTAAGAGCGTGCAAGTAGTTTGCAAGGCCGTTGAACGTCTCGGGCGTGAGCAGATCGAACGCCGTGGTGGTGCTGATTGCGGTCGCTTTCTTAAAGGAATTGAGCGCGATCATAAACACGGGGTAGATCCACGCGAGCGACAGGATCGTAAAGAAAATCGAGAGCGCGCGGTTAATAACCTTATCGCGTTTCATTACTGCTGCACCTCCTTGGACCTCGTGGCCTTAAGCTGGATCATGGAGATGGCCACGACCAGGATGCAGAAGATAACCGCCTTGGCCTGACCAATGCCCTGCCATGCGATACCGGCACGCGAATAGAACGTGTTGTAGATGTTCAGGGCGAGCATCTCGGTGGAGTGCGCGGGGGCGCCGCCGGTGAGGGCGAGGTTCTGGTCGAACAGCTTAAAGCCGTTGGTGATGGACAGGAACAGGCAGATGGTGATGGTCGGCATCAGGTTAGGGATCTTAACCTTCCAAAACGTCTGCCATGCCGTAGCGCCGTCGACCTTGGCGGCCTCGATGTAGTCGGACGGAATGGACTGCAGACCAGCGATGTAGATGATCATCATGTAGCCGACCTGCTGCCACAGGGTCAGGATGATAAGGCCCCAGAAGCCAGCAGCAGAGTTAAGAGCGATGAGCTGGGCGCCCACGTTGGAGAGCAGGCAGTTGATCAGAATCTGCCAAATGTAGCCCAGCACGATGCCGCCGATCAGGTTAGGCATAAAGAAGATCGTACGGAAGATGTTGGTGCCTTTGAGCGCCTTGCGGGTGAGCGCCTGCGCAATGGCCAGGGCGATCACGTTGATGAGCACCGTCGACAGGAAGGCAAACGCCACGGTAAAGAAGAACGACGTGGAGAACTGCGGATCGGACAGCGCGCGCACGTAGTTCTCGATACCGACAAAGTGCGCGTTACTAATGATAATAAACTGGCAGAACGAGAGATAGAAGCCCTGGATAAAAGGGATCACGAACCCGATCATAAACGCCAGGCACGTGGGCAGCATAAAGAGCGGCCACCAGCGCTTGAGTGCTTTGCCCATAAAAGGGTCCTTTCAATATGCAGGGGGCGGGCAAACCAACGTCTGCCCGCCCCCTGTCGCTAATCAGATAGCTTGGGCAGCAACTGCTTACTCGGAAGCGGCCTTCTCGGTCTTCCAGCCATCGACGAAGGCGTTCTTGACGCCGTCCCACTTGCTGTTATCGGCAGCGTAGGCAATCAGAGCCTGCTTGAGGTTCTTCTTCCACTCCTCGGAGGGAATGTAGACGAAGTCCCAAGCGACGGTCTTCTTGCCGTCCTTGGCCATGGCAACGGCCTGCTGCGAGAAGACGTTGGTGGTCTCCTTGGCGCTCTTGAACGGAGCGGTCAGGCCCATCTTGTCGGCGATGATGCTGGTCGGGGTGTCAGCGGTGACGCACCAATACATGAAGTCCTCGGTGGCCTTCTGGGCATCCTCGGAAGCCTGGGAACTGACGCACCAGTAGTTCTCGCCGCCGGAGCACAGGCCCTGGTTCTCCTCGCCGTCAACACCGATGTAGATCGGCATCATGCCAATCTGATCGTCGGTCATGCCGGCCTTGACGAGGTCAGAGTAGGCCCAAGAGCCGTTCTGGTAGAAGACGGCCTTGCCGGTTGCGAACTCGTTGGTGGCGTCGTCGCCGGTCTTGGAAGCAAGCTGCGAAGGATCGCAGGTGGAGTCGGTGATGTACAGGTCGAAGATCTGCTTGTAGTTGTCGAGGAACTCACCCTTGATCTCGTCGTCCTCCTGGTTGTGCTCCTTCTCAAACTCGTAGTAGAGCGGCATGTTGGCAAGGTGGGTGGTGTAGCGCCAGCTGGAGGAGTCGTCCATGCCGGCGGAAGTGAAGGCACCCTCGACACCAAGCTCGTCCTTGCGGGCCTGGATGTCATCGGCACAAGCCTTCAGCTTGTCGAAGGAGTTGATGTCCTCGGCCTTGTAGCCAGCCTTCTCGAGCAGCTGCTTGTTGTAAATAATGCCGAAGCTCTCCTGAACCCAGTCGATGCACACATCCTTGCCGTCGGACTGCAGAGCCAGGGAGTCATCAATGAGCTCACCGCGGAGCTTGGTATCGGACAGGTCGGCGCAGTAATCCTTCCAGTTCTTAAGACCGGTGGGGCCGTTGACCTGGAACAGGGTCGGAGCGGAGCTCTTGGACATCTCGGACTTGAGCTTCTCCTCGTAGGTGTTGGAGGCAGCGGTCACGATCTTGACCTCGACGCCCTTCTCCTTCTTATAGGCCTTGGCGATCTCCTTCCACTCCTTGTCGACCTCGGGCTTGAATTGGAGGAAGTAGACCTCGGCAGCGTCACCAGAAGCAGAGGAGCCGGAGCCGGCAGAACCACCGCAACCCACGAGGCCCAGACCAAGAACTGCAGCCGCGGAACCAGCAAAGCCCAGGAACTGCCTTCTGCTCATTTCGTTCTTCATTACAATCCACCCTTTCACACCGTGGCGGCACCCTTTGCCGCCGCCTTCGGAGATTGGCTCGGGGACTTTGCCCCTTTTGCTGATTTGAACGATACGCTATTTGGCTAGTTGTTTGAACAAGTATTACTAGAGCGGTAGAAAAACTTCGGTGAACGGTAATTTCAACTTGATACTTGACAAGTTTTGTATAAACAATTATTTGTTATCGAATGCAGAGAAAACGCCCGGTCAAGCCGATGTACCGTCGGTTTGACCGGGCGTTTTCTCTTTGAGGCCATGAGTCTCGTCAGGCTGCGAGCTAGCCGGCTATCGCTTGGAATTGACGCGGTAATGGAAGATCTCGGGGTGTGTGCGAGTGTGCGTCACCTCAAACAAGATGCCATCCGAGGTGTACGACTGACTCTCCATGACGGCAACGCAGTTGTATTTGCCGAGGTCAAGATAGCTGCAGTCCTCATCGTTGGCGAGCTCGACACTCACCGTACGACGGCTCGCCATCACTTTGACACCGCGCTTGTGCTCCAGATAGCCGTAAATAGAATCTGCCGCGATCTCGGGAGTCAGGCCCTTGGCGATCGACGCCAAAAAATAGCCATGGTCCACTTGGCGCGCGTCGCCGTTGAGGCTTCGGACACGCACTACGCGAATCAACTCCTCGCCCACCTTAAAGCCCAGGTGACGAGAGAGTTGCTCGGTGCAAACCAGATGTTCGAAAGACTTAACGTCCGTCGATGCAACGGCATTGTTGCGCTTTGCAAACTCGCCAAACGACTCAACCTCTTCGAGTGCGCCCAACATGTCGGTTTCGCCCTTAAGCCAAATAACGCGCACGCCCTTGCCGTGTATGGGCTGCACAAACATCCCGTCGGCCAGCATACCCAAGGCGCGACGGACGGTATTGCGAGTGCATCCGAACTCCGCGGTCAGCTCGGCTTCGGTTGGCAGCATCTCCTGAAACGCATAGGTCCCATTAATGATGCGCGAGCGTATTTCTCGGTAGATTCCTTCGTATATCGCTTTTGGCATTGTTTCACCTCTACATTATTCATTTCCGGCTAGGCACGATAGCATTTCTTAAAGTTGTTTAAACCGAATATCGGTAAAGCGACAGGATTTAACCGTTGACGGTTTCTGTCATGCCCAAATCGGTTTCGCTCAAAACTGCCGGTACGACAATCGTCTGGTCCTCTACAATGAATCCATTGTTTAAACGTTTCCCCACGCGCAACGCGCCTCGATATTCGGAAGGCAGAACATGCTGCAAAAAATCCAACGCTTTGGCGGGGCAATGTTCGCGCCCGCCATG
Source organism: uncultured Collinsella sp. (assembly GCA_900542305.1). Lineage (GTDB taxonomy): Bacteria > Actinomycetota > Coriobacteriia > Coriobacteriales > Coriobacteriaceae > Collinsella. Next base: position 7,547 of record UQMU01000030.1, on the reverse strand, counting down.
CTGTTTTCTATATCAGGCCTCATGGTCGGCGTCTCCGCTCTCGCAACGACTGCGGACATCGTCGGCGATCTCGCCGTATACGGAACCCCTTGGTACGTTTTTTGGACCATCATCCAGCGCGGCTCGTGGACGGTCTTTAAACGCCTCCCGCTCCTTTTTGCCGTAGCGCTGCCCATCGGTCTTGCCCAAAAACAACCGGCTCGTTGCTGCCTCGAGGCTCTCGTCGCCTATTTTGCCTACTGCTTCTTTTTGAGCGAGATCATTAAGCTGAGCGGAGACAACCTTGGACTTGAGTACCCGTCATCTTTGACCTCCGCCAGCGGTATCACCGTCATCGACGGCATCAAGACGCTCGACACCGGCATTATCGGCCCGCTGGCGGTATCGGCAACCGTCGTTGCCATCCATGACCGCTTCTACGATGCCAAGGTTCCCGATTGGCTCGGCACCTTCTCGGGCTCCTCGCTGGTCTACCTCATCAGCTTTTTTGCCGTGTTTGCCCTTGCTACTATCTCGGCCGCCATCGTGCCCTACGTATACGATGTAACCGATACGCTGCGTCACGCGCTTGCAGGCGTCGGTCCCTTTGGCGTGGGCATCTTTGTCTTTTTAGAACGAGCACTCGAGCCCTTTGGCCTGCACCACCTGCTCTACATGCCGATCTACTACGACAACCTGGTCATTAACGACGGCATCTACGCCACGTGGAGCAGTTTGCTCCCCATCCTCTCCCATAGCACGCGCCCCCTTAATGAGCTTGCGCCGTGGGCCGGTTTTACCGCCACCGGCTGGGTCAAGCTCTTTGGTCTTCCTGCCATCGCAGCTGCGTTCTACTCCACCGCAAAACCCGAGCGCCGCGCCGGCCTCAGGGTCATCCTTGTTCCCGCCATCATCGCCTCGGTGGTTTGCGGCGTTACCGAGCCACTCGAGTTTCTCTTTATGTTCACCCACCCCGGGCTCTTTTTGCTCTACGCCGTCTTATCGTCTTGCCTTGCCACAACCATGAATCTCTTTGGTATCGTCGGCATCTTCTCGGGCGGCCTCATGGAGATGGCAGCCTTCAACTTTATTCCGCTCATGCGCACGCATGCCGGTGCCTATCTTTTGGCGCTCGGTATCGGCCTTGCCTTTAGCCTCATCTTTTTTGTTAGTTTTCGAGCACTCATCTTGGTCTATGACCTTAAGACACCGGGCCGCGAGGATCATGTTGCCAATCGCGCAGCAATCGATTGTTTAACGGGAAGCGACTTTGCCAAAGAGCAATCCCCCAATGACGAGGTCGATAGTCGATCCGATCAAGATCACGTCCTCGCTGAGCGGGTAATTCAGCTTTTAGGTGGCGTTGGCAATATCGTGGGCGCAACCAACTGCGCCACGCGCCTGCGCGTCGAGGTCGCAGACCCTTCCATCGTTGCAGATAACGCGTCGTTTGTCGCGGTGGGCGCCAAGGGCCTCATCATTACGGGCAAGACCGCCCAGGTGGTCATCGGCATCTCCGTTCCCCGCGTTAAAGAGCATTTTGACCAGATCATGGGCCTCGAGCCGGAATTTGTGCCCACCACCTCGGCCTCCCCTGCCGCCAGCGCAGCCCATAAGCGCGGCGATATCTGCTTCTTCGATATCGACGGAACGCTCGCCTGGCAAGACCCTCGAGTGGCACAAGAGCTTCCCGAGAGCGAGCGTGACCTGTCCCCTTATCCCAACGAGGCGGTCTCGCAGGCCATCCGCGATTTCGTTGCAAACGGCAACATGGCCTTTATCTGCACAGGACGCACCCTCAGCTGCATCCACCCCAAACTTCTTGAGCTGCCCTGGACCGGCATCGTCTGTCTTGCGGGCGGTTACGCCGAGATCAACGGACACGCAATTCGCGATCTGTCGATGACGCCCAGTATGCTGCAGCGTCTTGCCCCCTACCTTGAGCAATCGGGCGAGGTCATCCGCTTTGAGGGCCTCAACGGCGTCGTGCGCATGAGTGCCGATGCCCCCGATGCTCCCGGATACGCGCGCACCCTGGGCGACGCAGTCACGCAGCTGCAGCATTACAGTGTCTACAAGATCTTGATGTCTACATCGCTCGCCAACCACATCGCTCAAGATAAGGCACTTGAGCCGCTGCTGTGCTTTAACGAGCTCGAACTCGAGGTGACCGAAATCTCGCCCCGCGAATGCACGAAGCGCGGGGGCATCCAGTCTGTACTCGACGCCCTCGACCCCCACCACGGAACCGTATACGGCATTGGCGACGCCAGCAATGACGTCTCGCTGATAAACGCCGTCGATGTCGGTATCGCCATGGGCAATGCGCCGGACTATCTCAAAAAGCGCGCCGGCTACATCACCGACTCGGTCGACAAAAATGGCGTCGTCAAGGCGCTCGAGCACTTTAGGCTTATATAAGCAGCCGGCACGCGCACGCGTCCCGTTTCCCCAAATCGCCAAAACAGACGCGCCGGCAACTCCAATGTGGCAATATGGTATCTGCACACCGCAACGATGCAACCTAAGAAAGAATGCGAGAACCCGTGTCCAGTCCGTTTACCAGCTTTTTAGCCCAGCACTTTGACCAGATCAACGACTATCTGGCCACGTTCTTTGACGGACAGGCGACCTCTGCCGATATCGAGCGCTACCTGTATACCCCGCTCTCGACATTTACGGCCAATGCCGGCAAGCGCCACCGCCCGCTCATCTGCATGCTCGCCGCCACCGCGGTAGGTGGCAGCTTTGAGAGCGCCCGCAGCGCGGCGGCAGCTATCGAGCACTTTCAGTCGGGAGCGCTTATCCATGACGACATCGCCGACAACGGACAGCTTCGTCGAGGTAAGCCCTGCATGCACCTTACCGAGGGCACGGGCCTTGCCATCAATTGTGGCGACCTGGCGCTCACCATGGTCACCAAGACGGTTCTCGACGACCCCACGCTGGAGTCCGACGTGAAGCTGCGTGTGCTCCACGAGCTTACCGAGATGATCGTCCGCACCATCGAGGGTCAAGCGCTCGACCTGGGTTGGGTCCGTGACGGGCGCTTTGATATCTCGGTTGATGACTACCTGGACATGGCGACGCACAAGACCGCGTTTTACAGCGGAGCCACGCCGCTTGCCGCCGGGGCCATTATCGGCGGCGGCAGCGATGAGCAAATCGAAGCGCTGCGCGCCTTTGGCCTGCACACGGGCCTCGCCTTTCAGATTCAGGACGACCTGCTCAACCTTGTCGGCACTAAGGAAGCCGCCAACAAGGACTTCCGCACCGACATCACCGAGGGCAAGCGCACGCTTGTCGCCGTACACGCCCTCTCTGATGAGCGCCACCACGACGAGATCGAGGCGATTCTTTCCTCGGGCACCGATGATCCCGCGCAGCTCGCACGCGCCGTGGAGATCTTCCAGGAGACCGACTCCATCGATTACGCCCACACTTACGCGCTCGACCTGACCGCTAAGGCCAAAGCGGCCATCGAGAACGTTGAGCTTGATCCGCACGCACGCGAGCTGTTCCTCTCCATGGCAGATTTCTTTGTGGAGCGTCTTAACTAACGGGGGTTATAAAACCTGTCAGCAGCGTATTTAGGCACAACTTGCTACACTGTTGAGTGCATGTTTATGCATCCCTTTGCGTTGTCTATCCGACAGACGCTCAAATAGTACGAATGGTACGCCGAAAGGGGTTCGTTCATGGAACCTATTACAACGGGCATGCAAGGAGCAGCCGTCGAGGACGTGCAGTCTCGTCTCCTGCAGCTCGGCTACACGATTGATGCCGCCGAAGTCACCGACAAGTACTTTGGAGCCACCACTGAGCAGGCCGTCAGCACCTTCAGGCTCGACAGCGGCCTTGCTGCCGGTCATGCCGTCGATATCCCCTGTTGGAGCGCCCTTGTAGACGCTTCGTATAAGCTGGGCGACCGCACCCTCTATCTGCGCATGCCCAATTTCCATGGCGCCGATGTGCAGGCCCTGCAGCGCGCTCTCAACGTTTTGGGCTTTGCCTGTGGCGAAGACGACGGCTACTTTGGTCCGCATACCGAGGCCGCCCTGCAGCAGTTCCAGGAAAATGTCGGCCTGTTTGCCGACGGCATGGCCTTCCAGGACACCTACGCCTACATCAACCGCCTGCACCATGTGTGGGAGGGCAAGCCCTCGGTCACCGAAGCCGAGTCCCGCATCGGTTTTGCTCGCGCCGCCAACGTGCTCGAGCGCTTCCAGATTGCCGTTATCGGCGAGGACCCCATCGCACGCAGCGTTGCGTCGCGCATGTGGAATATCGCCACGGCAACGACCGACAACAGCGGCATGATGCTCTGTGACTCCGAGGTCCCAACCGACGTTGACCTGGTGCTCGAAATCGCAAGCGACGAGCTGCCCGCCGACGCCGCACCGCGCGCCACGATTGCCCTCGCCGAGTGCCACAACCTGGCCCAGCGCATCCGCACCGCCAATGTCGCCGCGCAGCAGAAGCCGGCTCGCATTCGCATTGAGCTCACGGGCATGACGCGCTACAACGGCACCTTCACGGCCAGCGACGCGCAGACACTCGCCGTACGCCTGCTCGATGGCGTTTGCGATGCCCTCGCAGATTAGGTAAACTAAACGAGTTGCTTTTGGGCAACACCACACATTGGGACGTAGTTCAACGGTAGAACTCCGGTTTTTGGTGCCGGCTGTTGGGGGTTCGAATCCCTCCGTCCCAGCCATTAAAATTGAGCGCCCTGAGCCCATAACGGCCCAGGGCGCTTTCTTGTGGGCAAGCGGAGGGATTCGAGAACCCGCAAGGGTGCGGAGCTGAGGAAACGCGAAGCGTTTTCCAGCGCAGCACGCAAGGAGCGAAGCGACGCAGCGGGGCGCGGCCGCCGAAAAGGCGGACGCGGAATCCCTCCGTCCCACAGCCGGCACTTGGAGACGTTCCTAAAGTGCCGGCACTAAAGGAACGTCTCCAAGTGCCGGCCTCCCAAAAATCTACCTTTAAAAGACAGGCGCCCCAAGCCCATAAGGACCAAGAGCGCCTTTCATCTAGAAAATATCAGCCCAGTTCCGAAAAGCGACCCGCATGCGACAACCAAGTAGCCGCAGGCCCCGGGAGAGTGGGGACACCGGCTTAGGTTTATCGCGAGTTCCGCACGAACAGGAGGCCACTTAATGTGGCCTCCGTCGTGAGCAGGACTGTAGAGCAGGAAACCTAAGCCGGTGTCCCCACTCTCCCGGGGCCGAACGCCCTAGTTGTTGAGCATGCGGTCGAAGCTTCCCGAGTCGCCATCCCGATAGTCTGCGGTCATCAGAATCTCCTGCGGAATGCGCCCGCCCTCGCGCAGCACGTTGCGGAACTGCACGCGCGTAACCATGGGCAGATCCTTGATCGTCGCTGCCAGGTTCTGCGGCACACCCTGGTTGGCAGCCGCGGGCTCGCACTCTCCGCCGGCCTTCACGCGACGCTTATGCTCGGCGAGCATGGCGCGGTACATGCCGGCATGCAGGCGAATCTCAACCACATTGGCATTGCGAGTCTGCTCGACGATGCGCGCGCCCTCGCGATCGATATCGCCCACGTAGTAGACGTAGTTAAAGCGATAGCCAATCTCGGCCAGATAATCATCCAGTGCGTGCGAGACGCTCGCTTTGCAGCCGCCGCCAAAAATCACGCCGCCCACCTTGATGCCAAAGAGCTTGGCGTGCTTGCGGCCACGCAGCAGCTTGACGATCTCGTCGTAGGTGTCCAGGTTCTCGACCATAATGAACGGCTTGTCGGCTCCCAGCGTAAAGAAGCCCGTAAAGTGCACGGGGCGATTGGGGGCGACCTTGATCGCCTGCATGCTGATGCCCTTTTCGGTCATACGCCTGATCAGGCGCTCACCGTGCTTGCCGTCAAAAGCCTTCTCGTCGTTAAAGATCTGGTAGGCACGCTGGCGGCGCGAGGCAACCGGCGTATCGGCACCTCGGTTCTGCTCGATCCAAGCCTGGATGATTGCGATTTCCTCGGCAATCTTGCGGTTGGACATCTCGTTGTGCTGAGTGCGCTGCGGAGCCTTTTTGCCGTCCTTGCCCTCGACCTTTACGATCTGTGTCTGCTGCTCCTTGATCTTGGAGAGCGCCATAGGCGTGGGGACAACCTTGAGCAGCTGCCTGCCTAAAACGCGGGCAAGGGCAAACGCCGAGACCTCGCCGTGGGCGGCCGACTCGGGCTGCTGGGCAGCAGTATCTACTGCGGCAGACTCCGGCTTCTTCTGAGACTTGTGCTTAGAATCGCCTTGGGAATTGCGCTCGCGCTTCGGCATAGACGCCTGCTTCTGCGGACGATCGGACTTGCTCTCCTTCGCTGACTGGCGCTTAGGCTGCCCCGAAGAAACCTCGGCCTTCGCATCCTCGTTCTGCGGCGTGGTCTTCTCGGTTGCAGTCTCGGCATGGGAACTGCGGCCTCCACGATGGCGACGGCGGCGAGGCTTGCTCGACGCGCTCTGCTCCGTCTGCTCATCAGTAGGCTGCTGGCCCTTGGCCTCGGCATCAACCTCAAGCTGCGGCTCAACAGGCTTTTGCTCGCGAGCCACCGGCTCAACGGCCTTCTCGTCCTGGGTGGTCGAAACCGACTCGCCCTTCTCCTGACGCTTTACGGGATACGCACGTCCCGCAAAACCGCGGCCGGGACGACACGAACCCGGAGCCTTCTTGGCAGACTCCTCAACATCGTCTGCAACCTCAGAAGACTCTTCAACCTCACGCGCGGCATCCTGCGCTGCAGCCTTAAAGTTAGCACCGCGACGACGCTTGGGCTCTTGGGCCTCCACGGGCTTTTGCTCCTTCGTGGGCTTCTGCGACTCGGCAGCAACCTCGGTCTCAACAGCCTCGGCATCCGTCTCGCCCTTTCGAGCAACGGCGCGACGGAAGCGCTCCTGCTGGGCGCGGCGCTGTGCATCGCGCTTGCCGCCCCCGCCAAAACCGCCGCGTCCTGCCTTGGCCGTAAAGGCACGCACGACGTTCTCATCGAGCAACTCATCGGTATCGACATGCTCACGCGGAGCAGCTTCTTCCACAGCAGGCACGTCAGCGGAATCCTCGACGACAAAATCCTCGACGGACTCGGCAGGCTGCTCCTGGGCATCGCGGATCTCGGCATTGATGGTATAGAACGCCGGGCGCCCGTTAATGCCGCTACCCTCGATCTTGGTCACGATATTTGCCGCGATAAGCTCATCGCGCATCGCCTTGGTGTCACATTCCTTATCGACGGAGCGGAAAATTTGCGCCAGCGCGCTCGACTTGATCTTGAGCGCCTTGCGGCAAAGCAGGTCGTAGGCAACCAGCTTGGCACGCTCAGCAGAAAGCGATGTCTGGCTGCTCAGACGCTCAGCCAGGGCATCGACATTATTTTGGTTATCGGAATATACCGTCTTGGCCACGGGGCCCCTTTCATATGCACACATATACGTCTATATGGTACAACGCGCGCCCTTATCCACGCAAAACATCTGCGAGAGCACTCGAGCGTCACCCGCTTTTGCATCAGAACCACCCTTAAAAAGGGTGGTTTGCTCTTAGGGTATAACCCACGGGCCC
>UQMU01000029.1 GCA_900542305.1 uncultured Collinsella sp. | reverse complement strand
GCGAACCTCCAGTCCGGACCGCTTCACGGTCCAACTTTCTGTCCGCACCCCCTTTAAAGCCCCGTGACTTTAATTTAGGGACTATTCCACCGCGACTTATTGGGAGATTAGCTAGTCCTTGGGTGTCCAGGACCAGAAGAAGTTGATGAGGGCCACGCGCGAGGCGGTGCCGGTCTTTTTGTTGATCGAGGAAATGTGACGATAGAGCGTGGAGCGCGAAAGGAAGAGCGTTGTGGCGATGTCCTGAACGCTCTGGTCCGAAACGACCAAGACCTCAAGAATATCGCGCTCGCGCCTTGTAAGCCCAAAGGTGACGACGAAGGCATCGAGGCGTTCTCGGACGTGGGCTCCGCTGCCTCCACGGGCTCGGGGTCGGAGCATGTGGGCGCAAGATCCCCACCAAGATCGTCGGTGGCAAGCGGCAGTCCGTCCCGCATCGCGGCATCATCGGCTCGTTGCCCCAACTGCCCCAGCAGCGTAATCGCAATGCCCACAAACATCACGAGCGCCGCACCGACCGCAGCCAGCACATTTTGACTCGAGATAATCGCCACTGCCGGCGCCGTCACGAACATCGAGCACACGTTGTTGACGACGCGACCCATGCACGGCCAAAAATATGACCAGCGCGCATAGAGCGAGACGGCGGCATATTTTGTGGTAAAGAACACCACGAAAAAGCCCGAGCCCAGATAAAAGATGATCGTGGCAGCAAGCTCGTTGCCGCCATTGCCATCGACGATGAGCACAAAGAACGAAAGCGTGGACAGTATGGCGGCACATGTCATGCCGATATTCATATACGAGCGGCCGTGCAGGTCAAATAGTGCGCCAGCGACCAACGAGCTCACGACAAGCAGCAGGCGCGGCCAATCGCCCAAATCGACGGCTCCGACAGCATGCAGGGTCGTGAAGCCCGCGTTGAGAGCGGCGAATACGCTGGAAAGATACGCCGTCGCCACGGTCAGGCGAACTACGGCGCGACGGAATGCCGCCTTTGCCTCGGGATCGTCATGCCACTTGGCGCCATATTCCAGAGCATCTACCGAAAGCCCGGCAGCACTGGGTTCAAAGTTGGGATCGGACTCGTCGCGCAGCTTGGCGCGTCGGGCACCGTGGAGCAACGCCACCTGCGCGATCGCACAGACGACCAGAACAGCCTGCTGAGGAATGCCGACAGGCATCACCATGTGGTTGAGAACCTGCACCAGAACGCCCATGGCGTAAGAAAGTGCGGCGGCGCGCGCCAAGCAGGGCGTTCGCGCAAAGCGCCTCGCAAAATTTGCATGAGCAGTCGATCCGCAGTAGCCCAGCGCGCAGCACGCCACCAAACCGCCGGCAATTACCACCTCAACCTGAACCGCCATAATCAACAGCAGCAATGCCGCCACCAGCAAAACGCCCGTGACGTCACTCGTTGCGTCGATAACATGGGGACGGCGATAGTACAGAATGGGACGCACAAAAAAGCCAATCACGCTCGCGCCGATGACAAGGCTCTCATAAATAACGACCTCGTTCGGAGACACGAACTCGGCCATGCGCACATCAAAAAGATACTCGCACGCCAAAAACGTGAAGAAGAACAGCGCCAAGCATATAATCTCCCGAATGCCCCGACGCAAATATGTGGTTGTGTCTCCCATGCCCCTCATGGTTAACCCCCGGCCGCTCAATTGTCTGGAAATCTATTTTAATAAAGAACCTATCTCAATACCGAAGCCAGGCTCGAAATGCTGCAAATTCGACCCCAGTCGTCCACATGACGCCGCGATTCTGAGCCGCATGGGCCAGAAGGGGCACGCGCGACCTCTAGCTCGACAAGGAGTGTCCCCAACTGTCACTCATTTAAGTACGTCCCCAATGAGTGGCCCCAAAATCCGCAGACGGCAAGGTGCCCGGCGAGCATTAACTGCTCGCCGGGCACCTTGGTTAGGAGGCTATGAGGATGAGCACGCGAAATTCACAGCGGTCAGGCCCGCCCCCCTAAGGGCCTGAGGTGCTCAAGATTGGGAGCGACAAGCCCGACGAAGCGTACTTAGGGTTGGAGCCCCAAGGTTGAGCACCTCAGTGCCCCTAGGAAAGGTCCTCACCATTCGTTTCAATGACATGCTTGTACCAGTCGAAGCTCTTCTTTTTGGAGCGCTTGAGGGTGCCGTTGCCGGCGTCGTCGCGGTCCACATAGATAAAGCCGTAGCGCTTGGACATCTCGCCCGTGCCGGCCGAGACCAGGTCGATCGGGCCCCAGGTGGTGTAGCCCAGCAGGTCAACGCCGTCCTCGGTCACCGCATCGCGCATCGCGGCAATATGCTGACGCAGGAAGTCGATACGGTAGTCGTCGTTGATGGAACCGTCCTCTTCGACAACATCCTTGGCGCCCAGACCGTTCTCAACCACAAACAGCGGCTTCTGATAACGGTCGTACAGGTCGTTGAGCGTAATACGGAAGCCCAGCGGATCGATGGCCCAGCCCCACTGGCTCTCCTGCAGGTAGGGGTTCTTGGCGCCGGCGAAGGCGTTGCCCTGGGTGCGCTCGACATCGGGGTTATCGGCACCGGCGGAGCAACGGGTGCTGTAGTAGCTAAAGCTGATGAAATCGACGGTGTTGGCGGCCAGGATCTCGCGGTCCTCGTCGGTCATGCCCACATCGATACCCAGACGCTCGAGCTTCTTGACGGCATAGGCCGGGTAGTAGCCACGGCTCTGAACATCGACGAAGAAGTAATTGTCCTGATTGTCGAGCTGCGCCTGGCGCACATCGCCCGGACGGCAGCTGTAGGGGTAGTAGCTACCTGCGGCGAGCATGCAGCCGATCTTGACCTCGGGGTCGATCTCGTGGGCAATCTTGGTTGCCCAAGCGCTGGCGACGAGCTCGTTGTGAGCGGCCAGGTACTCGACAGCCTCCTTGTTCTCGCCCTCCTCAAAGACCAGGCCGGCACCCATAAACGGCAGGTGCAGAATCATATTGATCTCGTTAAAGGTAAGCCAGTACTTCACCAGACCCTTATAGCGGGTGAAGATCGTGGTCGCGAGGTTCTTGTAGAAGTCGATGAGCTTGCGGTTGCGCCAGCCGCCATACTCCTTGATGAGGTGAATCGGGCAGTCGAAGTGCGTGATGGTCACGAGCGGCTCGATGCCGTGCGCCTGACACTCGCGGAACACGTCCTCGTAGAAGGCCAGGCCAGCCTCATTGGGCTCGGTCTCGTCGCCGTTGGGGAAGATGCGGGTCCAAGCCAGGCTCATGCGGAAGGTCTTAAAGCCCATCTCGGCAAAGAGGGCGATGTCCTCCTTGTAGTGGTGGCAGAAATCGATGCCGGTCTGCGCGGGGTAGTAATAGCCGTCCTCGAAGTCGAGCATCTTGCGCTGGCCGGAGACCACCGCATAGCGCTCGGGGCCGTGCGGAGCCACGTCCACGTTGGCAAGGCCGCGGCCGTCCACGTTGTAGACGCCCTCGCACTGGTTGGCAGCCGTCGCGCCGCCCCACAGGAAGTCATTACGGAAAGCCATGTATCAATCCTTTCGCACGCTGCTTGTCGTGGTTTCAGTATCCCCGCAAATAGGGCCTCGCCCAACGACAGCGACGCAGGCCGACACTTCTTTTCGCACACGGCGGCCCGGCAGCCGCCCCCGTCTGACACTTTCTGATACCGCCGCCCCAAACCACCACAAAGGGGACAGGCACCTTTGTGGTGGTTTGGGCCCGTTTTGTCTCGATCTGTAACAGCTAGGCCGTCAAAATCGGGCTTGGTGTTACAGATTGAGATTGTTCGGTCTGTCCCTGCAGTTTGTCTAAATCTGTAACAGGTAGAGACGATTTAGCCCGCTAGATGTTACAGATCGAGACAGAAGATTCTAGTCGCAGGTGATGTCGAGGTTCTTGCCGATGAGGCCTACGTAGCCGCCTTCGCTCAGCAATTCATTTGACTGAATAGGAAAGAAAGGAAAAAATAGGAAAAAAAGGAAAGGAGACTTATGACTGAAACCATCTTCTCCCCCTCATTTGGAAATCGCCCGTCCTATCTGGTGGGTCGCGGGAACGTGATTTCGACATTCATCTCCGGTCTTGAGCAGGAGCCGGGCAATCGAGACCGAGCCATGCTCATGCTCGGCCAGCGAGGCAGCGGCAAGACGGTTCTTCTGTGGGAACTTGCCGACCGCGCACGCAAGCTCGGTTTTGTTGTCGCCACACCCACCGTAGCCTCCGAAGATATGCTTGAGCGCATTGTTGAAAAAATCCAAGAAGCAGGCGAGCCTTATGTCAGCAAGCGTCATCTCCCCAAACTTTCTGGCGGTAGCTTGAGCGTCTTCGGCTTCTCAGCCGGTCTCGAGTTCACACGCGATGTGCAGGAGACCAAGAGTTTCCAGTTCAAACTCACGCAGCTGGCGCGCAAGCTGACCGAGCGGGGGCACGGCATCCTCATCCTTATCGATGAGCTCCAAGCTAATTCACCTGAGATTAGACAGCTCGTCACCGCCTATCAAGAGCTGGTCGGTGAGGGACTCAACGTCGCGCTTGTTATGGCAGGTCTCCCGGGAGCCGTCTGTGCAACGCTCAATGACCGCGTGCTGACATTTCTCAACCGCGCTCGCAAGGTCACGCTCGAACCGCTTTCAGTCGGAGATGTCGATGCCTATTATCAGCGGGCTTTCGAAGAGCTCGACCTTGATATTCCAGGCGATCTTCGCCTCCGTGCCGCTCGCGCAACCCAAGGCTCGCCCTATATGCTGCAGCTCATCGGCTATAACATCGGCAATCGCTGCAAGACAGGAGAACACGTAACGCCAGAGCAAGTCGACGGAGCTATCGAAGCGTCAAAAGCCGATTTCGAAAACGATGTTTGTGAAACGACGCTCGCCGCGCTATCGGACCAAGACGTCGCGTTTCTCGACGCAATGACTGATGACGAAGACGCCGTTTCGCGCATTTCCGATGTAGCGAAACGTATGTCAGTCACACCCGACTATGCGCAAAAGTATCGCCGGCGCCTCATCGACGCCGGCGTAATCGAACAGGCGCGCCGCGGTTACGTGCGTTTCGCCGTTCCATATATGGCTGACTATCTGCGCAGCCAACTCTAGGCAGCCACCGCAATGGGGACAGGCACCTTTGTGGCGGTTTGGGCCCGTTTGTCTCGATCTGTAACAGGTAGGCCGTCAAAACCGGGCCTGGTGTTACAGATCGAGATTGTTCGGTCTGTCCCCTGCAGTTTGTCTAAATCTGTAACAGGTAGAGACGATTTAGCCCGCTAGATGTTACAGATCGAGACGGAAGATTCTAGTCCACGGTGATGTCGAGGTTCTTGCCGATGAGGCCTACGTAGCCGCCCTCGGCAGCCTTGGGGCTGTCAGCATGGCAGAGAACCCACTTGTCGGCCTTCCAGTAGCAGTAGCTGTCGCCGGCCGTGGGCATGTCGGCCGCAGCCTCGGGGCGCGGACCGTTGGTGCCGGCGGGCAGCGCCACCATCACCTGGAAGCCCCCATCGTCGACCATGCACGGCGTGTAGTGAAGCGTGGTGTTGAAAACCTCAACAAGCGTACCGGCCGGTACACGGAACGCCTTGACGCACGCGGTGTCGAGCTTGCCGTCCTCGATCTCCCAGCGATGCGCCACGAGCAGGATAAAATCGCGTGCACCCAGGTTGAACTCGCTGGCGCGGTGATACTCCAGGCAGTTGAGCTGCGTGTTGTGGCCGTTGCACCAGCCGAGCTGGAAGGGACGGCCGCCAAACATGAGAAAGCCCAGTTTATCGGCATCTTTGACGCCCTCGAGCTCCGGCGCGCTTGCTACGTACTTGCTGCCCTCGGGAATGGGCGTGGCTGAGAGCGCCTCTAGCACGGGCGACGTGAGCTCGGACGGAACGTCATCCCAAACGTTGCCATAGGATTTGAACTCGGGATCGTTGACAGAGTAGATATGCATGTTCACTCCTGTTCGTAAATGTGACTATACGAACATTCTAGAACAAGCATGAGCGATTTTGAACGCTCGTCCCGACCAATCAACAAAAAGGCTCCCTCGCATAAGCGAAGGCGCCCAATGCGCGCGTTTTGGGCGATAAAGCCCTTACGCCTGCTGATAGCGCAGGCGCTTCTCGTCGATATCGGCCAGGTCGCGGTCGAGGTAGCGGCGCGCAAGCCAGTTGGCCATGGGGAGGTTCTGGTCCAGGTAGTTACCGCATTCCTCGGGAGCGGCACCGGGGACATCGCCCTCAAAGTCGGCGACAAACTCGAACAGCTCGCGGACGAGCGGCAAGATCTTCTCGCTCGTCAGCTCGCCAAATACGACGAGGTAAAAGCCCGTGCGGCAGCCCATGGGGCCAAAGTAGACAATGCGGCTCGACCACTCGGCATGATTGCGAAGGAACGTCGCGCCCAGGTGCTCGATGGTGTGGCACTCGGCCGTGTTCATGACCGGCTCCTTGTTGGGCGTGGTCAGGCGCAGGTCAAACGTGGTGACGGCGGCGCCGGTCGCCGGATCGCGGTCGATGCGGCTCACATACACGCCGGGCTCAAGCAGCAGATGATCAACGGAAAAGCTGGCGATGCGCTCCATGGCAGATCCTCTCGATAGTCAAATTGGGACGGGGCTCTTTTAGCTGGTTCGATTGGTCGCACCAATCATACCAGTCAAAAAGCCCCGTCCCAAAAAGACAACTTAGCCCAAGACGCGGGCCATGCGTGCCTTGAACTCGGAAAGGAAGCGCGGAGCATCCACAGTCAGCGCCACGAGTGCGCTCTTGTCGGGGTCGGTCACACGGCGCTCATCGCAGATGGTGCGGCCGCGATACTCACCCAGCAAGTCAACACGCAGGTTGCAGGCGAGCGCACCTACGAGCGTGGGGTCGATCGCCACGGCAACCGCCAGCGGATCGTGCAGCGCGCAGCCCCCCAGGTAGGGCGCGTTCATCTCGTACGAACCAATGTAGTGCTCGACCATGCTCGCAAATGCGCAGCCAGCCATAGTGCCCGAGCCCGTCCAGCCGGCAACGTCGCGGCGTGTGAGCACCACGCGGTGCGTTACATCCAGGCCCACCATGGTGAGCTTGCGACCTGAGCGCAGCACCGCGTCGGCTGCCTCGGGGTCGCTCGCCATGTTGGCCTCGGCGCCCGCGCTCACGTTGCCGGGCACGGTAAGGGCGCCGCCCATCACGACCACGCGGCCGATGGACATCATCGCCGCTGCATCGCGCTCCAGGGCAAGCGCCAGATTGGTGAGCGGGCCGGTCGCCACGTAGACCAGATCGGGACCATAGGTGCGCGCGGCATCGATCAGATAATCGACCGCAGCGTTGCCGTCGGCCGAGGTCGCCCCCACCGGCTCGTAGGGCGACGCGGGCACGCTCGCGCCGCCAATGCCGTTCTTGCCGTGAATGAGCGCGGTGGACGCCGGCGGCGTATAGGGCTCAGTCGCCTGCAGAGGACGGTCGGCACCCAGGTACACCGGAACCTCGGGGCGACCCAGCAGATCGAGCACCGCCAGGCAATTGTGCGCCGATTGCTCGACGCGCACGTTGCCAAAGCACGTGGTGATGCCCACGAGCTCCACCTCGGGGCTCGCGATGGCATAGGCCAGCGCCATCGCATCGTCCACTCCCATATCCAGATCAAGGATCAGCTTCTTGATTGCCATTGTTCTACTCCGCTTCTCCGTCTTTATCGTTTAACCAAACCAATGTTCAACTTCGGCGCGCGTGGGAATCGATTGCTGAGCGCCCAGGCGCGACACCGTCACTGCCGAGGCGCGAGCACCCGCGGCCATGCACTCAAAGAGCGGCAGGCCCTCTAGGCGAGCCGCCGCCAACGCGCCGATAAACGTATCGCCGGCGGCCGTGGTATCGACTACCGTGCTCGAAAGTGCCGGCATGCGCAGCAGCTCACCGCCATCGCCGAGCGTAACTGAGCCGGCGCCGCCCAGCGTGATGACCGCGGCGCCGGCGCCCTTGGCAAGCAGGGCTTTGAGCGCGGCGACGCAGCTCTCATCGTCCTTGGGCAGGATACCCGTCAGCACCTGGCACTCGGTCTCGTTGGGGCAGACCAAGTCGACCGCAGACCAGACCTCCGCAGGTAACTCACAAGCAGGCGCTGGATTAAAGACCGTATAGAACCCCAGCTCGTGAGCGCAAACAAGCGCATCGGCCGTCGCTGCAAGGTCACATTCACCCTGGGCGATAAAGACGCTTCCGGCAGCCGGGGCAATCTCGCTGGCGTCGCCGTCGAGCTCATGGACCACCAGACGCCTCAGCGCGCAGGCAACGTCCCCGCCCGCAAGCGCATGGTTGGCACCCGGTGACAGGATAATGCGGTTGTCGCTCTCGCAGCGAATGATAGTCGCGGTACCGGTCTCCACGTCATCGCGAAGCGCCACGAACTCAACGCCCACGCCAGCATCCTGGAGCCCTGCCACAAGCGCATCGCCAAAGGTATCGCGCCCAACAGCGCCGATCATGCACGTGCGCGCACCCATGCGCGCAGCGGCGACGGCCTGGTTGGCGCCCTTACCGCCGGCGTTGGTGATAAAACCGCTACCGCCGACGGTCTCGCCCGCGCGCGGCATGCGCTCGCACGCCACCGAAAGGTCCATGTTCATGCTGCCGAACACCGCAACGATGCCGCGATCTGCCATGGAAACCTCCTCATCTGCGGGCTTTGCACCCACCGTCGACCGTCGATTGTGCGCTCTCGCACCCCCTATAACTTTAGTTCACTTTGATGTGAACGCGTGCTTGAGCTTGCGCCAGCAGCAAGCATTCACAGGAGCAGGCAGCTACAATGAAGGCGTGCTGATTATTCTCGTCATTGGATGATGTTTTATGGAACAACTCTCGCAATCGGGCTCGCGCGGTCGACGCCGCACGGGCAACGAGCCGGCGCCGCACGAACGCGTGAAGGGCGAACGCCGTGCCAACGAACCGCGACGCACCGCGAGCACCCATCGCGCTTCTGCCAACAACGCGGGCCGCGCCAACACTCCCGCCGAGGAGCAGACGCCTGCTCGCCCTAAGTCCCGCTACATCCCTGCCCTTGACGGCCTGCGCACGCTTGCCGTCGTCGCGGTGGTGCTCTATCACCTCAACCTCACGTGGGCGCAGGGCGGTCTGCTCGGCGTCACGATCTTCTTTGTGCTTTCGGGCTATCTGATCACACGCCTGCTACTCAACGAAGTCGCTAAGACCGGCCACATCGACCTCAAGAGCTTCTGGATTCGCCGCATCCGTCGCCTGGTCCCCGCCGTGGTAACGGTAGTGTTTGTAACCTGCGCGCTGTGCACTATCTTTAACCACGTGATGCTCACCAAGATGCGTCCCGACATCCTGCCGTCGCTGCTGTTCTTCAACAACTGGTGGCAGATTGCCCAAAACGTCTCGTACTTCAATGCCCTGGGCGACCCCTCGCCGCTCACGCACTTTTGGTCGCTTGCCATCGAGGAACAGTTCTACCTGATTTGGCCGCCACTGCTGTTTGCCATGGTATCCATGCATGTGAGCAAGCCCAACACGCGCCGCGTGGTTCTGGGCTTGGCTGCTGTCTCCGCCATCGCCATGATGGTGCTCTATAACCCTGCCGCCGACCCCAGCCGCGTGTACTACGGCACCGACACCCGTGTGTTCTCGCTGCTGCTGGGTGCCTGGATGGCCTTTATCCCCGATCGCGACCTGGCGCCGGTGCGTCTCGCTCGTCGTTTGGGGCTCAATCGCCTAGCTGGCGCCGCCAAGCACGGCAAGAACGCCGAGGGCAAGCCTGGCGAGAAGGCCGACGAAGCAGCCGAGACCGCCCCGGCACAGCCGAGCGCCCTCGTGCGTTTTTGGTCCTCGCCCGCATCCATCGATGTGTTGGGCGTCGTGGGTCTGGTTGGCCTTGCCGCCATGGTCGCGCTCACCAACGGCTACACCGCCTTCCAGTATCGCGGAGGCACGCTGCTGTGCTCGATCCTCACGCTCATGGTCATCGCGGCCTGCGTGCAGCCCCAGGGAATGGTTGCCCGCGCGCTGTCCGCCGAGCCGCTCGTGTGGGTTGGCAAGCGCTCGTACAGCATCTACCTGTGGCACTATCCGCTGCTGTTGCTCATGAACCCGGTCGCCAACATCAACGATACACCGTGGTGGCAGTATATCTTGCAGGTACTTGTGGTGGTCACCGTGGCAGAGTGCTGCTATCGCTTTATCGAGACTCCGTTTAGGAAGGGCGCCTTTGAGCGCACCGTGTCCGAGTTCCGCGACGGCACCACCACGCCCGCTAACTGGGTACGCGCGCACGTCCCTGTCTGCGCAGCCTGCGCTGTCGTGTTGGTCGTTGCACTGGGCGGCCTGATCTTTGTGCCCGAGACGTCTGCGCTGAGCGGCGAGGGCGCCGAAGTTCTGAACAAGGAAGCCAAGAACACCGCGCCCACCGACCAGCAGGCGGCCGACGACACCGACAAGGACAACGACGGCTTCCCCGATGGCTCCTACGATCTGCTTATGATCGGCGACTCCGTGTCGCTGCGTGCCGTAGACACCTTTGACGGCGTGTTCCCGCACAGCCATATCGATGCCGAAAAGGGCCGCCAGTTTGATGCGGGGCGCGCGACATTTGAGGGCTATATCCAGCAGAACCTTGCCGGCAAGATCGTGGTCTTTGCCCTGGGCACCAACGGCTTGGTAACCGACGACCAGATCGACGCCATCATGGCCGATGCAGGAGATAGGCGTATTGTGGTGTTTGTGAACACGCGCAGCCCGCAGCCGTGGGTTGGCTCTACCAACCAGGCCATCGCCAACGCCGCTACGCGCTACAAGAACGTGCGCGTTATCGATTGGTACGGATACAGTGCTAACCGCAACGACCTGTTCGATGGCGATGGCACGCACCTATCGACCACTGGCGTGACTGAGTACCTCAACTTGATCCACGATGCTGTCAAGAAGGACCTGCCCGTACACCCCGAGGATCACGTCAACGATCCGCAGCCGGCAGCCGTCAAGTCTGCCACCGACGCGCTCGTCAATGCGCTCGCTCTCAAGCCGCACAAGCTGGGCACCGACAAGTAACCCGCAGCAAACAACCCAAAATCACTCTTTTCGAGCCGGCCCCAAGAGGTCGCGGGCAAAAAAACGGGCCGCAGCCCATGGCGACGGCCCGTTTGGAGTCCAAAAGAGGCGTTAAGCGCTGTAGCCCATCGCTTGCAGCACAAACATGACGACCGTCAGCACCGTAATCACGCCGATAGTCGCCCACGTGAGCACGTTCCATACGCGGCCGTTGCGGTTGGCGCCCATAATGTGGCGATCCGCCGCGATAACCACCTGGAATACCAAGACCACGGGCAGCAGCACACCGTTGATGACCTGCGAGGTCATCATAATCTGGAACAAATCGACGCCAGGCATGAGCACCAACACGGCAGAAATGCCGATGATGGCCGTAATGATGCCGCGGTAAACCGGGGCCTCGTCCCAGCTGCGGTCGGCACCGCGCTCCCAGCCAAATGCCTCGCAGATAGCGCTCGACGTAACGCCCGGCAGCACGCAGGCAGCCAAAAAGCTCGCTGCGACCAGGCCTGAGGCGAACAGCACCGTGGACCACTGGCCCGCGATGGGCTCCAGCGCGCGGGCGGCATCGGCAGCATCGCTAATCTGAATACCCGCCGGGAACAGCACCGTACCGGTCGTGATAATAATGAAGCCCGCAATGATATCAGCAGCGATCGAGCCGCTCACGGTATCAATACGCTGCAGCACGATGTCGTCCTCGCCCGCATTCTTATCGACCACGTTGTTCTGAGCCAAGAAGATCATCCACGGTGCGATGGTGGTACCGATTGTTGCGACCACAAGCGACACGTAGCTGGGATCATTCTGAATATTGGGGACGACCAAGTCGACCGCGACCTCGCCCCAGTTGGGGCCGGCCATAAACGCGGCGACGATGTAGGTCACGAACACGCAGCTTACCAGCAGCAAAATCTTCTCGATGCGCTGGAAACTGCCCGACATGGTAAGCATCCACACCAGCAGCGCCACGAGCGGCACCGAGATGCTCGCCGGAACGCCAAACAGAGCAAGGCCACTCGCGATACCCGCGAACTCCGAGATGGTCACCGCCGTATTGGCGATCAATAGCGCCGCCATGGCCAGCACGCTCTTGCGCACGCCAAAGCGCTCGCGAATGAGCGACGCCAGGCCCTTACCCGTGACGCATCCGCAACGCGCCGCGGTCTCCTGGGTCACGATAAGCAGCACGGTCATGACGGGAAGCATCCAGAGCATCTTATAGCCATAGCTGGCGCCCGCGCTGGAATACGTGGCGATGCCGCCGGCGTCATTGCCCGAAAGCGCCGCCAAAAGACCGGGGCCCATGGCGCCAAAGATGGCGGCGATGGTCAGCTTTTGCTTGGTGCTCGGCTTTTGCTTCGTATTTTGCACGCGACCACCTACCCCATGACCGACATGGTGAGCAGCACCGCGGCGATGCAGTACGCCACACACGAGATCATGACGGCGATGACGTTCATGGCGGTACCCGACGTATTGAGGTCGTGCTCATCGCGCCAGAACAGCACCATCAGGTAAATCACGGCGCTCATGTTGCCAACCAGGCAAATGATGGCAGCGATATTAAAGCAGCCGGTAAAGAGCTGCTCCTCAAACATAGTGGCATCGGGGAACGCGGCGGTGCGCACCAGCTGCGCGCACAGGTAGGTCACGAGCGAAAGGATCAGGCCCATACCCGTGCTCTGGAAGAAGAATCCCAGGTACGGTTTGGGCTCGTCGTCGTGACCGTCGTACTCGAGGAAGTAGTTCTTGACGAACGACACCATGCGCGAGGCAGCCAGCAGCACGAGCGGCATGGCGCACATGGGGAACACCACCAGATGCGCAGAGCCCAGCGCCGTCCCCAGCACGGTCGCCATAATGCACGAGGCGATGCCCCACACGACGACCCAGTACTGACGATGCACGAACCAGCTGAGCACGTTCGTCGAGTCGTCCGACGCGCTATCGCCCGAGCCGACACCGGCGATCTGCAGGTCCTCCTGATGCTCCTCGGCGATAACGTCCATGGCGTCGTCGAAGGTCACGATACCCAGGATATGACGGTTCTCATCGCAGACAGGGATGGCAACCAGGTCGTACTTGGTCATCTCGTCCGTCACGTCTTCCTGGTCCTCGTCGGGCGACACGTAGACCAGATCGCGATAGGCGAGCTGGCCCAGCGTGGCGTCGCGGTCGGCCACGATCAGCGTGCGCAGCGAAAGCACGCCCGTCAGCATGCCGCTCGGATCCTCGGTATAGACGTAGTAGACGCTCTCAAAGTCCTCGTCGAGTTTACGAATCGCCTCGATGGCATCACCGACTGTCGCCGTGGCGGGCAGCGAGACAAACTCCGAGGTCATGATGCGGCCGGCGGTGTTGTCCTCATAGCCCAGCAGATTACGAATCGCCTTCTCCTCCTTGACGCCCATCAGGCGCAGGAGCTTCTCGGCCTTCTCGTAATCGAGCTCGTCGATCAGGTCGGCAGCGTCGTCCGGGTCCATCATGGCCAGCATCGACGATGCGTCGGTATCGGACAGGCCCTCGAGCATCTCGGTCATGAGCTCGTCGTCATCGAACTCCGAGATGGCCTCGGCGGCCTGTGCCGTATCGAGCTGCGCGAACACCTGCGCGCGCAGGCGCGGGTCGAGCTGCTCGATGATGTCAGCGATGTCGGCAGGATGCAGCTCGCCAAGCGTCTTGTGCGACACCGAGAGTTGGATGTTCTTAGTCGAGCGATCGAGCAGGTCCATGTAAGACCAGGCGATAATGTCCTCGCTGAGCGGCTTGCCCAGGTGCTTCATAAAGCCCTCGACGACATGCTCGAGCGCGGGGCTGATCGCGCGCAGCAGACCGCGGGCGCCGACCTCGGCACCCAGCAGGCGCAGCTGATTTTCGCCCGACATGGAAAACTTGATGTCGTTTACGCGCACGACCTTCATGCCCTGTGTGTCGACAATCTGCTTGTTAAGCACGTCGCGGGCAAGCAAGAGTTCGGTCGGCTGCAAGTACGAAAAACGGATTTCGGTGGCCGACGTCTTAAGGTGTACGCCCGTCTCGTCGATACGGTCGACCCATTTGCGCCAACTGATCATAAACGGCGTCTTGCCGGGACCGCGGAACGCGAGCGACGTCACGTGCGGGAAAACTTCGCCGGTTGCAATGCCAAAATCGTTAACCACGCCGAGCTTTTCGCCGTCGACGTCCAAGACTGGCAATTTGAGCATCTCACTCAGATAATTCAATGGTGCTCCCCATCATTATTCCTACGGACCGCGCGACCATGCCGGCACGCAATCCGTGGACTTTTTGATATGTATACGCATGCGCGGGCGGCACGCCGCTCGGCGCTCACACCCCGTGCACGCGCAGAAAGCACCTGCATGGGGTCATCGACTGTATGGTCGAGGTTTGGATTTCACCTGTAACCTTTCTCTTGACCCTCATTAACCGCAGTAACTATAGCATCAGCATCGCGCTGCGGCACCGAATTTATGCGCTGAACATTGCAGGCATACCAAACGCTGACGTATCCGTGACATAGAGCCGGATGAGCACGGTGGGACAAAGCGATTAAGACCGTCCTAAACTACCAGTCGTTTAAGCACGTCCCCGATGACTACTCTGTGGTGTCGTCGTCCTCGGGGAGTTGGGGGAACACGGCGTCCTTGGGCATGGTGACCTTCGTCAGCGAGGTGAGCTTTTTGCTCAGCGACGTGTCCGTCTTGACCAGGTCGCTGAGCGTCACGATCTTGTAGCCGTCGGCAATGAGGCCGTCGATAATCTGCGGCAGCGCCTCGAGCGTCTGCTCGGCGCATTCGTCTCTATCGGTGAGCAGCACGATATTGCCCGGCGTCACCGAATCGAGCACCGTCGAGACCTGCTCGTCGGCACCGTTGAGCAGCCAGTCGCCCGAGTCAATATTCCACGAGACCACGGCGGAGACCAGGTCCATCGCATCAATCCAGTTTTGCTCGTCAAAGGCAGCGTAGGGAGCACGCAGCAGCATCGTCTTCACGCCGGTCGCCGACTTAATCGCATCGGTGCCTTTCGTGATCTGTTCGCGTACCGCCTCACGGTCCTGACCCTTGAGCGAATCGTCGCTGTAGCTGTTGGATCCGATCTCGCACCCGGCGTCGACAATCGCCTTGGCCGTGGCAGGCGAGGCCTCGGCCGCATCGCCCGAAAGGAAGAACGTCGCGGTGACGCCCTTTTCCTTGAGCACCTGCAAGATCTGTTTGGTGGCGCCGCTCGGACCCTCGTCAAACGTCAGTGCCACGTACTTTTTGTTGCCCTTGGGCGCCACGCTGGCGCACGCAACAACGCAATCGGTGGCGGGCACAACCTCGCCGCGGTCTTGCGTCTTGCCTGACTGCTCACCAACCCACACCTCGGATCGGCCCTGGACACCCCATGTCTGCACATACTCGATAGCGCCCGTGCCCTCGACCTTGAGCTTGGGCTCGATAACCGTAGCCTGAACCTCGTGCTTCTCGTAAGTGTTACGGCCATCCTTGACCGTCACCTTCTCGCCGCCCTCGAGTTCGCGGCTATCCCATTTGCCCTGCTTCACGCGCTTGCCGTCGACCTTCACCGACAGCTTTTCGCCGCCATGGCGCTTGAGCACGCTGTCGTCGACGGCCAGCAGATCGCCGGCGTCGTACGTTTCGGTCAGGCTCTGATCGTCGATAAGATTCTGCAACGTAGAGCCCACGCGCACCGCGGTCTTTTGCCCGTTGAGTTCCACGTCCACACTGCGGTTGACGTAGCCCACGACGGCAGCGATAAACAGCACGAGCGCGCAACCCACGGCGATGAGCGCATAGGGCAGGCGGGACGGTCGGCGCGGCGAGCGCCCGTTGCCGATGCGAGCGCTGCGATCGCTAAAGCCGCGGCTATGGTTGAGATACATCGCGCCGGGCTTACGGTGACGCTTGCGCTGACCGCTGGGCAGCTGCCCCAGGTCGCGGCGCGCCGTCGGACGCGCACCCGAGCGCCCGTTTAAGTTAGATCCGTTTTGGCGCATGTGCCCTCCCCCATAAACACAGCGAGCCGGAGCAACATGTCTCCGGCTCGCCTCCCATCATTTGGTACGTCGCTATTTGCTAGCTTTTGACGAGCCCCCGCTCGCCTTTTGGTATTCGTCCTTAAAGGCCTTGAACATACCGCGCGTCTTGCCGAGCTGCTTGCCCAGTGCGCGGCTGCCCTTGTCCACGGCGACCGACCCCTTGTCATCGAGCACCCTGGCGCCCTTCTTGACCTTATCGCCCACCACAACACTGGCCTCGGCAGCCTTGGCGGCCGCGCCGCCCGAATACCCAAGCGTCTTGACCTCGTCCGAGACAATCATCGCGCCGTTCTCGTAGCCGCGCAGCATCGTCGGCGGCACCTGCGTGTCGCCCACCAACATGCTCGATGCGGCGCTGGCAGTCACATAGAACGTCTGTACAATGCCCGAACGCGGCTTGAACTCAACGTCCGAGCAGTAGCCCACGACATCGCCCGATTCCGTGCGCACGTCCATACCGACCCAGATGATGCAATCGTCCAGGTTGATATCGAGGCGCTTGGCCGCGGCGGCATCGTAGGTGCCCTTGACGTCGTCGACCGCGACAGCGCCCTCATAGACGCCGATGGCATCGAGCGCCACAAATCGGTCGGGGCGCTCGATCATACCCGCGATATCGGACTGGCGGACCATAAAGCCCACCACGCGCGTACCGCCCGGGGTAAAGACGGGAAAGTGAATCTTGCCGAGCTTTTTGGGGCTGCGTGGCGTGCCGTCCTTTTTGGTGCGCTTGTCTTCGGCAGGCTTACGATAAACCTTGACGCCGACAAAATCCCCTGCGCGCATTATGCCTCGGTCGAGGGCTCCGTGGCCTCGGTGCCGGCCTCGGTGACGTTCTCAACCACGACGTCGGCAGCGGGCGTCACGTTACCGCCCGAGATGGCGTCGTTGAGCTGCTCGCGCAGCTGGTCCATGCGCTCGCGGGCAAGGTCAACCTTGGCACGCAGGTCATCGGTCTTGGCGTCGACCATCGGGCCAAAATCGTTGACCGCAGCGCGGGCCTCCTCGGCACCGTGCTCGTAGGTGTCACGCATGTTGTCCCAGGCGTCGTTGGCGATATCGGCGGCCATGGCGCGGGTCTCGGCACCCGAGCGCGGGGCCAGAGCAACGCCGATGATAGCGCCGGCGGCAGCACCAAAGAGCGCACCGGAGACAAAGCTGAAAGTCTTTCCCATGATCATTCCTCTCCTGCGGGCACCTCGATGCCCACCGTTTGAATGCTGTCCATTATACCCGCAGCGCAACACTTGCCGTCGCGCTCATCTGCGTACGGTAAAAGCGCAGGTACATGATGGTGATAAGCGAGTGAGCCTACTCCTGCGGCATAGCCGGCATGGCGACCGTGGCGGCCGGGTTCTCGCCGGCGCCGTCGACGAGCGGCAGGTTGCCCTCGTGCGCCGAGCCGGACGGGGCCGTTGCCGCACCGCCAAAGACGGCCGCGGGGGCCTCGTGGTTCTCGGCGACCGCACCCTCGGTATCGATTGGCATCTGCGGCTCGTCGTCAAAGCTCGGGACGTCTTGGGGCTCCGCAGGCTCGGGCTCGGCAGGTGTCTCGGCAACGGGCTCAGTGTCGGCGTCGGCAGGAGCGTCGCCCTCGGGCGCATCCTCGGCCACGTCCTCACCGTTCGCAGCGGCAACGGCCTCGTGCGGGTCCTTGCCCTCGGCCTCGGCACGCATGCCCAGCACCAGGTTGCGCAGGCCCGCGACCGTGCCTTCCACGTCGGGGGCCGGCTGATCGGCATGCAGGTACGCCCAGTCCATCATAAAGGTCGCCGACGACAGCGCGCCGATGGCCAACGCATCGTCGGGACACGAAAGCTCGACCTCAAAGACACGCTCGTCATGCTCGCTCACGCGGGTGCGACCGCACGAGATGCTGCCGGCAAGACCGGTCTCGTTCATGAGCTCGACCGTCACGTGCTCCAGCAGGTGGCAAAGCTCGGTCTGGCCCATGCAGTCCTGGAACTCGCGGCCCGAATCGCCCAGGCACAGATGCTTGGCAATCGCGGGCACCAAGTAGTACACGCGCGCCGTGGCCTCGATATCCTCCGAGGTCATGAGCGGCATGCCGGGGTTCACCAGCACGTGCGCGCAAATCTTATCCTCGCTGACGGTGACCTTAAGGATGTTGAACAGGCCTGCCATAACTCTCCCCTACTCTTCCTTGCCCTACTCGTCGCCATCGTGCGGATCCGCAGAGCCCGCACCCGACGCCGCCGGCTTCTCTGCCGAGGACTCGGAATCCTTCTTATCGGTTTCGGCCGGAGCGATCACGCGAATGAGCGAGATGCGCTGGCCACGCATCGACTGTACCTTGAACTTGTACCCTGCGACCTCAAACACCTCTCCGATGTCGGGCACCGAGTCGCAAAGCTCCAAAATCCAGCCGGCGATGGTCTCATAATCATCGCTTTCCTCGAGCGGCCAACCAAGCTCAATCGCGTCATCGCACGAAAAACGCCCATCGACAAGCCACTCACGGCGCGAAAGGCGCGTGAGGTACTTGTTGTCGGGATCGAACTCGTCCTCGATTTCGCCGACGATCTCCTCGACGATATCTTCGATGGTGATGATGCCGGCCGTGCCGCCGTACTCGTCCACGACGACCACGATCTGGTCGTGCGAGGTCTGCATCTCGGACAGCAGCGGCAGGATGTCCTTGGTGTCGGGCACAAAGGCGGCGTCGCGCAAATAGCCGGCGATGGGCTGGTCGCCCTTGCCGTCGAGCGCGGGCTGGATCAGGTCCTTGATGTGCGCGATGCCCGCGACGTTGTCGGGGTCCTCGTGATAGACGGGGATGCGGCTGAAGCCGGTCTGGCGCATGGTGGACAGCACGTCGGCGACCGTCTCGTCGTCCTCGCACATGGTGGTGTCCACGCGCGGCACCATGACCTCGCGAGCCACGGTGTCGCCCAGGTCGAAGATCTCGTGGATCATGCGCTTTTCCTCGTCGAGCAGGTCGTCCTGCTCCGAGACCATGTACTTGATCTCTTCCTCCGAGACGTTCTGGCGATCATCGGCGCTCTTGATGCGCAGGATGCGGGCCAGGCCATCGGAGCAGGCACCGGTCAGCCACACGAGCGGGCGGGCGATCTTTTGGAACACGGAAAGCGGCCCCACGACCTGCTTGGATACGCCCTCGGCGTTAGCGAGGCCGATGCGTTTGGGCACGAGCTCGCCGATCACGATGGACACAAAGGCGACGGCGACGGTGATGATGACCGGCGCCAGGCCGCGCGCGATGGCGGAAAGCGGCGCGATGCCAAAGCTCATGAGCCATGTGGCAAGCGGGTCGGACAGGCTCGTCGAGGCAACGGCGGATGAGGCGAAGCCCACGAGCGTGATGGCGACCTGGATGGTGGCCAACAGCTGATCGGAGTCGGCGGCGAGCTGGACGGCGCGCTCGGCGCGCTTATCGCCCTCCTCGGCATCGTGCTCCAACACGGCGCGCTTAGCCGTGGTGAGAGCCATCTCGGACATGGAGAAGTAGCCGTTGATAAGCGTCAGGACGAGCGTGGTAATAAGAGAGATGGTTATGTCCATCGGGAGTTTCTCGAACCTCCAAGATTCGGGACGTTAAGGTAAAACGTTGATGGCGGATACGGCAATTGCGCCGGTCGCCCGCGCGGGCGGGGCCGTGGGCGCGGTCGCTAGATTACGAAGAGGATCACCGCCATGAACTGGAAGATGCTGCCAGCGAGCACCCACAAGTGGAAAACACTGTGCAGATATCGCACGTTTTTGGCGATATAGAACGGCACGCCCACGGTATAGCACACGCCGCCGACGGCGAGCAGGGCAAGCGCGACGGGGTTGAGCAGCGCCACAAGTTCGGGCAGCTTAAAGACGACGAGCCAGCCCATCAGCAGGTAGACCAAGCCACTTACCCAGTGCGGTTGACGCTCGCGCAAAAAGCACTCGAGGGCGATGCCGACAATGGCGATGGCCCATACGGCAAAGAACAGCGCAGGGCCGCCGTCGTTTGCGAGCGTGATAAGGCAAAACGGCGTATAGCTGCCGGCTATGAGCAGGTAGATGCAGCTATGGTCGATGATGCGAAACACGCGCTTGGCGCGCGCGGGCTGAATCGCGTGGTAGAGCGTGGAGGCCAGATATTCGAGGATAATGCTGACACCATAGACAATCGCCGCGGCCATGTGGGCCGGACCTCCGCCGCGCAGGGCGGCGAATACGATCAGGAGCACCAGACCCGCGATACCCAGCAGGCAGCCGACACCATGGGTGACGGAGTTCATGATCTCCTCGCCCACCGTGTAGTGTGGAACGGCCGCGGTCTTGGGTCGCGGCTTAGAACTGTCGCTCGAATCGGACATGCCGGTTACATCCTCCAACGTAAAGAGTTCTCAACACTATATCAAAGCGTCTAGGTACGTGCGAAATTTGCACCATACGTGACCCTTTGTTTACCCATTCTTTGCCTGTTGACGCATCAACGGCGAACGTCCATAATGCGCTTGCATTAAATGTTGACGTATTAACATCTTATAGGAGAATACCGCATGGCTCAAAACGCACGTTCCCATCGAAAGCTCGAGATAGCCGGCATCGTTGCGCTGGTGGTTGTCGTTGCGCTGCTCGGATTTGCCGGCAACTTTTTGTTTGACTTTGCCCTGAACCCCCAAGCGCCGTACACCATGAAGATGATGCAGGATAGCAAGAACGAAAAAGAAGGTGAGCAGCCGGATGCCGAGGACACCGAGGCGCGGGCGTGGTTTAAAGAGAACCGCGAGAGCAGCAGCCTCACCGCAGATGACGGAACCGAGCTTGCCGCTTGGTATTTTGCCGCGTCGGAGAGCACGCACGACTACGCCGTCTGCCTGCATGGATATACCAACGAGCCCATCGGTATGGCCCGATACGTCAAGCGATTCCACGACCGCGGCATGAACGTACTCGCACCCGCCGCCCGCGCCCACGAGCGCTCCGGCGGCGACTATATCGGCATGGGCTGGCCCGAGCGGCTCGACATCGTCGCATGGATCGAGCGAATCGTTCAGGCTGACCCCGAGGCGCGCATCCTGGTCTTTGGCGAGTCGATGGGTGCGGCAACCGCCATGAACGTCGCGGGGGAATCTCTGCCTGCAAACGTGAAATGCATTATCGAGGACTGCGGTTATACGAGTGTTTGGGACGAGTTTTCTCTGCAGCTCAAGGACGTGTTCGGCCTGCCCAGCTTTCCCTTGCTCGATGTAGCGAACTTGGTGTGCAACGTGCGCGCGGGCTACGACTTTCATAAGGCGAGCAGCGTGGAGCAACTCAAACATGCGACGGTTCCCATGCTGTTTATCCACGGTGACCAAGACACCTTTGTGCCGTACAGCATGCTCGACCAAAACTACGACGCGTGCGCCAGCAAGGTCAAGCAAAAGCTCACCGTCCATGGCGCCACCCACGCCAAGAGCGCGCAGGTCGACCCCGAACTCTACTGGAACACGGTCGACGACTTCCTCGACGAGTATTTTTAGGCAAATAGTACGGTTTACTGGCCTATCTGACCCCCTAGCACTTCCGAAAAGCCGCCCGTGGGCACTGTGCTCACGGGCGGCTTTTGCTAACAGTTGTGCTACAAAGGCGCTTGTTTTGTCTAATAGCTAGGTGCTACTTGACCTCGATAAGCTCGTACTTGCTCGTGCCCAGGCCGATCTTCTCGGCGTGCGCGATGCACACGCGCCAGTCGGTGTCGGGATGCGTGATGCAGAAGGGATCCTTGGCCTGCTCGCCCTCCAGATGCTCGTGGTTGTGCTCCATCTTGGCCGCGCTATCGGTGAGCTCGGTGTTGGGCAGCGGCTCGGATGCCATGACGGCATCGGCGCAGGCCTGGTCGATGGCGACCGGGTCGAAGCTCGCGAACATGCCGATGTCGTTGACGATAGGCGTATCGTTTTCGGGATGGCAGTCGCAGTTGGGACTGATGTCCATGGCAAGCGAGATGTGGAAGCTCGGACGGCCGTCGACAACGGCCTTTGTATACTCGGCGATCTTGCAGTTGAGCACGTCGGCCGCGGCCTCATAACCGGGCTTGATGCAGTCCTGGTTGCATGCCGCAATGCAGCGTCCGCAGCCCACGCAGCGATCGTGGTCGATAGCGGCCACGTGCACCGTGCGAGTAGCGCCGCTGGCAAGCTCGCGCTCGCGGGTGCCGTCGAACGAGATAGCGTTGTGCGCGCAGATCTTTTCGCAGGCATGGCAGCCAACGCAGTGCTCGGTCGCGACGTTCGGCTTGCCGGCGGCATGCTGCTCCATCTTGCCGGCACGGCTGCCGCCTCCCATGCCCAGGTTCTTCATGGCGCCGCCAAAACCGGCCTGCTCATGGCCCTTAAAGTGGGTGAGGCTGATCACGATATCGGCATCCATGAGCGCCTGACCGATCTTGGCCTCGTGCACGTACTCGCCGCCCTCGACCGGGACGAGCGCCTCGTCGGTGCCCTTAAGGCCGTCGGCGATGATGATCTGGCAGCCCGTGGCATACGGGGTAAAGCCGTTCTGGTAGGCGGTATCGATGTGCTCGAGCGCGTTTTTGCGGCTACCGACATAGAGCGTGTTGCAGTCGGTGAGGAAGGGCTTGCCGCCCAGCTCCTTCACGACATCCGCGACGGCGCGGGCGTAGTTGGGGCGCAAAAAGCTCAGGTTGCCCAGCTCGCCAAAGTGAATCTTGATGGCGACGAACTTGTTCTCAAAGTCGATCTGCTCGATACCGGCGTGACGGATGAGGCGCTTGAGCTTGTCGAGCTGGCTCTCGCGAGCATGCGTGCGCAGGTTAGTGAAGTACACCTTAGCGGGTGCGGCGGGTGCGGCTGCGGTCATAGATATATCCCCTCGGTCTATATGGCATTACAGACATAGAGGATGGTACCAGTTAAAGCAGAGTTAAAGTCAAGTACGGCACCTAGTCATTGGGAACGTTCTTAAATGACTACTCTTGGACTTTGAGGGCTTCGGCCAGACTGACGCGCTTGATGGAGCGCGCGTGCAGCAGCGCCACGACCAGGTAGGTCGCAAAGCCAATGCCGACGCATGCAACCATGGACCAAGCGGGCGCATAGATTTCGATATTGCCGTTGTAGGCGAGCAGCATCGAGCGGAAGATGGCCGTGAGCGAGCCAATAATGACCGGCAGACTCAGCACGAGCGACGCCGCCACGCACAGCGTGATCGAGCGGATGTACAGATGCGAGATCTCGCTATCGCGATAGCCAAAGACTTTCATGTAGCTGATCGAACGGGCGCTGTGGTCGATCACAGCCTTGGTCAGCAGGTACATAAACAGCAGGAAGATAAACACCGCGAGCCCGACCATCATTCCAATCATTTTGCTCATCATTCCGATGAACTGGTCACCCACGGCGCGCATGTCGTCGGGCGTGGTGTCGCCGGCAAAGTAGCGCGCGTCGAGGTCGAGCTTCTCGTCGCTCACATAGCCGTTAAAGTAGGCGGCGTCGTTGTCGAACAGCTCGTTAAAGTCATCGATACTCATATAGACATTCATGTCCGACTTGGAACCCCAGGTGCAGTCCTTGCCCACATACTCAAGGGAATAATTCTTGCCCTCGTACTTGTCACGAAGTTTAACCTTCTGTCCCTCGCTCCAGCCAAACTTATCGAGCAGACCGCCACCAAAGACGACGCGCCCATCGCCGACGTTGAGGTCTTTCCAATAGCGCGAATCGGATGAAATGCCGCAGACGGAAATCGTCTCCTCGCCATTTCCATCGCCGCGGTCGTATTGCAGCTGGTAAACAGCATATTTCTCGGCCTGCGCGATTGCGCCCACGCCGTTGTCGGTCGTATTGACCGGATGGATATCGTCGTTGTCAGTGTCGATCTTAGAGGCCTTGTCAATCAAGTCGATAGCCTCGTCGCGGTCGCAGCCAAGGGCATTGGCAAGGTCATCGAGGCGCGCATAAAGCGCATCCTTCTTGTCCTGGACCTTGGCGAGCGCGTCCTGCGCCGCGGCCAAGCTCTCGGCAGACGGAGCGCTAGCCGCGGCATCGGCTGCCGCCTGCGCCGCATCGGCCGCGTCGTCAAGCTCATCATCCGCATCCTGGGCGGCGGAAAGCAACGCGCCGTCAACCGACTGCAAGCGCTCGAGCGCTGACCACTGCTCGCGCTCCTCGGCGGTGCCCTCGAGCTCCAGCGGCGCCTTGAGCGTGTACTGGTGCTCGGCGACCAGGCTTGTCTCGAGGTTGTCGGCGTAGTGCGTCATCGTGGGCAGAATCGCCAGGCCAAAAAGCATCAGTAGCGAGGCAAACGCGATGCCCACGAACAGCGTGGCGAAGTTGCCTAGGTTGCGCAGGAAAATGCGCAGGCGGAAACGCGCGACAAAGCCCATGCGCTCCGACAGCTGCAGGCCGCGCTTAGTGCCCGATTTGCCGCTCGCCTCGTGGCGAAGGAACTGCAACGGAGTCTTGCCCATTTTGCGAAGCAGACCCACCAGCGTGATGAGGATGAGCGCGGCGGCGGGAACCACGGCGCACTTCACAAAGATCTCCCAGCTCCAGTACACCTGGAAGGGCGGCAGGCTGTACGAACCGTAATAGAGGCTGCGCATGGGCTCGGTAAAGAACACAACGCCGAGAGCAGTGCCCAAAAGCGCCGCGACCACGCCCACGATGGCGGGAAGTGCCAGGTAGTGCAGCACGATCTCGCGTCGACGATAGCCGCTGGCGAGCAACGTGC
Source organism: uncultured Collinsella sp. (assembly GCA_900542305.1). Taxonomy (GTDB): domain Bacteria; phylum Actinomycetota; class Coriobacteriia; order Coriobacteriales; family Coriobacteriaceae; genus Collinsella. Next base: position 2,271 of record UQMU01000029.1, on the reverse strand, counting down.
CGATGATGGCGCTCTCCTCCTCGATGGCGGCGTCGGTAAGGACCACAAAGACGAACGCCATGATCACGATGATGATGTCGAGTAGCGTCATCCACATCATGGAGTCGCCGTCTACGTCGTCGCGCGCATAGCCAATGCCCTGGTTGGAATCGGCATCGATCAGATCGTCCACGCGCGCATCGGCATCGGTCAGCGCCTCGACCATATCCTGCTCGGCGTCGATGCGATCCGCGGTGGAAAGGTCGCGATCGGTAAAGGTAAAGGAGTAGGTGTAGGCAGGTGCGCCGCCGGCATCCTCGAGCGCGGCAAAGCCGGCATCGGTCACTTCGGCAACGCCATAGGTGATGGTGTTCACCGTAAAGTCCGAGTTGTTGAGGAACAGCGCCTGGCTGTCGGGCTGGGTCATGATGCCGCAGATGGTGTAGGTGCGGCCCTCGAGCTCGACCTTATCGCCCACGGCGAGGTCGTTGTTGGTGGCAAAGACACGGTCGATAGCCACCTCGTCGTCCGTCTTGGGCTGCTTGCCCTCACAATAGGACGCAATGTCCACCTTAGCGCGGTGCGCATAGGTGCGCAGCGTGCGCTTGGTACCATCGTCGCCGGCGGTCTTTTTGATGATGGCGTCGATGGAGAAATTTTTGTAGATCGTGACGCCGCCGACGTCGCCGGCCGCATCCTCGGCGGCCTTGAGCTGGTCTTTGGTGGCCTCGAAGGAGGTGGTCACGCGGCCGTCCTCAATCGTGTACGCATCGCGCATGTCATCGATAAGGCAGCCGATGGAATGTGCCGCGAGCAAAAAGCCCGAGGTGAGGGCGATGCTTCCGCACATAAGCAAAAAGATGCCCAGGTACTTACCAATATTGCGGCGCAGCTCGCGCGGGAGTCGTTTTGTGAGAGGTGTCATGGCGCCGCCTACCAATCGAGCTCGGCGGCCGCGACGGGCGACTCGTTGAGCTCGTCCTCGACGATGCGCCCGTCGCGCAGGCGCAGCACGCGATTGGCCATGCGGGCGATGGCAGCGTTGTGGGTGACGATAATGATGGTGCAGCCGTACTCGCGGTTGACGTCTTCCATGAGCTGCAAGATTTCCTTGGACGTCTTGTAGTCGAGCGCGCCCGTGGGCTCGTCGCACAGCAGCAGGCCCGGGTTTTTGACGAGCGCACGGCCGATGGCACAGCGCTGCTGCTGGCCGCCCGAGACCTGGCGCGGGAACTTGTTGCGGTGCTCGTAGAGGCCCAGCGAATGCAGCAGGTCGTCGACATTGAGCGGGTTTTTGGACAGGTGCGCCGTGACCTCGATGTTCTCCTTGATGGTGAGATCGGGCACCAGATTGTAGAACTGGAAGACAAAGCCCAGCTCGCGGCGTCGGTATTCGCCCAGGTCGGCGGGCTTGAGCACCGTGAGGTCGCAGCCGTCCACCATGATGGAGCCGTCGTCGGCATCTTCCAGGCCGCCAATCAGGTTGAGGAAGGTCGACTTGCCCGAGCCCGAGGGCCCCAGCATGACGCAGATCTCGCCGCGATTGATGGACGTGTCGATGCCGTCGAGCACCGTCAGGCGCGCGTCACCGTCGCCGTAGTGTTTCTTGAGACCCTTGACCTGGACGTAGGCTTGCTTCGTCGCCATGCTATCCCCCATTGTTAGCCTTGTACTACTTTATGAACGTAATAGTAAACCTTGGCGAACTATTTTGGAGCGAGAGTGGGGATTTGCTTCAAGACTAGTCGTTGGGTGTTCCTATAGTTTTGTCAACCGTCGGGGCTACTCCCGGTAGGGCACCCGGTCGCGCATCACGGCGTATATCGCCCTGAGCCGCTTCCTCGCGACGGCCTTGAGCGCCCGCCCGTGCCCCATGCCCCGCGCCCTGCAGGCCCGGTAGTACTCGCCGTAGCGCCCCGAGGACCTCACCAGGCTGTTGCACGAGAAGATCAGCAGGGACTTGAGCCTCGCGTCGCCGCGCCTGGACGCCCTGACCGACCTCACCGACGTGCCGGAGCTCCTCACCCTCGGGGCTATGCCGCAGTACGAGGCCAGGTGGTCGTGGTCCGGGAACCTCCCGATGTCGACCGACACCGCGAGCTGCGCCGCGGTCCTCGGGCCGATGCCGGGCACGGTGAGCAGACACGCGTAGGTCTCGTCGCCCTCGAGCAGCGCCGCCGTCTCGGCCTCGAGGGCCCCGGCCTCGTCGAGGGCCTCCGATATCCGGGCGGCCAGGAACCTGACCTGCCTGTTCTCGGCCTCGATGAGCGCCGGCGGGGGCGCAGTCGAGGC
>UQMU01000028.1 GCA_900542305.1 uncultured Collinsella sp. | reverse complement strand
CAATGGTATACGGGTGCATCATCGACGTCTTCAATACAGAAAATATCAGTGCGGAGTGTCCGCGAAGGTCAGCCCTCAGATCCTGCTACGACTACGTCCTTGGATTGTGGGGCTGCATGAGGGACGTGGTTGTGGGGGCCTTTTGTCCCCGTCGCTGTTTCGCGGCGCGGCCGCGAAACCACGCGTTACTTTGGTTATGGAGGGGGCTTGGTTGTTGGTTCAGATGATCTAGAGAGATATGGGTGCAAATGAGAAATCGTTGTTGGGGTCGTCCTTTTCCATAAACTCATCGAGGCAGAATGTCATATAGATTGGAACGTACAGGATCTTGCTCTCTTCGCTAAGGTTTTCGTGGCTCAGCACAACGGCCTCGGGAATCTTGTACTCGCCCACACTCATCAGGCGATCGAGGGCCGCATGTGCTCGAACTTTCTTGCCCGATTTGACTTCGATTGGGACAACATGTCCTCGGGCGCCTTCGATTACAAAGTCGACTTCACCGACCTCACGTGTTTGGTAGTACCACGTATCTGCTCCGAGGGCAACAAGCTCCTGCGCGACCACGTTTTCATAGAGACCGCCGAGGTTGGGGGTTTTCATATCTAGATATACAGCGCGTGCCGTGCTACCGGGATATCGCGATGCGAGCATTCCTGTATCGGACTCGTATAGTTTGAAGGCGGCTGCCTTCTCTGTCCTCTTAAGAGGACTCCGGGCCTCCGTCACCTGGGGGACCATCAATCCAACGCCTGCGTTCACCAGCCATAGGAAATCCTGCTCGTATTTTTGAAGACGAGCTCCCTCGCCTAGAGACGAGACGATAAAGCGATGGGACTCCGCCTCAAGCTGAACGGGAATTTGCTCGAAAATGGAGCGAACGTTAAACGCTCGAGTCGATGCATATTTAGAGATATCGCTTTTGTACTGATCGACTAGCTGAATTTGAAGCTCACGCGTTCTCACGAGCGAATAGCCCGAATCGATATAGTTCTGAACGACCTCTGGCATGCCGCCGCAAACGATATAGGCTCTAAAGTTTTTGAGCATCGCCTCATGAATATAGTTTTCGACGGGACGTCTCTCGACAAGGCAGCTGCGAATGTCTGCAAGCACATTCTCGCTGATGCTGTTTGCCCAACAGAACTCTTCAAAATCCATCGGTCGCATAACAATGTGCTCGACATACCCCACCGGAAAAGAAGAGATCCCCTTAAACTCAGTCCCAAGCATAGACCCCGAGAAGACATAGCTAAAGCGTCCGTCCTCGACCAGCGCCTTCATAAGTGTAACGATCTGCGGATACTCCTGAATCTCATCGACGAAGATAAGCGTGTCTCCTTCAACAAGCGGTGCATCCGCAAGAAGGGCCACACGGTTGATGAAGTCAATGGAGTTCTTAGCGCCAACAAGTACGTCTCTTGCCTCGGCATCGAGTAGCAGATTGACCTCATAATACGAAGCGTAGTTGCTCTTTCCAAACGCGCGAATTGCATAGCTCTTGCCAATCTGACGCGCGCCAGTAACAAGCAACGCTTTATTGGATTTGTTCTTCCAGCTCAAAAGCCTGTCAGTGACCTTACGGCGTAGCATTAAAACCCCTCAATGACAAAAATTGGCAAATAGATTTGACCCTAATCATACAAAAATTGGAAGATAGATTTGACCCAAATCATACAAAAATTGGCAAATAGCAAAGCTCGCTTAGGCCTCAAAGCCAGCGAGCCAGCACGGTACTTTGCGAAAAGGCTGGCGGCGCCGTTGTTGAGGGTGGCCAGGTTGGCAGTGGCGCCGTTAGCGTTCTCGGCTGCTTGGGCGCGCAGGAGCGAAAGGGCGTCGGCAGCGTTCATGCAGAAGCCGACGGTAAAGTTCCATACTGCGAACTCGCAGTCGCTTGCCGCGGGGTGAAGCGCGATCGGCTATCCCTTATGTTGGATGAAAAGCCCCATGTTTTTGCAGGGATGCATACTCGTCAAATTAATGTATAGAATCGCGTATAGTGCGAGTAAGATATTGCGCTGTCCGTTTTGTGTTTAGCAGAGATGTAGTTTGCATAATCCGACATAATCCTCGCTGCATTTAAATAAAGTTGCACGTAAATGGCGTAGATATGTCTGAGCTGGGGTTCTGTACGCTGAGCGGATAAAAACGACCGTTCACCGTTCCGCTATTTTCAAAATGAATAAAATGAGCGATAAAGAGAATATAAACCTTAATAAACTCGCGTATCGCACGGACGCGGGTTATTAATGGGTTGTAGGCCTTTTACAGAAAGGATTCCAGCAATGTCTAAGCCTCTTGGCAAGCCCGATCGTATTGTCGTCGCCCTTGGCGGCAACGCCCTCGGCAACAACCCCGTCGAGCAGATCGAGGCCGTGAGCAACACCGCCCACGCGCTCCTCGGCCTCATCGAGCAGGGCAACGAGATCATCATCACCCACGGCAACGGCCCGCAGGTCGGCATGATCCAGAACGCCTTCGCCGCCGCCCACGATGCCATCGGCACCCCCGAGATGCCGCTGCCCGAGTGCGGCGCCATGTCCCAGGGCTACATTGGCTATCACCTGCAGCAGGGCATCGGCCGCGAGATGCACAAGCGCTATAAGCGTTGGCACGCCGCCACCGTCGTCACCCAGATCGAGTGCGATCCCGACGATCCCGCGTTCAAGAACCCGACCAAGCCGATCGGCCCCTTCTACACCGAGGAGCAGGCCAAGGAGTTCATGGCCGAGGATCCCTCCAAGGTCTTCGTCGAGGATTCCGGCCGCGGCTGGCGTCGCGTCGTCGCCTCCCCCGATCCCAAGAAGATCGTCGAGGCCGACTCCATCCTCAACCTGCTCGACAACGAGTTCATCGTCATCGCCTGCGGTGGCGGCGGCATCCCCGTCGTCCGCGACTACGAGAACAAGGGCTGCTACAAGGGCGTTCCCGCCGTCATCGACAAGGACCTGGGCGGCGAGCTGCTGGCCGAGGACTGCGACGCCGACGTCCTGTTCCTGCTGACCGCCGTTGAGCATGTCGCCATCAACTTCGGCAAGCCCAACCAGGAGGAGCTCGAGGACATCACCGCCGACGAGGCCGAGCGCCTGGCCGACGAGGGCCAGTTCGGCAAGGGTTCCATGGAGCCCAAGGTCCGCGCTGCCATCAAGTTCGCCCGTTCCCGCAAGGGCCGCACCTGCATCATCGGCGCCTTGGACAAGGCCGCCGAGACCATGGCTGGCCTCTCCGGTACCCGCATTCACGAGTAGTCTCTACTCTGTTGCCTCTCTCGTGGGCGCCAGGCAAGGCGCCCACAAACTGGCCTCTCTTCATGAGCCCCGCAGTCCGCTCCGGCTGCGGGGCTTTTGCTATTCACCTAGTCGTTGGGGACGTTCTTAAATGACTAGTCAAACAAGAACGTCCACAACGACTACTCATTTAAGTCTGTCCCCAATGACTAGTAGTAGGCCCACATGGCTTCGACTTCGTTGAGGACCTCTACGACGCCCCAACGGCGGGCGCTGCGGCTGGCCGAGTTGGGGTCGTAGACGCCAATCTGGTTGGCGTCGTCGATGCCGTAGAGCACGATGTAGTGGCCTACGTTGGTAAACGTACCGGGGCGCACTGCGGCGATGACGGGCGCACCCGAGCGAAGTGCTTGGGTAATCGATTCGCGATCGTTATAGAGCTGTGTTCCGTTGAGCCCCAGCTGCCACGCGCCGCCTGTCATAAACGACCACTCGGTGGCACCAGTGGGGGCGTAGTTGCCGGCTTCGGCCAGTGCGCATACATCGACCGGCGTCTTATCGGTGTGGCCGGTCTTAAAGATATAGACCATGGTGAGGCAAGTGGGACCGCAAGCGTTTTCTCGAATAGTGCCACCGGCATAGGGCAGCTCCGACCATGCGGGGTCAATTTGGTAGATGTGGGGCATGGCGCCGGCCTGCCATTGCGAGCGTGGGGTCGAGAACGCAAAGGAGTAACCGGGCGCGACGGGAGCTTTAAGCAGCTTGTCCTCGGCAGTGGGCTCAAGACCGGCTGATCCGTGGGAGATACAGGATCCCAAAAACACAAAGACGAGGCAGGCGGCAATGGAGCAAAGCGCAAGGCGTAGGCGGCGGGCCGGAAGCGCGTGGCTTGTGGTGTGCGACGCGGGGTGAGGGGCGGAATTGCCGCGATCGCGTTGAGGTCGCGAAAAGGAGCGCTTGACGTAGTAGTCGGTCTTACGGCGATCGTAGCGGCGTGGCTGCGATGTGTCGGTCTGGCGTTGGCGCGTGCTCGTACTCACACGGTCTGACTGCTGCACGGTATGGCTTTGTTGCCGCGAAGAAGCCCCGGGCTGCTCTTGGGGGCGCTGCGGGTTGTCGTTGTCGGAGGTGCTTCTGGGCGTTGGCGTGGTGCGGCCGGCAAGGCGCACGCTTTGTGGCCGTTGGTCGCCGTCATTGTATCCGTATGCCATTCGAATCACCTTGCCTCATGTGTAACTTGTCTATCCTACATAAAAAGATGCACGACACATGGGCATGTGCGCCAAAAGCCTGACAAATGGTATGAACGTTGCCGCGCCGCGCGCCAAGCGTCACGGCAACAGGTATTCAAAAGCAGACAAGATGAAAGCGTCCAAGACGAATGACGTCTCCCGCCGTTCGTCCCAAAAACGGCGCCGCTCGTTTTGCAGTTCTGCCTTCGGTCGAGCTACAAGCGGCGCTGCTGTGCCAAGGCCGTATCTTAAAGCCACGAAATAAAAGCGCGCGGCAAAACAGACCGCGCAAGGGGTGACGTCAAGGGGCGTCAAAAAGGAAAGGAGGGGAACAATGGCGGACAAGAACGCAGAAGTTGCAGTCGAGGATAACGGCGGTATGAAGAAAACGCTTTCGCTCTGGAACTTCTTCACCATCGGTTTCGGTGCCATCATCGGCACCGGTTGGGTTCTGCAGGTCGGCGACTGGATGGTCGTGGGCGGCGGTCCCGTTCCCGCTATGATCGCATTCCTCTTGGGTGCAATCTTCCTCGTGCCCGTCGGAGCTGTTTTCGGTGAGCTCACGGCCGCTATCCCCATCTCGGGCGGCATCGTCGAGTATGTCGATCGTAGCTTTGGCCGTACGCTGAGCTACATCACCGGATGGCTTTTGGCTCTGGGCAACGGCATCCTGTGCCCGTGGGAGGCCATCGCCATTTCGACCCTCGTGTCCGAGATGTTCGGCAGCCTGCCCGGCCTTGAGTGGCTGCGCGCCGTCAAGCTCTACACCATCCTGGGCGCCGACGTTTACCTGTTCCCGACGCTGATCGCGCTCGGCTTTGCAGTCTACGTCATCTTCCTCAACTTCCGCGGTGCCAGCTCGGCCGCCAAGCTCCAAGCCTTCCTGACCAAGGCCCTGCTCTGCGGCATGCTGCTCGCCATGGGCGTCTCGCTGTTCACCGGCTCGCCGGACAACGCCATGCCCGTGTTCTCCCAGGTCACCGGCGCTGGCGGCGGCAAGGCCGCTACCGAGGGCGCCAGCCTGTTCGCCGGCATCGTGTCGGTCCTGGTTCTGACCCCGTTCTTCTACGCCGGTTTCGACACCATTCCTCAGCAGGCTGAGGAGGCAGCCGAGGGCCTCAACTGGAACAAGTTCGGCAAGATCATCTCCCTGGCCCTGCTGGCCGCCGGCGGCTTCTACATGGTCTGCATCTACTCGTTCGGCACCATTCTCGACTGGCATGAGTTTGTTAAGAGCCCGGTTCCCGCGCTTGCCTGCCTCAAGGGCATCAACATGCTTCTGTACCTGGCCATGCTCGTCATCGCCACGCTTGGACCCATGGGCCCGATGAACTCCTTCTACGGCGCCACGAGCCGCATCATGCTCGCCATGGGCCGCAAGGGCCAACTGCCCGAGAAGTTCGCCGAGGTCGACCCCAAGTCTGGCGCTCCCAAGCTCGCCTGCGTCGTTCTGGGCGTCATCACCGTCATCGGTCCGTTCCTGGGCAAGAACATGCTCATCCCTCTGACCAACGTGTCGGCTCTCGCCTTCATCTTCTCCTGCGGTATGGTCGCCCTCGCCTGCCTGCGCATGCGCTTCACCGAGCCCGACCTGCCTCGTCCCTACGAGGTGCCCGGCGGCAAGTTTGGCATCGGCCTCGCTATCGCTGCCTGCGCCATCATCATCGGCCTTCTCGTGATTCCGTTCTCTCCCGCCTCCCTCAACATGGTGGAGTGGAGCATCGTGATCGGCTGGTTGGCTATTGGTCTGGCCCTCATGGCTTTCACCAATTCCCGCAAAAAGTAACGCCTAGCCGGGGCGGATCGGGTGCGCGGGGCCCTCTCTCCCGCGCGCCGAACCCGGCACCACTTGGGTAGCTTTGTGAGGCCTTAACCCAACACGGCCTCGCCCACTATATGGATCCATAAGGAGGAACCATGTCCACTAAGTATGCAATCGTTGGCGGCAAGCTCATCGACGGTACCGGTGCCGAGCCGGTCGAGAACTCCCTCGTTCTCGTCGACGACAACGGCAAGATCGAGTACGCCGGCGCTATGCAGGACCTTCCCGAGGGCGTTGAGGTCATCGACGCCGCCGGCAAGACCGTCCTTCCCGGCCTGATCGACACCCACCTGCACTTCTCGGGCAACCTGACCGACGATGACACCGATTGGGTCATGCAGCCGCTCCTCGAGAAGCAGGCCGTCGCCGTCAAGCAGGCCTACGACTGCCTCACCCACGGCCTCACCACCGTCTGCGAAATCGGCCGCTTTGGTATCCAGATCCGTGACTGCATCGACAAGGGCGTCTTCAAGGGCCCGCGCGTTCTGGCCACCGGCCTCGGCTTCTGCCGCGTTGCCGGCCACGGCGACTCCCACCACTGCACCCAGGAGCTCAATAAGGAATCCCATCCCTGGGGCGACCAGGTCGATGGTCCTTGGGATCTGCGCAAGGCCGTCCGTCGTCGCCTGCGCGAGAACCCCGATGCCATCAAGATCTGGGCTACCGGTGGCGGCATCTGGCGTTGGGACTCCGGTCGCGACCAGCACTACTGCTCCGAGGAGATCCAGGCCGTGGTCGAAGAGGCAAAGATGGTCGGCATCCCCGTGTGGAGCCACTGCTACAACAACCATGCCGCTGCCTACGATTCCGTCCGCTTTGGCTGCGAGCAGCTGATTCACGGCTTCGATATCGATGAGCGCACCATGGACCTCATGGCCGAGCAGGGCACCTTCTTCACCCCGACGATCGCCTTCCTGCCCACCTGGTACGCCACTTATCCGCCCGTCTACGTCCCCGAGCTGCACGACAAGTACGAGGGCACCCTGGTCGAGAAGGAGCTGCAGCGCAACTACGACTGCCTGCGCGAGGCCAAGAAGCGTGGCGTCGTCATGACGATCGGCTCCGACTCCTTCTCCTTCGTCACCCCGTACGGCACCTGCTCCATCGAGGAGATGTACGAGTTCGTCGACAAGATCGGCTTCACCCCGGTCGAGACCATCACCTGCGCCACCCTCAACGGTGCCAAGATGTGCCACATCGAGGACGAGACCGGTTCTATCGAGGCCGGCAAGTGCGCCGACCTGCTGGTCGTCAACGGTGACGTCGCCGCCGACATCCACGTGCTCAACACCGACAACATGGACGTTATCATGAAGGACGGCTGGATCGTCGAGGCGGGCACCTTTGGCGAGGCCAACAAATACAGCGCCTAAACTACCGTTCATCGACGACTGGATGTAAAACACAGTATTTGATTGCATAATGCAATGGAGAGGGTCGCTTGCGGCCCTCTTTATTGCTATGGGTGCGATAGATAAAAGGGGATGACGGTGGATTTAAACAGGCTGATTCTGGGCAAGGGCTACAACTCTACCAAGGTCTTTCGTACGGCCCAGCATGTGGTCCAGGCCATCCTGCTCGGTGTTGTCGTTCCGGCGCTTATCCTGCTGCTTATCTGGGATTTAACCGATAATCCCAATCCCGTTCCGGGCGTTGTCGTTATTGCCGGCATGGTCATGCTGTGCTTCTTTTTCTCGTATGTCTTTGTGGTCCCCGACGACCTCACATCGAGCGCAACCGACCGTACGCTCGCCATCGCATCAAAAATATTCGCCTACACGTCGCGCGGCCTTACGCCCGAAGCGGCCCTGGGCGCCTCTAAAATTATCCTGTCCGAGACCATCGCCTCTGCCATCTGCTTTACCGACGGCAAGCAGGTGTTGGCAAGCTGGGGCGAGGACTCGGCAAAGTGCCCCGCCGGCACCCCGGTCGTGCTCAAGACCACGCTCAGTGTGATTGAGACGGGCGAGCAGAGCGTGTTTTCGCGTGACACCTCCAATGAGACGGGCGGCTATTTTCCCCGCCTGCGCGCCGGCATCGTCGCGCCGCTTACCGTGCGCGGGCATTGCGTGGGCACACTCGAGCTGTATTACCCTCGCCTGAGCAGCATCGATATGCGCCAGACGGCCCTTGCCTCGGGCTTTGCCGACCTCATTTCCACGCAGCTTGCGAGCTTTGAGCTTGAGCGCCAGGACGAGCTCACGGCCCGCGTTGAGCTTCGTGCCCTGCAGTCGCAGGTCGACCCGCATTTTCTATTCAATACCATTAGCACGATCGTGTCGCTCGTTCGAACCGAGCCCGACAAGGCGCGATCGCTGCTGATCGACTTTTCCAATTACTACCGTCAGACGCTTTCTGATTCCGATACCCTCACAACGCTCGAGCACGAGGTGGAACAGGGCACTCGCTATATCAATCTTATGCAGGCCCGGTATGGCGACGGCCGTCTGCGCGTCTCGGTCGATATCGACTTTGAGGTGCGCGATTGCATGGTGCCGCCGTTTATCTTGCAGCCGTTGCTCGAAAACTGCATCAAGCACGCGCAGCGCGAGACCGAGCCGCTTTCTATTCATGTTAGGGCTTTCGAGACCGATGACGGTTTGGAGATCATCGTCGAGGACGACGGCATCGGTATGAGCGAAGAGGTCTGCGCACATCTGTTTGAGCAGCATCGCCTGGAGGAGCCCGAGAGCATTACCGCCGACGGCTCCGTCAAGCGAGGTTGCGGCCTGGCGCTCTTCAACGTGCTTCAGCGCATCCATTTCTTTTACGGAGAAGATTCCGGCATGCGCGTGAAGTCCCAGGAGGGCGTGGGAACGCAGGTCATCGTCGAGCTGAACGGCGAGCCGCATGAGCCCGCGCCGTTGACGGCGTAGCACGCGGTTGGATTGAGAGAAAAAGAGGGGAAGCACATATGTCCGAAGGCTGGAACATCTTGGTGGTTGATGACGAGCCTCCCATTAGGGCTGAGCTACGCTATCTGTTGGAAAAGGATGCGCGTGTGGGCCAGATTGCCGAGGCGGGCAATGTCACCGAAGCCGTGGAGTCGATTCTGTCGAACAAGCCCGACGTGTTGTTTTTAGACATTACCATGCCCGGTCGCTCGGGAATTGAGCTTGCCGAGACGCTGCAGAACCTAAAGACGCCGCCGGTCGTGGTGTTTGTGACGGCGTTTGCCGAGTTTGCCGCCGATGCGTATAACCTCGATGCTGTCGACTATGTCGTCAAGCCGGTCGAGGACGCACGCCTGTCAAAGGCACTCGACAAGATCGAGACAGCCTTGGGTGCCCGTCGTGTTATCCACGCTCCGCGCCAGCCTTTGCGTCTGACGGTGGACCGCGGGGGCAAAAAGGTGTTCATTCCCGCCGCAGACGTCTGCTACTTTGAGGCGCGTGCCGATTTTTGCAATGCCATCTGCGCCGAGGGAACGTACCTGATCAATGAGTCGATCTCTTCGCTCGAGCGTCGCTTGGTCTCCGAGGGCTTTATTCGCGTTCATCGCAGCTATCTGGTCAATTTGGAAGACGTGCACAATGTCGAGATCGGTTCCACGGGTCTTATGGAGCTCAGGCTCGATCGCGTAACCTCGATGGTGCCCGTATCCCGCCGTCGCGCTGCCGAGGTTAAAGCACACTTGGGGCTTGCGTAGATGGTCTGCGTGCCGTCGTTTACCATCGCAGGTTTGGCATGGGCGCGCGGTGGGCATAATGGGTGGCATCGAATGAAATCGAAAGGATCATTATGCCCGCGCTTATCACCCATCATCTGTTTGGCGAGGAAAGCATCGACCGTCTTCCGCAGGGCGTCATCACGTCCGATGAAGAGCGCATTGCCTTTATCTTGGGCAACCAAGGCCCCGACCCGTTTTTCTTTCACATTCTGACACCGCGTGTTTCCGACTGCACGCTGCTGGCGCAGGTCATGCATCGCTCGCGCATGTCTCGCCAGTTCGCGTGCCTGCGCGACGGCGTGTCGCATCTGCTGCCGCGCGACGCCAACTTGGGCCGTGCCTTTGCGTTGGGCCTGCTGTCTCATTACGTGCTCGACCGCAACGCCCATCCCTTTGTCTATGAGCAGCAGTTTGGCATCGTGGAGTCCGATTCAGAGCTTGAGGATTCGAGCAGCCAGGTCCATGCTGTGATCGAGAGCGACCTGGATGTACTGATGCTGCAGCTTAAGCGCGATGGCGCTACGGTCGACGATTACCCGCCGGCGGGCGAGATCGTCACCACCGATCGCATCAGTCGCGTGGCCGGCGTGCTGATGAGCTATGTTGCCGGACGCGTGTACGGCATTGACATTCCGGCGGGGGAGTACGGTGCTGCCGTTGCCAATATGCAGCGACTTTACCGTGCGATTGAGCCGGCCGGCTCCGTAAAGACGCGCGCGATCTCGCTGGTTGAGGGGTTGGTGCACGACTACTCGCTGCTCGACGGCCTTGCCCATCGCGTGACGACGGAGCTGCCCGAGCGCACTGGCAATCTGGGTCATCTGGCGTGGAAGAATCCCTTTACCGATGAGGTCTCGAATGAGAGTTTCCCCGAGGTCTTTGACCGCGCGCTGCTCGATTACGAGTGCACGGTTGCCCGCTTTATCGAGACCGGCGATATGGAAGCCGTGACCAACCATGTCAATTACAGCGGTCGCGTGCTCGGCGCCGACGAGGAGTTCGACCGCGAGGAGTAGGGCCCATGCGTGCCCCTTTGCCGAATCCTTACCGGCGCTTCTGGACAATTGGGGTACGATGAACTAACTGCATATCGGGCGAATACGAAGGGTCCCTGTCCATGAAATACACCAAGCTCGAGCGTAACTGGGTCATGTACGATGTGGGAAACTCGGCCCTCGTGCTGCTCAATACCTCGGTGGTGCCCATCTACTTTAACGCCATCAATACCGGTGCTTCCTCGGCAGACCTGGTGGTCGCTTGGGGCAACGCCCAGACGATCGCCTCGCTGGTCATCGCCATGCTCATGCCCATTCTGGGCGCGCTTGCCGACTATGCCGGCAACAAGATCAAGTTCTTCTTGGGCTTCTTCCTCACGGGCCTGGTGCTTTGCCTGGCGCAGGCTATCCCAATGTCCGCCATGGCATTTTTGACCGTGTACGTGCTGTGCACCATCGGCCTTAACTCTTCTATGACGTTCTACGACGCCATGCTGCCCGACATTACCACCGACGAGCGCATGGACGCCGTGTCCAGCTCGGGCTATGCCTGGGGCTACATCGGTTCCACCGTGCCGTTCGTCATCTGCCTGGCGCTCATCATGGGTGGCCCCGCTCTTGGCGTCCCTACCATGCTGGCAACGCGTCTGTCGTTTATCATCACTGGTGCCTGGTGGCTCATCTTTACCCTGCCGCTCATTCGCACCTATAAGCAAAAGTACGGTCGCGAGCGCGGTCCTGAGGACACTATCGGCCGCATCGTGGGCGGTGTGTTCTCCGAGGTCGGACACACCATGCGCGAGATCGCCCACAACAAGACCGTGCTGGTCTACATGATCGCGTTCTTCTTCTATATCGACGGTGTGCACACGGTCATTTCCATGGCAACCAGCTACGGATCGGCCTTGGGCATCGATTCGACCCAGTTGGTCCTGGCGCTGCTCGTTACGCAGTTCGTGGCCTTTCCGTCCGCCATCATCTACGGCAAGCTCGCCGGCCGCGTGGGCACGCTCAACATGATCTTGGTGGCAGTCGCCGCCTATATGGGCATTGTGCTGTTCGCCGCGTTCTTCCTAAAGACCGCCTTTGAGTTTTGGGTGCTTGCCATTATGGTCGGCCTGTTCCAGGGCGGCGTGCAGGCGCTCAGCCGTAGCTACTTTGGCCGCATTATCCCCAAGGAAAAGTCCAACGAGTACTACGGCTTCTTTGACATCTTTGGTCGTTATGCAAGCGTTATGGGCACCTTCCTGGTGTCGGTCGTCACCTCGCTGACCGGCAACCCGTCGCTGGGCGTCCTTTCCATTGGCGTGCTGCTGATCGTTGGCTTTATGCTGCTGGTCCGCCTGTCCCGCACGACTCGGGCGGCAGAGCATGCCGCATAGGAGCGAGCGGCTATTGTGCCTGTCCACGGTACTCTTTTGGGGTTATCCGCAATAAACATTGCGACTTGCGAGCAATGATTTGCCCAAGTGGGTATGATGGAATCAGCTAGGTCGCGGGGCGTCGCCTGTGTTTGGCGGCGCCCCGTTTTTGTGTTGCAGGGAGGGTAAGGCATGAACGCCACGGTCGTGATTCCAACGTATTGGGCGGGCGATGACGCTTGCGCAAACGCCCCTGGCACCTATGACCATTCGATGCGACTCAACGCCGACAATCCCGAACTCGACCGCTGCCTGGCCTCGCTTGAGCAGGTACGTGACATCCCGCGCATCATCCTTTTGGTGGTCTGTCCCGTTTCTGCCACAGCCGATGTGTCGCTGCGCGTGCACGAGATTGTCGACGCGCATCCCACGCTCAAGGTCACCGTTGTCACCAACACCCAGGCCTCGCGCATCGCAGACCGGGTTGCTCAGATCGCGCCCAAGGGTTCGGGAGAGTGCGTGAGCCTGCGAGGCTACGGTGCCATCCGCAATATGGGGCTAGCCTGCGCCGCTGTGCTGGGGCATGACGCGGTTATCTTTTTGGATGACGATGAGACTGTCATCGACGCCGACTTTATGAAGCGCGCGACCTATGCGTTGGGGCAGCAGACGCGTCAGGGCTTGCCGATCTTGGTCAAGAGCGGCTATTTCTACGATCGCGACGGCTCGCCGCTGGCTCCCACGGACAAGGCGGGCATCTGCCATCGTTGGTGGACCAAGCGCATCGAGTTCAACCGTTGGATGAAAAAGGCGCTCTCGGGCACCCGCATCTCGCGCTCCAACTACGTGTGCGGCGGCCTGATGGCCCTGCACGCCCGCGCCTTTACGCGTGTGGCCTTTGACCCGTTTATCACCCGCGGCGAGGACTTGGATTACCTCTTTAACATGCGCATGTTTGGCTACGACGTGTGGTTCGATAACGAGTGGACCGTGCGCCATCTGCCTCCGGAGTCCGAAAAGCGCTCACCGCGCTTTATGCAGGATGTATACCGTTGGTACTACGAACGGGCCAAGTTGACATTCGCCGCGCATCAAAAGGAGCTCATTCCCGTTACGGCGGCATCGCTCATGCCCTACCCGGGCCCGTGGATTTCGCGCGAGCTCGACGACCGCGTGCGCAAGACCGCTATGGTCCGCAGCGTGTTTACCCGCGAGCATGAGGGCTACCTGCGCATCTGGCGCCATGGTATCGACGAGGCAAAGGCCTATGCGCGCCAAAACGCTGCAAGCTACCTGCGTTTCCAGAGCTTTTGGCCTAAGATCATGGACGGGCTTTGGCGTGACGCACAACTGATCAGTATCCTGGAGGGGGCCGAATGATCGACCGCCGCGCCCAGCGCGATAGTTCAATATCAATCTTTCGCATCATTGCCGTTGCCTGCGCCATTTGCGTGCTGGTGTACTTTATTTTTGCCTTGGTGACCGGTATCGAGCCGATCGCCACGGTGATTGCCTGCGCGCTGCTGTGCATCTTTCTGTGCATCTTTATCTTTTTGACGCTCAATCCCGATTCGGTGCGCTCCCAGTACACCGAGGAGACGCTCTCGGTGGCCTCGGCCATGCTCGAGGACATTAAGGGCGGTCTGACGCAGGAGTCGGCGCGTTTGGTGTGCCGGCGCATTTTGCCCGAGACGCGCGCCATGACGGTGGCCATCACCGGCGAGGACAACGTGCTTGCCTGCGCGGGCGAGTTTGAGGAAAAACTGCTGCCCGATACTCCCATCCACACGCTTGCCACACGCTACGTTATCGAACATGGCATCGTGCAGTCGTTCAACCGTATGGTGGATGTCGTGGGCTCGGACGGCTCGCACAACCAAGTCCCCGCCGGCATTATCGCCCCCATCAAGGTGGGCGATCGTACCGTCGGCACGCTCAAGTTCTACTACAAGACCCCGCGCGCCGTCGACCGTACCCAGTACGCGCTTGCCTCGGGCTTTGCCGAGATCTTGTCCACGCAGCTCGCCATCCACGAGCTCGAGGTGCAAAAGGAACTCACGGCGCGCGCCGAGGTGCGTGCGCTGCAGGCGCAGATTAACCCGCACTTCCTGTTCAACACGCTGAACACCATTGCATCGTTTACGCGCACCGACCCGCTGCGGGCCCGCGAACTGCTTCGTGAGTTCTCATCGTTCTATCGTGCCACGCTCGACAACTCGGGATCGCTTATTCCGGTCTCGCGCGAGGTCGCACAGACCAGGCGCTACCTTACCTTTGAGAAGGCCCGCTTTGGCGAGGACCGCGTGCTTGCGACGTTCGATGTGTCCGAGGACGTGGAAGATACGCTGGTGCCGGCGTTCGTGATCCAGCCGATTGTCGAGAACGCCGTACGTCATGGTATGGGCGATGACGACGCCCTGAGGATCGACGTGACCGTTCACCAAGACGGCGAGGATGCAATCTTGATTGCCGTGGCCGATAATGGCGTGGGCATGGATGAGGGTACCGCCGCCAGACTGTTTGACGAGCGTTCTGCCCGTCCCGACGCCAGCTCTCCCCAGGGCGGCGGCGCCGGTGTGGCCATGCACAATATTTCGGAGCGCATCCATCGCTTTTATGGGCCGCACTCCTATACGCGTGTCGAATCGGCGCCGGGCAAGGGCACCAAAGTGCTCCTTCATCTTGATTTGTCAGAGAGCATCTTCGACATTCAAGAGTAAAATAAAAGGCTACGGGCTCAACGTCATGCGACGGATGCCCGGCGTAGTTAGTTGACGAAAGGTTTTATCCCTATGCTGCGTGCGATGATTGTGGATGATGAGGCGCCGGCTCGCTCGGAGCTTCGCTTCCTGCTCGAGCAAACGGGCAAGATCGGCACGATCACGGAGGCGTCGAGCGTCCGCTCCGCCATCGAGATGCTTATGGAAAGTCGCGTGGATGTCGTGTTTCTCGATATCTCGATGCCCGGTGCCTCGGGCCTGCAACTTGCCGAGGCGCTGCATAAGCTCAAAAATCCGCCGGCGATCGTGTTTGTGACTGCGTATAGTGACCATGCGGTCGAGGCATTCGACGTGGATGCCGTCGATTATCTGATGAAGCCGGTCGAGGAAGCTCGCTTGGATCGCGCGATCGAGAAGGTCATGCAACGCACCAAGCCGGTTACGGACAGCAAGGTGACCATCGAGCGTATCCCGGTGGAAAAGGGCGGCCGCAAGGTGCTCATTCCCGTGGACGACATTCGCTTTATCATGGCCAAGGACGATTACTCCTGCATCTATACCGTCGATGATCGCTTTTTGTCGACGACCTCGCTGGCGCAGTTTGAGGCCAAACTCTGCGACTTTGGCTTCTTCCGTGTTCACCGCCGCTATATCGTCAACTTGGCGTGCGTCACGGATGTGGAGACGGTGCCCTCGGGCGCCATCCAGCTGGGCATTACGGGCGTCGACGAACGCGTGCCGGTTTCGCGCCGCCGCGTCGTGCCGCTCAAGAAGGCTCTGAGTCTCTAGCACACTGGCCCCGCAGCCCTGTAGACCCATCGTCTGCGGAGCCGTGGGGCCTTTTTGTATGTATCTGCCGAATCGTTTTTTGCGGAAGGGATCCCATGAACAGTGCAAGCGCCAAGCGTATCGACATCATCTCGGACACCCACGGCTATCTTTCGCCTGCGCTCCTGGATGAGCTTGAGGGCGCAGACCTGATTATCCACGCCGGCGACCTCACGTCAGAGATGGACTACGAGCACCTATGCACCATCGCCCCCGTGCGGGCCGTACTGGGCAACAACGATTACTACCGCGACTACGGCCCCGATGTAGACCGTCTTGCGCTCTTTACCTACGAAGGCCTTAAATTCGCCGTAGCCCACTACCGCGAAGACCTTCCGGTGGGATCCGTAGACGTAGCCATCAACGGCCACACCCACGTAACCAAAGAAGCCCAAGTGGGCCGTTGCTTAGTCCTCAACCCGGGCAGCGCCAGCTACCCCAGAGGCACCCGAGGCCCCACCATGGCCAGAATGCTAGTAAAAGACGGCAAGATCCTAAGCACTAAGTTTATTGACCTAGAGTAATCACAACAAAAACGGGGGATGCAGATGCGTCCCCCCCGTTTCCATTTGAGCCAAAGGCGGAAGTTCAACAAGATCCATCAGACCAACCCCGCCGAGGAGCATGCGGGCTAGCCGCGCAGCGGCGCACGCCCGCAAAACTGATTGAACAATGTGACGGCAGGGAGGGTCTCCGGGGCTGAGGGCGGGGGTTAAGTTTGTCGCGAGTTCCGCACGCAAAGGAAAGCACTTAATGTGCTTTCCGTCTTGCGCAGGACTGTAGAGCAGCAAACTCAACCCGCGCCCGCCGGCCCCGGAGACCCTCCCGGAGGGACCGAAAAATTTTTTCAAAAAAGTTGTTGCGCGCCGGACAGACTTCTGTGTATACTAATCCCCGCAGCGAACGCGAGCGGAAACAAACGCGAACGTCTGCCTGGGGAGTTAGCTCAGTTTGGTTAGAGCGCCGGCCTGTCACGTCGGAGGTCGCGGGTTCGAGCCCCGTACTTCCCGCCAACGCAATTAAAGCCACGTCTTCGGACGTGGCTTTTTGCGTTTGATGCACTTTGTTTCGATAGAACGATCGCCCTGGTGCATCTTCGCCCAGAATCCCCGCGCCTTCGGGAACGCAAGTAAAATCTAATAAGTATATCTGTCTGAACAACAGCTTTGTTGCGCAACACCTGTTCTACGAGACAGGGGGTTAGGTTATACTAAATTGCACTGTGCGCCGCATCTGATGCATTTCGCTCCAAGCGCGGCACTCAGTGGATATCCGATTTACCATTTGGATGTCCTGGCGGTCATTTAGCGTCTCGACACAAGCTCGGCCCCGGAGCTCGTTCGAGCTGTTCGTATTCCTTGAAAGGGGAAAAATGGACATATCGAGGAAGACTGATTACGCCCTTCGCATGCTGGCGATGCTTGCCGAGGATCCGGAGCGTTTGCTTTCTGTTCGCACCGCTGCCGAAGAGGTCAATGTCCCGTATTCGTTTGCCCGCTCGATTCAGCACGGTTTGGTCCAGGCCGGTATTGTGGAGAGCCTGCGTGGCGTCCACGGTGGCATGCGTCTCAAGGTCAGTCCGGACGACGTCACTATCCGCCAGGTCGTCGAGGCCGTTCAGGGTCCTATGGTTATGAACGATTGCACCGCGCCCGATGGTGACTGTGCGCGCATGGGCGCGTGCTGCTATCATCCCCTGTGGGCCGGAGCCCAGGCGTTGATGCGCGACTACCTCGATTCCGTTTCGCTCGGCGACATCGTCGCTCACCGCCAGTTCCCGGCCGTCGATCCCAAGTTCGCCGACCGCGAAGCGTTTCCCGAGTACGCCACCTGCGCGTGCGCTTACCGGGAGGAATAGCGCCGCATAAGGAGCATAGCCATGATTCAGGACCCCTTTCGTTCGATGATTCGTTCGGAAGGGGTCCTGCGTTATCGCGACCTTCCGTGGCGCCGCACACGCGATCCGTACATCATTTGGCTTTCTGAGGTCATGCTGCAGCAAACGCAGGTGCCGCGTGTGGAGGCGCGCATGCCGGTGTGGCTCGATCGTTTTCCGACTGTGCAGGCGCTTGCCCAGGCCGCGCCTTCCGATGTTTTGGACGCTTGGCAGGGCATGGGCTACAACCGACGCGCTCTGGCGCTTCATGGGGCCGCTCAGCGCGTTGTAGAGGACTGGGACGGGGAGTTTCCGCGTGAGACGCGTGACTTGGTCGCTCTGCCCGGCATTGGCCCGGCAACGGCGCAGGGCATCCGTTCGTTTGCGTTTGATCTTCCAGGCGTGTATCTAGAGACCAATGTGCGCACGGTCTTTTTGCATCATTTCTTTCCCGATGTGCCGGCCGTTCCCGATCGCGAGCTGGTGCCGCTGATTCAAGCCGCCTGTCCGGCGGCCCCTGGTGCGGCGGCGGATGAGATTGCGCCCTTTGCCGTGCCTCAAGACGATGCCGACACGCCGCGCGCATGGTATTACGCGTTGCTGGATTACGGCACGTATCTTAAAAAGACGCTGCCCAATCCGTCCAGGCGGTCGGCGGGCTATAGTCGTCAGTCCAAGTTTGAGGGCTCGCGTCGCCAAAAGCGCGCCCACATTGTGCGCATGCTGCTGGCGGCGCGCGATGGACAACCGGCAGGTATTACGCTCGATGAAGCCGTTGCAGGCGTTAACGAGATGGAGACGGCAGCCGGCCGAGAGCCGGTCGAGCGCGAGCTGGTCGCAAGCATTCTTGCCGATCTGGAGCGCGAGGGCTTTTGCGGCTCCGAGGGCGATCGTTGGCTGAGTGTGTAGCTCACTCGAATCTGAAGAACGGGATTGTAAGGTTTAAATTCTCGGCATGAGGGCATCCTTAAAGCAAGGCCGCTCAAAGTCTGTGGGCGGCATGCGTTGAAGGGAAGTACACCTATGGATTTTGAGAACTCCCAAACCAAGAAGAACCTCGAGACTGCTTTTGCCGGTGAGTCCCAGGCACACACCAAGTATCGCTACTATGCCTCCAAGGCCAAGAAGGACGGCTACGTTCAGATCTCGAACATCTTTGCCGAGACGGCTGGCAACGAGTCCGAGCACGCCAAACTGTGGTTTAAGTATCTGCACGATGGCGCCGTCCCCGATACCCTGGACAATCTGCGCGATGCCGCCGCGGGTGAGAACTACGAGTGGACCACGATGTACGACGAGTTTGCCAAGACCGCCGAGGAAGAGGGCTTTGCCGAGATTGCCGCAAAGTTCCGTGGTGTCGCCGCAGTCGAGAAGGCCCATGAGGAGCGCTACAACAAGCTCGTCGAGCGCATCGAGTCGGGCGAGGTGTTTGAGCGTGAGGGCGTGAAGGTGTGGAAGTGCCTGAACTGCGGGCACCTGCATGTGGGTGCCGAGGCGCCTGAGGTGTGCCCGGTGTGTAACCACCCCAAGGCGTACTTTGAGGAGCAGGTGGTGAACTACTAGCGCTTGGCGCTGGCTGCTGCGGGGCGCAGGGCGGGGAAACACCTTTCCCTCTCGCTCACGGCTCCGCAGGGTCGCGCGAGGCAAAGGTATTTCCCCGCCCTGCGCTCCGGCTTCGGGTCGTCGCGTGCTCGCTACTGAAAAACTTATAAGAAGTTAGCGTGCCGCCCCTTATGGGGCGGCACGTTTTTGTAAGGGGTCCCGGTCTCCACAATTTTCGTCAAGCTTTTGGTTAGATTTTGGTTAGTTGGCGGGTTGGCGGAAGGGCGAAAGATCATTCGATAAAAAAGCTCAAAGAAAGTGCTGGTAGGGGAGTTGTTGAGGTTTTCGACAGCTTTTGTCAACAAGAAACTTTGCAGCTATTGCTACGGATTGCGTTGCCGTGGCATTGGCGGTGCGGGATGCTGGGCGTAAGCGTCGAATGCTCCGATTTTGGAGGCCAGCATGGATCTGTTTCTTGAGACTCCGCAGCAACAAGCTGAGCGCATGCTGCGTCAGCAGCAACGACTCATGGAGATGCAAATGCAAGGGGTAGCCGCCCAGCCCCCTGCGCAAAACGTTACGCCCGCGGTTTCGCCTGCGGGCGGATCGGCGCCAGAGAACTATTCCGTACAACAAGATTCATATGCGCAGGAGCTTGCGTTCGACAAACGCCGCACGCGTCACCGCCGCGTGGGCCAGCGCCTGCGCACATTGGCGATGATCGTGCTCATTCCGCTAGGACTTGCGGCGATTTTCTTGGTCTCGTATGCGCTCACCTGCATCCTCAACGGTGCTTCGCCCGGCGAAGTGCTCCAACATCTGTCAGCCCTCGGCCAGCGCCTAGGCGATGTCATAACAACCATCCGCACCGGCTGGGAGGGCTAGCGTTTGTCACATTAGGACTTCTAGGGTGTAGGGATTATCGCCACGAGTAGAATTCTTGGATCCTGTTGGTCCTGTCGTGTGAATGAATAGTATTATTGAAGATGAATAATAATAGGATTTGCTATATATAAGCAGGATTTAGAGCAGACTCTTTTGGGCATTGACGAAGAAGCGGAGCTGGAAATAGGTCCAAGAGACGATGGGCCGAGCGTTGTATTGGTGGGAGGAAGCGCCTTCATGCTAAACGATGTGACGAATCGGTCGGTTACACATGACATTGATGTGTTTGAGGCAGACAGGTGCCTCCGCGAGATCATAGCTCGATACCCCGAGGTGAATGGTATGGCGGTGGCATATTGCGATCAGATGCCATTCAATTACGAAGATTGTTTGATTCCCTTAGATATTGGGGCGCGTTTTATCAGGTACTTTACGCCATCCTTGGAGGATCTGGCGGTAATGAAGCTCTATGCCTACCGTCCGAACGACATCGTCGATCTTCATAGTCAGGCATTCGTCGACCGACTTGATTGGGGACTGCTCGAACGGCTTATATTCGACGAGGGAGAGGCGCTGGCGTCGTCGCCTTCGGAGCGGAGTTATCAAGAGATGGTCTGCGCATACAGGCAATACAAAAAGGAGGTGCTCGGTTGAATCTGACCTTTGAGGGATTCTTAAAAGGCTATTGCCGAGAGCTGTCCGGACAACAGTCGCTGAGTTTTAGAAAACTGGTTGAGCAGGCGATGACGGTTGCGCCGCGCGTGGCGGAGCCTCTGTTTTTGCTTGCTTTGGTGCAAGGAAAAGCTGAATACGTTCTGGGTTTATCCGAGGGCTCGTGGATGGAAGAAAGTTACCGAGGCGTTTTGTCCTTGTACGGTCAAGCGGGTAGCATGGCGTCTCTATGCACCAAAATTGAGCTCCCTAATCGTTATGCCAACGTTTGGCGTGCGTATAGAGCGGTGAAGGAAAAGCCAGTGGCGGACAGAAGAATCAACGCCCTGATGCGAAAAAGAACGTTGGGAGCGCTAGAGGAATCGGGTGTAACGCGCTACGGTCTCTGCCGCGATTTGAATCTGAATAAGGGAAACGTGTACGCATATTTAGCCGGTGATGACTCAAAGGTGAGCAGGGAGACGGCGCGCCGCATTATGGAATATGCGGAGGAGAGGGGCGCCCAAGAAGGGGCCGGGCGCCCGGTGCGTATGGCGGGGTAAGATTGATCGCGGTTTTGATTGGTGCTCGATTGGGTTTGTTGGGCGGAGTTTATGTCTGCTATTGATATTGTGCTTGTTGTGATCGCCTTGGTGGCGGTGGGGGTTGCTGTGGCTTGCGCCCTCCAGCTCAAGAGCCTGCGTGCCGAGTTGCGGGAGCGTGGCGACAGTAGCGCGGAAACGCTGGCAGCACTCGAGCAGGCCAACAACGCGCTCGATGCCCTGAACGTCGCGCTGGCCGAAACTCGCCGCACGGCCAATGCCATCGCGCAGCAGCAGACGACAGATGCGGCCGTGGAGCAGCAACGTTACCTGACCATCGCACGTGAGTTTTCGCAAGCTGGTGACCGGATGGATGACCTGCGCCGCGAGACGGCCCAACAGCTCGGTGCCAACCGCGAGGGTATCGAGCATCGCCTGGACAAGGTGCGCGAAACGGTCGATGCTCAGCTGGGCGCCATCCGCAAAGACAACAACGTGCAGCTCGATCAAATGCGTGCGACGGTGGACGAGAAGCTCTCCCGCACGCTCAACGACCGACTGTCGGCATCGTTTAAGCAGGTGAGCGACCAGCTCGAGGCCGTGTACAAGGGCCTGGGCGACATGCAGTCCATCGCCACCGGCGTGGGCGACCTTAAGCGCGTGCTGGGCAACGTGAAGGCGCGTGGCATTTTGGGCGAGGTGCAGCTGGGTGCAATTCTGGCGGACATCCTTACGCCCGACCAGTATCTGGAAAACGTCGCCACCAAGCCCGGCGCCTCGGAGCGCGTTGAGTTTGCCGTCAAGTTGCCGGTGGACGAGGGTGACCCCGTGCTGCTGCCGATCGACTCCAAGTTCCCGGGCGACGCGTACGAGCACCTGCTCGACGCACAGGAGTCGGGCGACGCCGATGCCGTGGCGGCCGCGCGCAAGACGCTCGATACGATGGTCAAGCGCGAGGCGAAGGACATCTGCGAAAAGTATCTGAGCGTGCCCGCAACGACCAACTTTGGCATCCTGTTCGTGCCGTTTGAGGGCCTGTATGCCGAGATCGTCAGCCGTCCCGGTCTTATCGAGACCCTGGGCCGCGACTACCACGTCAACGTGGCGGGCCCCAGTACCATGGCGGCTATCCTCAACAGCCTGCAGATGAGCTATCAGACGTTTAAGCTGCAAAAACGCACCGATGACGTGCTGCGCGTGCTTTCCGCCGTCAAGGCTGAGCTGCCGCGCTATCAGGCGGCGCTACGCCGCGCCCAACAGCAGATCGAGACTGCGGGCAAGACGGTCGAGGGCATTATCACCACGCGCACCAACGTTATGGAGCGCAAGCTCAAGGACATCGATGCGCTGGAGGATGCCGAGGAGGCCGACGCGATTCTGGGCTTGGAGTCCGCAGGCTTACTCGCGGGCCAGGAAGACGAGGGCTAGCCGCAACGGACGGCGGGGCGTCGGCGCAAGCGCGAGGCGCGGGCGCTTTTCGTATCGTGCTTGCCTGAAGCGCACTTCAATGTGCAACAATGGCGTTTCGCCCTATCAGACGCGAAAGGAAGCCCATGTCTCAGAGAAGCACCAGTCCGCTCAAACGCTCCACCGTGCGCCGCACGCTACAGCGTTTTTGGGACGTCACGCGCACGCAGCCACTGATCGTCTTTCTCTCGGTATTCTCGTCGGCGGGTTATATCTTTTTGCTTACGTTTGCCAACACCTACGTGATGGCCCTTATCGTCGACCGCGTCCAGGCCGGCCCCGTGGCAGGCGACCAGGTGTTTGAGGTCTTTGGCCCTTACATTCTGGCGCTCGTGCTCGTTAACCTGGTAGGCCAGATCCTCTCCAAGCTGCAGGACTACACTGTCTACAAGCTCGAGATTGCGGGCAACTACCACCTGGCACGCCTGTGCTTTGACACGCTCTCCAATCAATCCATGACATTCCACACCAGCAGATTTGGCGGATCGCTTGTGAGTCAGACGAGTCGTTTTATGAGCGGCTACACGGGGCTGGTGGACGTGACGGTGTATTCGCTCATCCCCACTATCACCTCGGTCATCTGCACGGTAGCGGCGCTCGCCCCGGTGGTGCCCACATTTACCGTGATCCTGGTGGGCATCATGGTCGTCTATATTGCGTTTGTCTGGCTTATGTACAAGCGTATCATGCCACTTTCGGCCGCGACGTCCGCCGCGCAGAACAAGCTGTCGGGCGTGCTGTCCGACGCGGTCACGAACATTCTGGCCGTCAAGACCTGTGGGCGCGAGGACTTTGAGCGCGACCTATTCGATACCGCCGACCGTGCCGCGCGCGATGCCGAGACGGTTTCGATGCACGCCATGATGCAACGCAACTTTACGACCTCAGGCCTTATCGTTATCACCATGGCCGTGGTGAGTGTGTTCGTTGCGGGCGGCAACGCGTGGTTTGGCATTTCGGCCGGCGCGCTCGTCATGATCTTTACCTATACGTACAACCTCACCATGCGTTTGAACTACGTGAGCTCCATGATGCAGCGCATCAATCGCGCGCTGGGCGACGCCGCCGAGATGACGCGCGTGCTGGACGAGCCGCGTCTGGTGGCAGACGACGAGAACGCCCCCGAGCTCAAGGTGGGCGAGGGCGCGATTGATTTTGAGCACTTGAGCTTTGCATACCGTGATGCCGCGGCGGGCGAGAGTGTGTTCAACGACCTGACGCTCCATGTGGCGGCGGGCCAGCGTGTGGGCCTGGTGGGCAAATCGGGCTCGGGCAAGACGACGCTCACCAAGCTGTTACTGCGCCTGGACGACGTACAAGGCGGCCGCGTGCTCGTGGACGGTCAGGACGTCTCGCGCTGTACGCAGCAGAGCCTGCGCCGCCAGGTTGCCTACGTGCCGCAGGAGGCGCTGCTGTTCCATCGCTCCATTCGCGAGAATATCGCCTACGGTCGACCCGACGCTACCGACGAGCAGATTCGCGAGGCAGCGCGCCTGGCCAATGCTCTGGAGTTTATCGACCGCCTGCCCCGTGGCTTTGACACCATGGTGGGCGAGCGCGGCGTTAAACTCTCGGGCGGCCAGCGCCAGCGCGTGGCCATCGCCCGTGCCATTCTCACTGACGCGCCGATTCTGGTGCTCGACGAGGCGACGTCTGCCCTGGACAGTGAGTCCGAGGCGCTGGTGCAGGAGGCTCTCGAGAACCTGATGCGCGGGCGCACCTCCATTGTGGTGGCGCATCGCCTGTCCACCGTGGCGGCGCTCGATCGCATCGTGGTGTTGGCGGACGGTGAGATTGTCGAGGACGGCACACATGCGCAGCTTGTCGAGGCGGGCGGCAAATACGCAAGCCTGTGGAGCCGCCAGACCGGCGCATTTTTGGAGGCTTAAGCCCCCCGTACGTGGGACAATCGTTTCCGTGAAGTTATGTTTCTGCCGAGTCGAGGAGTCGTTATGCCACGCGAGACCAATGCCGCCAAACGCGAGCGCGCCGTCGAGGTGTGCGAGCGCCTTAACCGTCGCTATGGCCCGGTCGAGTGCTTTTTGGACCACGAGAATCCCTTTAGGCTGCTCATCGCGGTACTGCTCTCGGCTCAGACGACCGACGCGCAGGTCAACAAGGTGACGCCGAAGCTGTTTGCCCAGTGGCCCACACCCGAGGCCATGGCGGGGGCGAGCGTGGCCGATGTGGCCGAGACCATCAAGTCGCTCGGCTTCTATAAGAGCAAAGCCAAGCATGCCGTGGAAGCCGCGCAGATGATCGTTGCCGACTACGGCGGCGAGGTGCCGGCCGACATGAAGGAACTCGTCAAGCTGCCGGGCGTGGGGCGCAAGACAGCGAACATCGTGCTCAACGTGGGGTACGGCATCGTGGAAGGCATCGCGGTGGATACGCATGTCAACCGCATCGCGCACCGCCTGATGCTGAGTCCCAAGACGCATGCCAAAGAGCCGCTCAAGACCGAGCAAGATCTGCTCAAGATTTTGCCGCACGAGTATTGGGAGTCGGTCAACCACCAGTGGATCACCTTTGGCCGCGAGATCTGCGACGCCCGCAAACCCAAGTGCGACGAGTGCCCGCTGGCGGATTTATGCCCCAGTGTACGGGTGGGCTAGGTTGCAAGGGCAGGGTGCCGCCGCTCTTGCGTATCTCCGGGCGGCACAAATCGGGACGCGGTCGGTGACCATGGCGCTCGCTACGACTCCCGAAGCAAGAACTCTTCTGCCGGCACAACCGATGCGCCCTCGGTATCGTAGCGCTCGGAGCCGTGATATACGACGGCTCGGTCCTTTGCGGGAATGCCAAGTTCAGAACCAACAGAGCGTAGGTGTCGAGCGAATGTGTCTCGGTAGGTAGCGCCCGATTTGATTTCGAACGCCTGTGGGCGAGCCTGCTCTGTTAGATCGATAAGGTCGATCTCTCGTTTGCTATCGTCGCGATAAAAGACAAGCGTGGGCTCGATGCCTCTGTTGAGATATGCCTTCTGGCGTTCCGAGACAACGAGGTTTTCGAATATTTCCCCGCTTAGGGGGTGGCTCATGAGACTGCGCTCGTCGTGAATGCCAAGCAGATGACAAAGTAGTCCCGTGTCGTAGAAGTACAGTTTTGGCGCTTTGGTAAGCCGCTTGCGCATGTTTCCAGCATATGGCTGAAGCAGGAATACCAAATAGCTTGATTGCAGGATCGAAAGCCACGAGCTGATCGTCGCCGTGGCGACTCCCACATCGGCGGCGAGTCTTGATAGGTTGAGCAGTCCTCCCACGCAGGCCGCGCACAGCCCGATCATTTTTCTAAAGGAGCTCAGGTTACGCACGTCGAGAAGGCCGCCCGCGTCGCGCTCCACATAGGTCATAAGGTAATTTTGGTAGAACATATCGGTGGGGATGCCCGCATCATATATGCGCGGGTATCCCCCGCGAATCAGGTAGGTGTCAAGCGAGATTTGCGTCTCGCTGAGCTCCTGGTAGGAGAGAGGGAGGAGTTTGAGCATGCCGACGCGCCCAGCAAGCGATTGCTGGATGTTGCGCATAAGCAAAAAGTTTTGCGAGCCGGACAATACATACTGGCCGGTCCTTCCGCGCTCGTCGGAAGCGACCTGAATCATGCTGAACAGCTCCGGTGCATATTGGGCCTCGTCGATGATCAGATGATCAGGGCGCCTGCTGATAAAGCCGACGGGGTCATCGAGTGCGGCGCGACGGACTTCCGGGTTCTCGAGGTTGAGATATTCATATTCAGGAAAGACGGCCTTGATGAGAGTTGACTTGCCGCTTTGGCGTGGCCCCGTAAGCGAGACGACGGGAAACCATTCTGACATGCTGCGTAGCTTTTGGGCCATGGTTCGCTCAATCATTTTTAACGCCCTTCGCGTCTTGCATCGCATGCTCGCAGGCATGCTTTTGGTTTGAAAGTCTCGTGCCGAGTTTGTCGGTATCCGCCGGGTTTCGTGGCAGGCCTTTGGGATTTGCCACATTGTTAAGGCAAAAAACCATAATTACTAACTAGAAGTTACCACAACTATAAAGTAGCAATTGCCATAATTGCAAAATAACGCAGGTAAAGCTGATAATCGATCCTGTCCGATCAGGCTGTTTTGTGCCGAGGGCGTTTGAGCATGTGCGTTTTGGGTGAGCGGACCGAGTGCTGATGACCGCCGTGCAGTTTGCGTGACGCCCGCAAACCCAAGTGCGACGAGTGCCCGCTGGCGGATTTGTGCCCCAGTGTGAGTGTGATGGGGTAGGGGCTCGACGCGTTTAGTTGGCACTCGGAGACGGCGGCCAATGTTGCGCAACACAGTTGCGTTTTGAGGGCTCAATATGATGGCGACAGATGCTGTTTGTTGTGAGGGGATGCCCGAATATGTTTGGCTCTGTTAGACCATGATTGACATCTTGCCCAATCATCTTTTTGTAATTGCAAA
>UQMU01000027.1 GCA_900542305.1 uncultured Collinsella sp. | reverse complement strand
CGGGATTGGTCAATCTCGGCCGACTATATTTGGCTAAATTATTCCGGCGCTAACACATCCACACCTTTAGACCAAAAAACCGCAGGATTCGCGCAGCAAAACCGCAGGAAATAGCGGTCAGAATATGCCAATACTTCGGGGGTCAAAATAAGGTCGTTCACTTCTCGGGAAAGTATTAGACCCCGATTCACCCCAACCCCAAAGTCACCCCAGGCAGCAGGCGCGACAGCGCCGCGGCTGCCGTCACGGCCCGCAGTCACCTCAGGCAGCAGGCGCAACGCGCCGCAGCTGCCGGCGGCGCCCCACAGTCCCCAAAGGCGGCAGGCGCAAAGCGCCGAGGCCGCCGCCGGGACCAGGGCCCGCAACGGCCACGTGCCCTCACATCAGCCCAGCGGCCCCAACCAACAACGGCCCCATCGCAGGCCGCTTGCAGCAGCGTCACCGCAGGCGGGGGCCGGGCTTAGTTTTCAGAACACTCCGCAGGCCAGTGTGGCGCCTTGTCCTGTTCCTTCGGAGCCGCGGACAAGGCGCCACACTGGTCTGCGGAGTGTTCTGAAAACTAAGCCCGGCCCCGCCGGACAGGCCACACTACTCGCAGAGCAGCTTAGCGATCTGGACGGCGTTGGTCGCCGCGCCCTTACGGATTTGGTCGCCGCAGCACCAGAAGGTAATACCGCGCGTGGCCTCGGGGTTCGAGATGTCGCGACGCACGCGACCGACCCGGATCAGGTCCTGGTCGGACGTATCCATCGGCATGGGGAAGCGGTCGTGCGCATCCTCGGCGCTCATGTCGTCAACCAGCTTCACGCCCGGAGCGGCAGCCAGCGCAACACGGGCCTCGTCAACCGTAATGTCACGCTCGAACTCGAGCGTAATGCTCTCGGAGTGCGAGCGCAGCACAGGCACGCGCACGCAGGTGCAGTTCACGCGCAGCTCGGGCAGGTGCATGATCTTACGGCCCTCGTTTTGTAGCTTCATCTCCTCAGAGGTAAAGCCCTCCTCCTTGACGCCGCCAATCTGCGGAATCAGGTTGCTCGCCAGCTGGGCGGCAAATGCGCGCGGCTCGGGAATCTCCTCGCCACGGCCCAGGGCAGCAAGCTGCGCTTCGAGCTCGGCCATACCGGGAGCACCGGCACCAGAAGCCGCCTGATACGTCGAGACGATCATGCGCTTCACGCCGGCAAGCTGATGCAGCGGCCACGTGGGAACCAGGCCGATGATGGTCGCGCAGTTGGGGTTGGCGATAAGGCCGTGATGCCACTTGATGTCGTCGGCATTGATCTCGGGCACGACCAGCGGCACCTCGGGATCCATGCGGAAGGCATGGCTGTTGTCGACCACGACGGCGCCGCGCTTTACGGCCTCGGGCAGCAATTCCTTGGCGATATCGTCGCCGGCAGCGCCAAGCACAATGTCACAGCCCTCAAAGGCCTCGGGGCAAGCCTCTTCGATCACGATTTGCTCGCCGCGGAACTCGACGGTCTTGCCCGCGGAGCGTGCGCTTGCCAACAGCTTGAGCTTGCCGACCGGGAACTCCTGCTCGTTGAGGCACTCGAGCATCTGGGTGCCCACGGCTCCCGTCGCGCCCAAAATAGCAACCGTGTACTGTTTCATGCTTCCCCCTTTAAAGGTTGTGGCTTTTGCCCGCACGCCGAGCAGGCCGATTATTGTTGCCAGTTTATACAAGAACAGGGCGGGCATGAAACCCGCCCCGTCGAAACGAAACCGAAACGAAACGCCCCGCCGTAGATTTTTGAGACATGACCCAAAAATCTACCGAGCAGTCGCTACTTTTTGAGCGCGGCCAGGGTGGGATCGGCCGGCGCGGGAGCCTCCAGATCGGAGACCTTCACAATGCCGTTCTCATCGGAGAAGGCACGGTAAATGGTCCGAATCGCAAGGTCGAAGTCCTTCTCCTCGACACCGATAATGATATTGATCTCGTCACAGCTCTGCGAAATCATGCGCACGCTCACGCCGGCCTGGCCAAGCATGCCAAACAGGTGGCCCGAGATGCCTGCACGACCGCGCAGGTTACGGCCGACGGTCGCGATGAGCGCCAGACCCTCGACAACCTCGATCTCGAGCGGCTCGACCTCCTGCTGAATGTCACCAACGAGCGAGTACAGCGAATCGTGCACGTCCTGCTCCTGCACCACGGCGCCAAAACGGTCGACACCGGTGGGCATGTGCTCGACGGAAACGTCATAGCGTTCGAACACCGAAAGCGCACGGCGCATAAAGCCAACGCGGGGCTTGGTGCGGTCGCGGGCAACGTTGATGGCGACAAAGCCGCGCTTGCCGGTCACGCCGGTAATGATGGGCTCCGCCTCGCCCTCATCAGCCGTCTCGCTAATGATGGTACCGGGGTCCTGCGGCGCATTGGTGTTCTTGATGACCAGCGGAATACCCGCCTCGCGCACGGGGAACACGGCCTCCTCGTGCAGGACGCTTGCGCCCATGTACGAAAGCTCGCGCAGCTCCTCGTAGGTAACGCGCGCAATGGGCTGAGCCTCGGGAACAATACGCGGATCGGCAGAATAGAAGCCCGAGACGTCGGTCCAGTTCTCGTACAGGTCGGCGCCCAGGCACTTGGCCAAGATCGAGCCCGAGATATCGCCACCGCCTCGATCGAGCAGCTTGATCTGGCCCTCGCGCGTCGCGCCGTAGAAGCCAGGCATAACGAAGCCGCCCTGCTGGCCATACTCCTGCACCAGCTCGGAGGTGCGATTCATGCTGAGCGTACCGTCGTGATGGAACGCCACAACCGTCGCGGCGTCCAGGAACGGTAGGCCCAGGTACTCAGCCATCAGGCGAGCGGTAAAGTACTCGCCACGGCTCACAAGCTCCTCGGTGGAGTAGCCGCCCGAGCGGGCGCGCTCGGCAAAGGCCGCGAACTCCTCACGGATGGGATAGGTGAGCTCCAACTCATCAGCGATATCAAAATAGCGCTGGCCGATGTCCTCGAGCAGCTCCTCACACGACACGTGGTACTTAACGTGCGCATTGACCAGATAGAGCAGGTCGGTCACCTTGGTGTCGCCCTTAAAGCGGCGGCCGCAGGCGGAAACCACCACAAAACGGCGGGCAGGGTCGGCGTCGACGATGGCCTTGATCTTTTTGAAGTGTTCGGCGTCGGCGACCGACGAGCCGCCAAACTTGGCAATCTTAATCATGGGCTGGAGGTTACCTTTCTAAAAAGCCTCTGCGAACCTATTTTGCGCGCTCTGATACCATGGTTTCACCGATTGGGACCAAGGCATCCGAGGAGCAGTGTTATATGGGAACTTATCATAGTACACGAGGACGCACTTTATCGTGCTCAAGTAAGGTGGCAATCCGTACCGGCATCGCTCCCGACGGGGGTTTGTTTGTCTCGGACGAGCTCGGCACCCAACAGGTCGATATCAGCTCGCTTGCAGATAAATCGTACTTTGAAATCGCTCAAGATGTGTTGGGAATGTTACTGAATGATTACACGGCCGAAGAAATTTCGGCGTGTGTCGACGAGGCATACCGCGGCACGTTCGCGAGTGAAGAGGTTACGCCGCTCGTCAAACTCGACGCTGCGCCGGGCGCTGACGCCCCTCAGACCTATGTGATGGAGCTCTTTGGCGGTCCCACGAGCGCCTTCAAGGACGTCGCCCTGCAGATGCTCCCCCGCTTGATGGCCCGCACTTCCGCCAAGGACGGCGGCGCCGAGCGCATCATGATCGTCACCGCCACGTCGGGCGACACAGGCAAGGCAGCACTCGCCGGCTTTGCCGACGCCCCGGGCACGGGCATCACCGTCTTTTATCCCGAGGGCAAGGTCAGCCGCGTGCAGAATCTGCAGATGTCCACGCAGGAGGGCGGCAACGTCGCCGTCTGCGGCATCCGCGGCAACTTCGACGACGCCCAGAGTGCCGTCAAGCGCATCTTTGCCGATAAGGAGCTGGCCGAGCGCCTGGAGGCCGCCGGCACCGTGCTTTCGAGCGCCAACTCCATCAACGTCGGCCGCCTGGTGCCGCAGGTCGTCTACTACTTTGCCGCCTATGCGCAGCTGCTGCGCGCCGGCGCCATCGAGGCCGGCGATGCCGTGGAGTTCTGCGTACCGACCGGCAACTTTGGCGATATCCTGGCCGGCTACTACGCCAAGCGCATGGGTCTGCCCGTCGCCAAACTCGTCGTGGCCAGCGACAAGAACAACGTGCTCGCTGACTTCCTGACCACCGGCGTCTACGACCGCAACCGTCCGTTCTTCACGACCATTTCGCCGTCGATGGACATCCTTATTAGCTCTAATCTGGAGCGCATGCTCTACTTCCTGTCCGACGGCGACTGCGAGCTCGTTGCCGGCCTTATGGAGCAGCTTGCCCAGACCGGTCGCTACGAGGTGCCTGCCGAGCTGCTGGCCAAGATCCAGAGCGTATTTGGCTGCGGCTGGGCCAGCGAGGACGAGGTTCGCGCCGCCATCAAGAGCTGCTGGGATGCCAACGGCTACGTGATCGACCCGCACACCGCTTGCGGCTATCACGTCTTTGAGCAGGTCGCCCCCACCGAGGGCGCCAAGGCCCGCGTGCTGCTTTCGACCGCCAGCCCCTACAAGTTCCCGCGCGCCTGCTGCGATGCCCTGGGCCTCGATGTTCCCGAGGACGACTTTGAGGCCATGCGCGTGCTCGAGCAGGCAACCAACACGGTCGCCCCAGCCCAGCTCGCCGAACTCGAGTCCAAGCCCGTCCGCTTCGAAGACGTCTGCGACGTAGCCGACATGGCCAACTACGTAGAGTCTGCAGCAAAAAAGATGGCTTCCAACTAAAACCCCTTATTAAGCGCCGGCGAAAGCCGGCGCACCTTCTTCCATCAGATAACCCCCGGGATGATGACGAACGCACACAGCGTGCCTGGCTGTTTAGTTCATCGCGAGTTCCGCACGCAAAGGAAAGCACTTAATGTGCTTTCCGTCTTGCGCAGGACTGCCCGAGCAGCGAACTAAACAGCCAGGCACGCCAGGAGGACTCACATGATCAAGATCACCGTCCCAGCAACAAGCGCAAACCTAGGCATCGGCTACGATACCCTCGGCATGGCCGTCAGCCTCTACTCGCACTTCACCTTCGAGCGCACCGACAAACTTACCATCACCGGATGCCCCGAGGAGTTCCAAAACGAGAACAACCTGGTCTACGTGAGCTTTGTCGATGCACTGGCTGCATGGGGCGAGCCGGCTTTTCCCGTTGCCATCGACATCCAGACCGACGTGCCCGTCGCCCGCGGCCTGGGCTCCAGCTCCACCTGCGTCGTCGCCGGCATTATGGCCGCCGCCGCACTGACAGGCCACACCGTCGACCGCGCCGAGCTGGTTCGCATTGCCACCGAAGTCGAGGGCCATCCCGATAACGTCGCCCCCGCTATCCTGGGCGGCGCCGTCTGTTCCTTTACGCCGACCGATTCGCTCCCCCAGTGCCTGCGCTACGAGGTGAGCGATCGCCTGCGTTTTATTACCGTGATTCCGCCCTACGAGGTGCATACGAGCGAGGCGCGCAAGGTTGTGCCGCAGGAGATTCCACTCTCCACCGCCGTGTGGCAGATGGGCCGCATCGCCGGCATGACGCGCGGCTTGGAGACTGGTGACCTCGACCTGATTGCCGCCGCCAATGACGACCGCATCCAGGAACCCTATCGTCGCCGTCTGATTCCCGACTACAACGCCGTGCGCGACACCTGCCTTAACGGAGGCGCCAAGACCATCTGGATCAGTGGCTCCGGCTCGACCCTCATGGCCGTGACTGACGACACCATCGTGGCAAAGTTCCTACAGGTCAAGCTGCGTGAACAGTTCCCCAAGTGTGACACGCACATTCTGACGTGCGACACGGAAGGCGCCCAGATCGAATACCTGTAGTCGCCGTCCCGTATACTCGCCGGGGAGGCCAGGGGGCTTTGCCCCCAAATCGTCCTCGGACATGGCAGGACCCCCGCTGCGCACTTCGTGCGGCGGGGGTCCTGCCGTCCTGCGGAAAGATTTGGGGGCAAAGCCCCCTGGCCTCCCCTATGTTAACTTCGCCGGCGGCGGCTACAGGGACCTACGCTCTGGAAAGTCGCCGGGCTGATAGTTTGGCTTTTTATTGGTAGGGGCTCTTGCTAGGCTGGAGCACTTCCTAGAGGCGGGCATCGGCTGTGTGCTTGGTTTAGGCGGCGCTGGTTTCTTTGTATTCGAAGACTGGCTCTAGGAGATCTTCGATGTTGCAGTGGAGGGCTTTTGCTATGGCTCTTACGCTTGTTACCGAAGCTTCATTGATGTTTCTCTGGCGCTGCTCGTACATTTGGATTGAGCGGAGTGATACGCCCGATTCGTATGCCAGGTCTTGCTGGGTTTTCTTAAGCCTCTTCCTTGCTAGCGCCAGTTTGGTTTGACGAGGTGTTTTCTTCGCTATATCGCAAACAAGACGCGCCACACGCTCCTCTGAGGCTTCGTGCCAGGGGTAATACATATTGCACAGCGCATCGAACGGAACGACATGCAGCAGGTCTTCGAAAGACTCGCCCAGACGCCATTGCAGATATGCCAATATCCAGCCTGTCCAATACTCCGGCGTCTTCTCAAAACGATAGGTGCGGTCCGGTATAGACCTGCTTTGATATCCCGACCTTTCGGCGATAAGTGCGAACAGCTCAACACCTGATTTTCCCGATACGACCCATGCGTTGCCGCGTTCGAACTCGCGGGCTACGCCGCTCAGGCAAAAGAGTTCAGCAACTTCCGATCCTTCTGCCCCATAATCGTTAACGGCATAGTCAAAGCAGTCGCCGAGGTTGTTCATTGCATCCTCAAGGTAGTAGACGGGGTATGTCCTACTCGGCCCACGATCCGTTAACTCTTGGATCATTTAAATCAACCCTCCCTGCCATCAAATCCCTAATGTCGACACCATCAGAGTCAAATCCGTTTACAGTATCCAGGTACTTTCGTCGAGCGTTCTGTTCTCGCTCAAATCGTTTGGGATAAAACTCAGCTCCCGAGGCCTGCTTCCAATCGCGAAACTTAATCGCCGAGAACGCACGCTCACTCATAAGCGCATATTGAATGCCCAAATCCCCCAAAAACATAATGCGCTGCAATTGCCTGAGCGAAATCATGCCGTTGACAAACTGTCTTGCAAACGAGAAATAGGAATCGTCTGCACGATAGCCTCGAATAACGTCATAGGGAGAAATATCAATCAGGCAGTTATCCAGCAGATAACGAAGCCCCTCGCGTGCTACTGGCGTTGAAACATTAAACTCTCTGTTATTCGCCAGAATTGCAAGCCAGTTGAGAATCGAGAACTCACCTGATTCCAAATCCAAAATCGCAAGGCCATCTAAATCAAGCTCATATCGATTGGCAATGCCATCAGACTCGGTCCGACATGCCCACTCCATTGCCATTTCCTCATGCGGTGTGCAATAAAACCCGCGCCCATAGTCATTGAATTGCCTGCATTTATCCAACGATGGATGCTCGACAACAACCTCCGACCCGTGCCAAAGCTCCATATCGACCTCCTAAAAAATATCACCCCAGTGATAGTTTACCAATAACTATCACTGGGGTGATATGAACGGGGCTTTTGACGGTTTAACCCTGACTAGAGGCAGGCTTCGGCGATGCGGCGCTTGAGTTCGTCGATGCCGGTGCCAGTCTGGGAGCTTGTAATGATTACGTTCTCGGCCGGGACGTTGAGCTGCTTCTTGATGGCTGCCGCCTGGCGGGCCTGTTGGGTGCGGCTGAGCTTGTCGGCTTTGGTGAGGCAGACGATAAAGTTGAACTCGTTGCCCTGCAGGTAGTCGATCATGTCATGGTCGAGTTTACTGGGGTCGTGGCGAATGTCCACCAGCGACACAACCAGGTTGAAGCTGCGCTCGGAGTCGAAGAAGTCGCCAATGAGCTCGGCCCAGCGGTCACGTTCGGCCTTGGAACGACGGGCGAAACCGTAGCCCGGCAGGTCGACGAAGTGCACATCGTCAGCCTCAAAGAAGTTGATGTTGCTCGTCTTGCCCGGCGTACTCGAAACCTTGACCAGGTTCTTGCGGCCAAAAAGCTTGTTCATAATCGACGACTTGCCCACGTTGGAGCGGCCGACAAAGCTCACCTCGGGGCAGGTGGACTCGGGAATCTGCGAAACCTTGCCATAGCTTGCGACGAACTTGGCAAGCTGGTAGTTAATGGAATCGGCCATGGACACTCCTTGGTCGTAGGTTCTTACAAATAGACGCGCTATTGCGCAGCGGCAATGCGGCGGACGATATCGAGCGTGATGTCACTTGCGACACGCGCGTACTCGAACAGATCGAACTCGCGCTCGCAAATTGCATCGTACGCCTCGTCACAATTATCGCTGATAGCGCGCAACACCAGGCAATCGACACCATTTTTGGTTGCGACATGGGCAATTGCCGCGCCCTCCATGCCGACACAATCGGCATGCGTCGCCTCGATAGCGTCATTGCGCATGGTGGCGCCCGTCACAAAGCGGTTACCCGTGGCAATCGTGCCGACCAGGAACTGCTTGGTGCCCTCGTTCGAAGCGACTGCATTTTTCGAAGCGTCAACAAACCCACGCTCAGCAAGCACGTCGGCGGCAATATCGACCAGCGCGGGCGTCGAGCCAAACTCCTCGAGCCCCGGTGCGGACTCGGCGATAAGCGCGGTATCGGTATCCAGATAGCGTAGGCGTTTGCCAATGACCACGTCGTCGATATGGAGCTTGGGGTTCAAACCGCCCGCAATGCCCGAAAACACAACAGCCTGCGGAGCATACTTGCTAATGAGGTGCTGTGTTGCAGCGGCGGCGTTCACCGTGCCCATGCCCGCCGTTGTGGCGACAACTGTCAGGCCGTCGAGCTCACCGCTCACAACGGTCAAGCCTGCCTCCCGTGCCTCGCAAACGTCGCTCAGCTCTTCCTTAATCTGCATGATCTCTTTTTCGAGCGCACCGATAATCGCGATGGTAGCCATACCATTCCCCAAACCTATACGAAATTCTCAACCAAGGTATGGTACCAGCATTTTGTTTGACCTCGCCAAACGAACACGCTAAGCCAGTGCAGCTCGCGTATCAAACAGAGCCTTTGCAATCGCGGCCGTAACCTCGCTCGAGCGGTCGCTCCACGGCATCGATGTCATGATACCCATGACATAGGTACAGCCATCGATGTCGATAAGGCCCGCATCGCATGTCGAGTAGTAACCATCCTCGCTAATCCAGCCTGCCTTGTTGCACATCTTAAAGGGTAGTCAATTTGGGACGGGCTTGTTAACCGATGGCCGACCTGAGCTCCGCACGGCGCTTTTTCATGCCGGTCATAACGGCATTGCGCAACTCGGGCATGCGCGCGGTATCCATCTGGGGCACGCCCTCGAGCTTATAGGGAATGCCCAGTTGCTCGTACTTGACGACACCCATCGTGTGATACGGCAGCATTTCCAGGCCCACCACGTTGTGCCATGGAGCGATGAGGCAACCGAGCTTCTCGCACTCCTCCACCGTGTCGGTAATGCCCGGCACAACCACGTGGCGGATAACGACCTTGATATTGCGACGTGCAAGCTCATCGCCAAACGCCAGGATGCGTGCGGGATCACAACCGGTCAGCTTTTTATGCTCGACCGGGTCGGCATGCTTAATATCGAGCAGTACCATGTCGGTCTCGTTGAGCACGGCATCGAACTTCTCGGGATGCTGAGGGTCGAAGGCGTAGCCACAGCTATCCAGGCAGGTATGCACACGACCATCGGGGTTGTTGTGCATTGCACGGAACAGGTCGGCCAAAAACTCGGGCTGCAGAAGCGGCTCGCCACCCGAAACCGTAATTCCGCCGCTGCGATAGAACTCGTGGTTACTCTGGAACTCATCCATGAGGTGCTCGACGGTCACCATCGTGCCGCCGTTGACCGACCAGGTATCGGGATTGTGGCAATACGCGCAGCGCATGGGACAGCCCTGGACAAACACCACAAAGCGGATGCCGGGTCCGTCGACCGTACCCATCGTTTCAATCGAATGTACGCGGCCCAGGGCAAACGCGGAGTCCTCGGGACGAGCGTCCACACCCTCGAGCGTCATCTCAGCCATTCCCGCTACCTTGCCTCTCATTGGTTTTAGTTACATAAATGCCAGAGCCATTCTAGCCCATACGCATGATGGTGAAACGGTTTAGTGGTCAATTGGGTTGTTCTATTTGGCCCCACACAAAAGCGGCGGGAAGGTTGTCACAACCCACCCGCCGCCGAGGCAATAGATATCGATAGACGCCAGGCCTTACGCCTTAAGCGTAAGCACCGCGCCGAAGGCGGTCGGGCCGCAATGGCTCGAGATGACGCCGCCGACCTGAGTCCAGGTAATGTCCTTAAAGCCCAGGTCGTGCGCATAGACTTCCATGTCGTCGCGCAGCTCCTCGGAAAGACCTACCGAATACGCCAGGC
The DNA here is from genome assembly GCA_900542305.1 of uncultured Collinsella sp. GTDB lineage: Bacteria > Actinomycetota > Coriobacteriia > Coriobacteriales > Coriobacteriaceae > Collinsella. Next base: position 16,855 of record UQMU01000027.1, on the reverse strand, counting down.
CAATGTGCGAGTAGTCAATCTCACCCTTCGCAACCATGTGGTCAATAAAGGCGCGGGCGCACTTGAGCATAGAGCCGCGAAACTTCTTAGTCGCCACGAACTTGCCGCCCGTTACCTCAATGCAGGGCTTAATCTTGAGCAGATGGGCACCGAGGAATGCCACGTTGGACAAACGACCGCCCGCCTTAAGGAAGGCAAGATCAGTAGGAACAAAGCCCAGCAGCACGCGGTCCATGACGGAGTTCGTAAATGCAAAGATCTCGTCGACGGTGGCATCGGGATGAGCCTCAATATACTTGGCGGTCTCGACGACAACGAGCGACTGGCCCACCGAGACAAAGCGCGTGTCCATGGAGAACACGTAGTCGCGCCCCTGGGCCGCAATCTTTGAGGACTGATGCGAGCAGGTCGTGGCCTCGGAATACGCGAGATGCAGAATAGTCGCGTCGGGCTGCTCGGCGTGAATGCGGTCGTACACGCGGGAGAAATCTGCCGGTGCGCAGCCACTGGTCTTGGGCATCACGCCAAACTCGTTGCAGCGCGAATAAATCTCGAGCGGATCGATCGAGCCGTCCTCGACGGTCTCGTCACCAATCGTGACATGCATGGGCACGCGCACGATGCCGTAGCGTTCGCAGAGCTCTGGCGTCACATCCGAACCAGATTCAACCACGATTACGTACTTGCCCATTCTTATCACGACCCATCTCGACGTTGGCTTTTTAATATGCGACGCTCGTTCACCGTCCTGCTGCAGAACGGCCTCCAAGCGCCAAAGAGACGCCGTCCCTTGCACACAACAAAGGACAGCGTCTCCCTGGAAAACTCCGTGCTTATCTGAGATTCTACACGGTTTATTAAGGAGTGTTACTTATTCCGCAAACGGTCGCTATACGCGATAAACGGTAATTGGCCGCGGCAACTGCGACACATTCCGCCCAACAAGTCCAATCGTGCCCCATGCACGGTTAATGAGCGAGGCGGTAGAAATCCATCGACGCCGCACCCTCGGCGTGCAGCGCCATCGCCGGAACCGCCGACGAATAGGTACGGCTCGTAAGTGCTGCCTCGCCGCCGTTGGCAAAAATCTCGACCATCGTAGTGTCCGAAAGCACGCGCAGGTCGCGAAGCTCGCTGAGCTCGATCGACCTTTGGTCGCGCCCATAGCCTTCGTCACCCATATCGAGGGTAAGCATCCCGTCCGCATAACGCACAAAGACACCCTTGCGGATTTCGAGCTCGATCATCTTGGCTCCCTCACAGGAAACCACGACATCAAACAGGCGTCCCGGCTCCTCGACGGTCTCTCCGCCTACAGCACGAACGCAGGCGCCGCGCATTCTCTCAATCTCGTGCGCCGGTTGCTGGCAGAGCTTGCCGCCGCGCATGCTCAACTCTCTCGGCACCGTCAACGCGCACTGCCACCCGCGCGCCATCGTCGGGCTTTCCGCCTTCGCATCGGGGCAACCCGACCATCCGATCATCAAACGCCGACCTGCAGCGTCCACAAAGGACTGCGGGGCATAGAAATCAAAACCGGCATCGACCATCGGAGGCATGCCCTGGCCGACGATCTTAAAGCTCGGCGCCTCCCAATCGGCCTCGATGGAGAACCACACGCACTGATGCGGATTGCGGTAACGCCAGCCATCGGCGGGCACGCCCTGCGGACAGCAAACGAGAATAAGCTCGCCATCGAGCTCAAACAGATCAGGACACTCCCACATAAAGCCAAACTTCTCGCCCAGCTCAATGCGCGTCGCATAGCCCCAGTCCTCTAGATCACGCGAGGTATAGACAAGCACGCACCCGCGATCGTCTTTCGTACGAGCGCCGAGAACCATGTAGTAGATACCGTCGTGTTCAAGGATCTTGGGGTCGCGCACGTGCGTACCGATATCGTCGGGGTAATCGACCGGCCCAACAGCTATGCGCTTCTCGCCCAATTCGTCGGGATTCTCGGCAACCATATGAATCTGGTTTTGCTCACGGCCCGTCAACACGTAGTCGTAATCATCGCGGTCAAAATGCTTAACGTTGCCGGTATAGAAGTAGTGAATCTTGCCATCACGTACAAAGGCAGAACCAGAATACGCTCCACTCGAATCCAAATCGGAATCGGGGAACAGCACGGGGCCGTGATTCTCGTACGTCACAAAATCCTTTGTCGTCAGATGGTTCCAAAGCACTGGACCACCATGCGCAGCATCGAACGGATCGTATTGATGATAGATGTGATACGTATCACCGATCTGCACCAATCCGTTGGGGTCGTTGAGCCAGCCAAGCTCAGGCTCCACATGGAACAAAAGCCTATCGGGGTCGGACGCGATGCGAGCCGCCGTCTCATCCTGTCCGGCACGCCACTGCTCATAGTCCGCACGCATCACCTTGTTTTTTTGATTAAACATCGCCATTGACCTTCTCGTCTATAGGAAAGGACGCTCGACTCACACGAGCCGAACGCCCTTCCCCAAATGGACTTATCCGCACATTACGCTGAACGGCTCAACTAGAAGCTAACGTCGAAGCCAGCGCCAGCGCCCTCTTCATCGGTGGTCGGCACGCCCTTTGCCTTGTTGTAGGCAAAGATCAAGACGATCGGCACGATGAAGGCGATGAGATTGCCAGCCACATACCACACGAGAGTCTCGGGTGTGACGATGAGCAGGCCAAGCACACCGGTCAGACCCTGACCGATGGCGCGCACCTCAAAGAGCTTGACGAAGGCACCGCCGCAGCCTGCACCGATGCAAGCGCAGATGAACGGGATGATCGAGTAGCGCATGTTTGCAGCAAAGATTGCGGGCTCGGAGATACCGACCAGCGTCGGGATAAAGGACGACATGCAGATGTTGCGCTCTTTGGAATGCTTCTTGTGAATGAGGTACATGCCGATGGCGCCGCCGCCCTGGGCGATGATGGAAACCGACCAGATTGCCTGGATGTAGTTGAAGCCAGTCGTGGCAACGAGGTTTGCCTCGATACCCTGGATGAACTGATGCGTACCGGTAACGACGAGCGGCTGCAGGAATGCGGCAAAGACAAAGGCACCAAAGACGCCCATCCTGTTGTACAGGATATCGATTACGCCGGCGAGGACGTCGCCGATTAGGTTGCCGAGCGGGCCGAACACGGTGAACAGGGCGACGTTAGCAAGAATCAGGGTAACGGTCGGGACAAAGACGAACGAAACGACCTCGGGGATGTACTTCTGGGCAATCTTTTCGACCTTGGCCATAAACCAGGCAGTCAGGATTGCAGGGAACACGCCGCCCTGGAAAGCAACCATGGGAATGGATAGCGGACCAAAGTTCCAGTACTCAGCACCCGTCGGGTCCATAACGAACGTGTTGCGGTTCATAAGGCTCGGGTGAACCATGACGATACCGACGAGGATGCCCAGGATCGGGTTACCGCCAAAACGCTTGACCGCGCTGTACATAACCAGGACAGGCAGGTAGTCGAACGTGGTGGCGATAATGGCAAAGAAGCTTGCGAGGTTCTTGAGGAACTCGCTGTGGTCGGCAAGGCTACCCTCCATGCCAAAGAGGCCGTTGGCAACGATCAGCGACTTAAGGCCGATGATGATAGCAGCGCCGACGAAAGCGGGAATGATGGGGATAAAGATATCCGAGAATACCTTGAGGACCGAGAAGAACTTGCCCTTCTTGTCCGCCTCGGCGCCCTTGACCTCGGAAGCGCTGATCTCCTTAACGCCCGTCAGAGCCATAAACTCATCGTAGACCTTGTTGACGGTACCGGTACCGAAGATGATCATGAGCTGGCCGCTGTTGTACAGCACGCCCTTGACGCCATCGATGTTCTCGAGCTCGGCCTTGTTGTACTTGCTCGTATCCTTGAGCACCAGACGCAGACGCGTAACGCAATGCGTGGCGCCCTCGATGTTCTCCAGACCGCCGACGTTATCGACGACTTGCTGAGACACTACTTTGTAGTCCATGTTCCTCTCCATTCCCTTACGAAATCATAAAACGTTTTGATGCCATTACAGAGACGCGATCGTTGCATTTGCGCACTTGAGCGTACCGTCGGTGACCGTCAGTGCCACACCCTGGCCCTGCTTATTGCAGAAGCGCGCGTTAAGCGCAACATCATCGACAAAGATGGTCGCGATATCGTCGTCAACGACCAGACGCACATGATGAGTGCCCTCGCCCTTAAAGAACAACGGACGCTCGAGGCCCATGTTGTTGACCTGGAACCACGGATACTGGGGGGCCGCCGTAAACTCGAGCTTGCCCTCACGCAGGTTGGCGCGGAACTCATAGGCAAGACCGGACTCGGCGTCCTCGGCAAGCTTCACCGAGAAGCCGGCAGCGTCACCGGCGAGCTCGATGTCGGCATCGAGCATATAGGTGGAACCGGCATCCGCGGCGAGCACCTGCTCGACCTTGCCCGACTCGCAGGAAAGCTCAAAGGCCTCGACTGCCTTAGCCTCGCCAAAGGCGCCAAGCATGCTGTCGGGGAGCTTGGTGCCGAGCGTTCCGTCAGCACGCTGAACGATCTCGAGAGGCATAAAGGTGCCACCCCACAGGTAAGAGCTGGGGTCACCGCCCTCGTCACGCGTAGGAACCCAACCAAAGAGAACGCGGCGCTCGCCATCAAATGCGGTACGCGCGGCATAGTACGCGCGGCCATCGAAGGAATCGTCCGCAGGAGTGATCCAAGGACCGTTGATAGAGCGAGACATGCGGTAACGGGTCTTGTTGCCATCACTGTACTCGGAGAACACCAGATACCACCAGTCGCCCATCTTAAAGAGATCAGGCATCTCGAACATGGTGTACAGGCCCGGATTCCACCAGTCGCCCTGGAACTCCCAGGTATCCAGGTCCTTGGAGGTGAACTTGACCAGACGACCGGTCATCAGACGCTTGTCCTCGCCCACACGCGTGCCGAGGATGAGCATGTACTCTTCGTTCTCCTCATCCCAAAGCACAAAGGGATCGCGCCAGTTGCGGTCATCGTAACCCTCCTGGGGCGGAAGCAGCGTCTCGGCGATGTTCTTCTCCCACTTGACGGCGTCGTCACTCGTTGCGTGAAGAAGAACCTGCTTCATCAAGCGTGCCTTGACCTTATCGCGATTGCAACCAGTGTAGAGCGCATGGTACTTGTCGCCCACCTTAAACACCGTGCCGGCATAAACATACTGGTCGACTTCCTCGTCGCCGCCACGCTCAAGGCTCTCGCCAAAGTCTTTGTAATTGACGAAGTCCTTGGTTGTCGCGAGTGCCCAGCCAAACGGCTCTCCGAAAGGTCCGGGGTTTCGCGTGTCACGCTGATGATAGAGATAGAACGTGCCGTCCTCGCCGTACGGCATGATGTCGCCTACCCAAATTCCCTCAGGCTGGTAATACACCTTGTGCATCCGAGACTTCCTTTCTCACGAGATACTGACTCGGTACAACTGAAAGATATGTCAATCGTTTTCATATGTCAAACGTTTTCACACCAATACGTCTTTTCGCAGTTCCAGTCGTCGGCAAACGGTTGACATATGCCGGCGAACGGTCATCAGAGGTGTTTGAGGAATTCTTTTGGCACGGGATGAACTACGCGGTTTTGCCCTCAATGAGTTCAACGGGGAGCTTGATATTCGATTCGGGCTTTTCGCCGTTAATAAGAGCAATGATGGATTGCGCCGCGAGCTCTCCGATGCGATCGATATCTTGGCGAACGGTTGTTAAGTCAGGCATAAACGTCATAGTGCGGCGGGCACCATCCGCGCCCACGACCTTAATATCGCCCGGAGCGCTCAAGCCGCGCTGCTTCATCACGTTAAGACAGATAGCCGCCATCGTGTCGTCTCCCGCAAAGATGCCGTCAATATCGGGGTTCTCATCGAGGATCTTCGCAACGACCGCGCTCTTTTCGTCGTCGGGCTTAACGAACTCGACCTCACGGACAAGCGCGGGCAAACCGGCCTGCTCAACAACATCGAGGTAGGCATCGGTACGCTTATTGGCAGGCATGCGCATGCGGCTATTGCTGCGCAGGCACAGGATGCGCGAACACCCGTCATCGATCAGGCGACGCGTGGCAAGTTCGCCGATACTATAGCTGTCGCTCGCAATCTGAACAGAGGCCTCGCCAAGGTCGCAGTCGATACCAACCAGACTCAAACCCATCTCGGCATACGCCTCGGCACCGATATTAAGCGAGTTGACAATGACGCCATCAACCATATTGCGCCGAAGCATATCGATATAAGAACGCTCAAGATCAGGTCGATTGGCACTATTGCACAGCAGCATCTTAAAACCGTTTTCGGCCAGGGTACGCTCAACGGCTTGAACCGCTTGTGCATGAAACGGGCTGCTGACATAGGGGACGATCATACCGATAAGATTCAGGCGACCGTTGAGCATGGCACGAGCGATATCGTTGGGCGTATAGTTGATGCGCTTCATCGCGGCATGGACCTTATCGCGGGTCTCTTGGCTAATATAGCCACGATTATTAAGCACACGAGATACCGTAGTAGGCGAAACCCCCGCCACCGCCGCAACTTCCTTGATGCCAGGCTTAGCCGTATCCTTAGAACGAGCACTCTCGCGAGCCATAGCACCCTCCCCCATCAACATGTCATACGTTTACATACGAACAAAGCATACCCCAACAACAGCGGGAAGACGGTAACAGCACAAGTAAGTAAACGACTCATCCAAATAATTAGGAGAGTTCCGCCTAAAGGGTGACTCCAAAGGACCCCACATGGCCGGTTTTGGGTTATTTTCCAAAACATCCCGCAGGACGCAAAGAGGCTCCGCCGCGCAACGCGCGCAGCGGAGCCTCTTTGCATGTCCGAGGACGTTTTGGGAAATAACCCAAAACCGGCCCCAGTAATCCTACAGGAGTTGAACCCTTTAGAACTTGTCGTGGAAGGTACGCGCAATGACCTCGTCCTGCTGCTCCTTGGTGAGCGTGTGGAAGTTCACGGCATAGCCGGAAACGCGGATGGTCAGCTGCGGGTACTTCTCGGGGTGAGCCTGAGCGTCGAGCAGCGTCTCACGGTTGAAGACGTTGATGTTCAGGTGGTGGCCACCCTTCTCGGCGTAAGCGTCGAGCATGTGGACCAGGTTATCGGCCTGGGTCTCGGAAACTTCAGAAACCTTCATAATGTGTCTCCTTCGATTAATAGGCGCCGGCCGAAACCGGCGCGCTAATCAGTAATCGTTATTGTTAGTATAGCACTAACAATAGTTACTCGCCCAGCTGATCAAGGTCGATATCGCCAAAGAACACCTGGTCCTCCTTGCCGAGCGCACTCGGGATGATGGAGAAGGTGTTGGAGATGCCGTCCTGAGCATCGCGGAACGGGAGCTTGGAAACCGAAGACAGCGAAGCGATGGCGCCGTGGCTATCGCGCTTGTGCATGGGGTTAGCACCCGGGGCGAACGGCTGGCCAGCCTTGCGGCCGTCGGGCGTGGAGCCGGTCTTCTTACCGTACACGACGTTGGAGGTAATGGTCAGAACCGAGGTCGTGGGCACGGAGTTGCGGTAGGTGTCGTTCATGCGGATGTACTCCATGAACTGGTGCACAACGTCGTGAGCGATCTGGTCGACGCGGTCGTCGTCGTTACCGTACTTGGGGAACTCGCCCTCGGTCTCGAAGTCGACGATGATGCCGTTCTCATCACGGACGGGGTGGACCTTGGCGTACTTGATGGCGGACAGGGAGTCAGCCACAACGGAAAGGCCAGCGATGCCCGTAGCGAACCAGCGGTGCACGTGCTTGTCGTGCAGAGCCATCTGGATGCGCTCGTAGCAATACTTGTCGTGCATGTAGTGAATGATGTTCAGCGAGTTGACGTACACGCCAGCGAGCCACTTCATCATGTCGTTGTACTTGGCCACAACGTCGTCGTAATCGAGCGTATCGCCCTCGACGGCGCGATACTTGGGGCCGACCTGCTTCTTGGAGACCTCGTCAACACCGCCGTTGAGTGCGTACAGCAGGCACTTGGCCAGGTTGGCGCGAGCGCCGAAGAACTGCATCTCCTTGCCGATGCGCATGGAGGACACGCAGCAGGCGATGCCGTAGTCGTCGCCATGATAGACGCGCATGAGGTCGTCGTTCTCGTACTGGATCGAGGAGCTGGCGACAGAAGTCTTGGCGCAGAACTTCTTGAAGTTCTCGGGCAGACGGGTCGACCACAGAACGGTCATGTTGGGCTCGGGGCTGGTGCCCATGTTCTCGAGCGTGTGCAGGTAGCGGTAGCTCATCTTGGTAACGAGCGTACGGCCGTCGACACCCATGCCGCCGATGGACTCGGTGACCCACTGCGGGTCGCCGGTGAACAGGGCCTGGTACTCGGGGGTACGGGCAAACTTGACCATGCGGAGCTTCATGATGAAGTGATCCACGAACTCCTGGATCTGCTCCTCGGTGAAGGTACCGTTGGCAAGGTCGCGCTCAGCGTAGATGTCGATGAACGTAGAGGTACGGCCGATGGACATAGCGGCGCCGTTCTGCTCCTTGACGGCAGCAAGGTAGGCGAAGTACATCCACTGGATGGCCTCCTGCGTGTTGGTAGCAGGGTTGGAAATGTCGAAACCATAGGTCTCGGCCATCATCTTGAGCTCGCCGAGGGCGCGGATCTGCTCCTGCAGCTCCTCACGATCGCGGATGTTGTCGGCGGTCATGACCGTCGGGGTGGAAGCCTTCTGGGCCTCCTTGTCCTTGATCAGGTAGTCGACGCCGTACAGGGCAACACGACGGTAGTCGCCGATGATGCGGCCGCGGCCATAGCCATCGGGCAGACCGGTGATGATGTGAGCCGAGCGGCAAGCACGCATCTCGGGGGTGTAAACATCGAAGACGCCAGCGTTGTGGGTCTTGCGCTCGAAGGTGTAGCGCTCGACAACGTTCTCGTCGACCTTGTAGCCGTGCTGGCTGGCAGCCTGGCAAGCGATGCGGATACCACCGTTGACGTGCAGCGCGCGCTTGAGCGGCTTGTCGGTCTGGAGGCCAACAATGGTCTCCTTGTCGCGATGGGCATTATCGATGTAGCCAGCGGGGTGGCTCACGATACCCGTGACGGTCTTGGTGTCCATATCGAGGACACCACCCTGCTCGCGCTCCTTAAGCAGCAGGTCGAGAACCTCGCCCCACAGCTCCTTGGTACGCTCGGTCGGACCTACGAGGAACGACTCATCGCCCTCGTAGGGGGTGTAGTTCTTCTGGATGAAGTCTCGGACGTCAACCTCTCCCGTCCAGATACCTTCCTTGAAGCCTTCCCATGCCTCCTGCATTGTGTAACCACGCTCCTAGTTACGTGTAATGCGGCGCTCTCTCACACCGCTGCTTATTGAATTCTTGAATTTTCGGCTTGCACTACCGGTTTCTTCCGTTCTTCACCACACGTTGGTGCAGGAAAAACGTTTGTCCACCTTGGAACTACAACCCAAAACCCAAGATTTCACCCGTCTGAGAAGGATAACATAGCGACCCTCTGCATCTGGGCTGTTATATGTTTCTTTTTTTATATCATAATGGCTTTTTTTACAAACCCGCAGGAAATGCGCGCGCGAACAACTACCGTTCACCGATTTGTTTGGTATTTTTCCTTGCCTTTGTACGACGTTCGCTCTAGCTGTTATGCCAGCTTTAGCAGGGTAAAGTGTCCCAAAGACCCTACAGAAACTGCAGGGCGGCCACGGGATCCCCCGTGGCCGCCCTGTGGCGTAGCTAGTTTTTAGCTTTGATTACCGTTTGGCATTAGGCGGCTGCGGAGGCCTTGTCGGTCGTTGCCTTGCCGTTGCTCTGCTGGCCCTCAAAATGCTTGTAGCACCAGCTGGTGACCAGCGGGGTCAAAATAGCCGTAACGATTGCGCAGGCAGCAACCTGTGCCGTGGCCGTCGCGAGCACCGCGCCGCCGTACATGGCCTCGTTGACGCTTGCCATGGCAGCGGGCGTGGCCACATTGGCTCCGGCGCAGCTCGAAATGGCCGCACCTGCGACACCCGTACCGCCCGTGAGCTTATCGACCGCGATAACGGGAATTGCAAAGACCACCGAGCAGATCACGCCGAGCAGGATGCCGGGGAGACCGCCATTAATGAGCTGGCCAAAGGTCATGGTCGAGCCCATGGCAAAGAAGACGAGCACGATGATGGCGGAAAGTGCCGGTGCCATCATCTTCTTAAAGCTCGGGAAGAGGTTGCCCAGAATAATGCCGACGACGATCGGCAGGATGGCGCCCACAAGCGACCAGCCGATCGGAGCCTGACCGGCAGCGCCGAGCACGATCATCGTGACCGGAGGGCCGACAACCAGCGTGGTGATGGCGACGGCGCCACGCTCGGCCTCATTGCCCATGGTGCCCATCAGACCAGCGTACATAGCGTTGTTGGCGCCGGTGCAAGCCGCCAGCATCACCATGGCAGAGATGCCAAACAGGTTGTCGTTGAACACATAAAGGATGAGCAGCGACACGGCAACGACCACGATCTGCTTGACGGCGATGATGATGGCGCCGCGTGCAGCGGCGGCAGGAGCACTCTTAAACGAAATCGTCGTACCGACGATGAGCAAAAAAGCGCCCACGAGCGGGCCTGCGCCCTGCTGGGTCATACCAAGCGTAAAGCTGCCGAGCGTTTTGAACAGGTCGGGGAATAGCGTGTTGAGCAGGCAGCCCAGCAAAAGCGGCACCAAAATATTGGCACCCGGGATGGAGGACATCTTAAAGAACGGCTCCTTTGCCGCCGGCGCCTCCACCGCAGTCGATTCACTCATATATATCTCCTTTGGATGCATGCGAATCGTAGCCGCACGCGCCTATATCAGAAAGAAGGCGACGGTCCCGAGTCGCAGGAGCCGTCGCCGAATAATCGTCGTGGGGTATTACCCGTCCAGGACGATGCCGCCGTCGCAGTCGCCGATCTCGCCGTTCACGAAGCTGGCGAGGTCGGAAGCGAAGAACAGCACCATCTGCGCAGGCTCGCTGGCCTGGGCAGCGCGGCCCAGAGGAATACCGTTGATGATGCGCTGAGAGTTCTCGTCAGAGAGAATCGAGGTCATATCGGTCAACGTGAGCGACGGGCACACGGCGTTGCAGCGAACGCCAAACTTGCCGCCCTCCTTGGCGACCGCCTTGGTAAGGCCGTTGACACCGGCCTTGGAGCTCGCGTAGGCAGCGGTGCCAAGCAGGCCGCCGCCGATCTTGCCAGCAACGGAGCTCACGTTGACGATAGTGCCGGCATGCGCCGCCTTAAAGTGCGGGTACACGGCGTTCATCATAGTGAAGGTACCGTTGAGGTTGATATCGATAGTGCGGCGCCACTCGGTGTCATCGATCTCGTCGAACTTCTTGGTGCTGATGACGCCAGCGCAGTTAATCAAGATGTTGGTTTGCGGCAGGTCCGTAAAAATCTGCTCGACGGTCTCGCGCGCCTTGGGCGCATCGGCGACATCGAGCTGATAGAACTTGTTGCCCTCGCCAAGCTCGGCCACTGCGGCCTCGCCCTTAGCAGCGTTCCTTGCGATGAGCGCGACATGTCCGCCGCCCGCGACGATGCCCTTGGCGATCTCGAGGCCAATGCCCTGAGTGCCGCCCGTGACAATCGCGGTCTTGCCCGTGAAGTCAAATGCCATGACTCCATCCCCCTTTATGTAAGGTGTCTCCTTGCGGGAAGTTGGAGCATCGCACGTGGCGATTATATGAGTCCCAGTCGTCATGGTGGTGACAACCCCTCGCCTAACCGCGGGCATAATAGTTCTTTAAAACGCTTCAGCAATTGAATTATTTTAAGTCTTAATGAGCTCTTAATATTGCCCACTGTATGAGGCCCGCGTATGGGGGTATCATCTTTCACCGAAAATAGTTTCTAGTGTTAGGGGTTTTCGGTGGAAGATACCGATTTCCGTGAACTTGGGCGCCAGCTCCTTACCGAGTTCGGCAGCATGCATCAGCGCATTTCGCGCTTTGCGGACAAAGCCCTCGGCGGCGAGATGGCCGTCATGCGCGCCCTCATACTCGCCGGCGGTTCGCTCACGCCGAGCGAACTCGCTGATCGCGCCTGGGTCTCGAGTGCCCGCATCGCCAATATCCTACGCGCTCTCGAAGCCAAGGGCTGGGTCGAGCGCGAGCACTCAAAGACCGACCGTCGTCGCGTACACGTCACGGTGACCGACAAAGGATTCCAGGTTATCGAAATCAAACGTCGGGAATTCGAGGACCGCACCGCGGCCTTCCTCGAGCAGCTTGGCGAAACAGATACCCAAGAGATGGTGCGCCTTCTTAGACGTGCCAACGAAATTATCGACCGCAATCAAGAAAGGAGAGATGCCGAGTGAGGATTCTCAAGCTCTTTAAAAAACATATCCTGGCACTGTTCGCAGCTATCGTACTTATCGTAATCAGCTGCAACGCCGATCTGGCGCTGCCTACCTATATGAGCGACATCGTCGACGTGGGTGTGCAGCAAGGCGGCATCGCGTCGCCCGTACCCGACACCATCCGCGCCGAATCGCTCGACGACCTCGAACTCTTTATGAGCGCCAAGGACGCCAAGACGGTAGAAGCTGCGTTTGGCAAGGCAGACAAAAACGGGATTCGCACGTACAAGGGAACCGAGGATGAGCGCGCCGACGGCAGCAAGCTCGCCGATATCATGAGTCTGCCCGAGACCGTCGTCCTTTCGCTCAACCAGGGTATTGACGCCGACTCCATGGGCGACATGACCGGCGCATCCACCGAGGCAAGCGATGGCGGCGCCGCTCAGGCCATGCCCACCCCCGAGCAGATGGCAGCGATGACGCCCGAGCAGCTCGCCGAGATGCAGCAGAAGGCCGCAGCCGCGCAGAGCATGCAAAAGCAGATCGACGCCGACGGCGGTAAGATCACCATGAAGAGCCTGCGCCTAGGCGTTGAAGGCGGTCTTATCGATCAGGGCAAGCTCGTCGAGGGCGCCAACGATATGGCTGACAAAATGGGCTCCATGTCGGGCTCCATCGTCACCCAGCGCGCCGTGAGCTACGTGCAGGACGAGTACAAGGCACAGGGCATCGACCCCGCTGACGTGCAGAACGCCTACCTGGGCCGCATGGCGACCACGATGTTTGGTCTGTGTCTGGTGTCGCTGGTCGCCACCATCCTGACCGGCGCCGTGGCTTCGCGCACCGCCTGCTCCATCGCCCGCGACCTGCGCCGCGAGACCTTCAACAAGGTTATGCACTTCTCGCCGGCCGAGGTGGGCAAGTTTAGCCAGGCCTCGCTCATCACCCGCTGCACCAACGATATTCAGCAGATCCAGATGGCCGCAACCCTGTTTATCCGCATGTGCCTGATGGCTCCCGTCATGGGCATCGTCGCCGTCATGCGCGTCCTGGCCAACCATACCGGCCTGGAGTGGACCATCGCTGTGGCCATCATCGCGGTTTCGGCTGTCGTCGGCGTGCTCATGGGCCTCACCATGCCCAAGTTCAAAAAGATGCAGAGCTTTGTTGACCGCGTGAACCTTACCGCCCGTGAGCTGCTCGACGGCCTTATGCCCATCCGCTCGTTCAACCGCGAGGAGCATGAGCTCGAACGTTTTGACAAGGCATCACTCGACCTGATGACCACGCAGCTCTACACCAACCGCGCCATGAGCTTTATGATGCCGCTCATGATGCTCGTCATGAACTGCATCACCGTACTTATCGTCTGGTTTGGCGCGCAGGGCGTGTCCGACGGCGTGATGCAGGTCGGCAACATGATGGCGTTTATCTCCTACACCATGCAGATCGTCATGGCGTTTATGATCCTCACCATGGTTTCGGTTATCCTGCCCCGCGCCGAGGTCGCAGCCGAGCGCGTGGAAGAGGTCATCACTTGCCCCACCAGCATCAACGACCCTGTCTCGCCCAAACTGCCCGCGGCCAGCGCGCCGCGCGGTGAGCTCACCTTCCGCGACGTGAGCTTCCAGTATCCCGATGCCCGCGCCGACGTCATCAGCGGCGTAAACTTCACCACGCACGCCGGTCAGATGCTCGGCATCATTGGTTCCACGGGCTCGGGCAAGTCCACACTTGTGCAGCTGATTCCGCGCCTGTACGACGTCACGGGCGGCAGCATTTCGCTCGACGGCATCGATGTGCGCGACATGACCCTTTCCGAGCTGCGCCGCCGCATCGGTTATATTCCGCAGCAGGGTCGCCTGTTCTCGGGTACCGTCGAGAGCAACCTCAAGTTTGCCGGCGACATGGTGAGCGATGATGACATGCACCAAGCAGCGCGCATCGCACAAGCCGAGGACTTTATCGCCGAGCGCGAGGGCGGCTACGACTCCCCCATCAGCCAGGGAGGCTCCAATGTCTCGGGCGGTCAGCGCCAGCGCTTGGCCATCGCCCGCGCATTGGCCAAAAAGCCCGAGGTCGTGGTGTTCGATGACTCGTTTAGCGCCCTCGACTACAAGACCGACGCGCGCCTGCGCGAGGAGCTGGCCAAAAACGTTACCGACGCCGCACTCGTGGTCGTGGCCCAGCGCATCGCGACCATCATGCACGCCGACCAGATCATCGTGCTCGATGACGGCCACGTAGTGGGCACCGGCACGCACGAGGAGCTGCTACGCAGCTGCCCGGCGTACCTGGAAATCGCACAGTCGCAGCTTTCCGCCGAGGAGCTGGGGCTTACCCAAGAAGAAATTGCAGCCGTCATGGAAGGAGGCGAGCGCTAATGGCAGACGAGACCAAGACTCAGATTCCCAAGCCCACCCGCCAGCGTGGTCCCATGGGCCGCATGGGCGGCATGCGTCGTGGCGAAAAGGCCAAGGACTTTAAGGGCACCATGAGGCAGCTGCTCGGCTATATCGGCCAGCACAAGATTGCCGTGTTTGCCGCCGTCGCCTTTGCCGTGTGCTCGGTCATCTTTAACATTGTGGGGCCCAAGGTGCTCGGTCAGGTTACCACCAAACTGTTCGAGGGCTTAGTTGCCAAGGTCAACGGCACCGGCGATGTCGACTTTGCCTGGATTGCCAAGACGCTCGGCTTTTTGCTCTGCCTGTATCTGGCGAGCTCTGTTTGCAGCCTCATCCAGGGCTGGCTCATGACCGGCGTCACGCAAAAGATCTGCTATCGCATGCGCAAGGAGATCGCCGCCAAGATCGCCGTCGTTCCGATGAGCTACTTTAACGGACACAGCAAGGGCGACGTGCTCAGTCGCATCACCAACGACGTCGATACGCTCGGCCAGTCGCTCAACCAGAGCGTGACGCAGCTCATCACGTCGGTGACGCAGATTATCGGCGTGCTCGTCATGATGCTGTCGATCAGCCTGCCGCTCACCGGCGTCACCGTGCTCACGCTGCCGGCCGCCGCGATTATCTTGATGGTGATGATTCACTTCTCGCAGCCGTACTTCCGCGAGCAGCAGCAGGTCCTGGGCACCGTCAACGGCATTATCGAGGAGGATTTTGCCGGCCAGAACGTCATTCAGGTGTTTGACCGCGCCGAGGCTTCGATCGAGGAGTTCGACCGCCAAAACGACCGTCTCTTTATTAGCGGCTGGCGCTCGCAGTTCCTGTCGGGCCTGATGATGCCGCTTATGAGCTTGGTGGGTAACATGGGCTACGTGGGCGTCGTCGTGGTGGGCGCGCAGCTCGCGCTGACCGGCAATGCCACGCCCGGCGACATTCAGAGCTTTATCCAATACGTTCGCAACTTTACGCAACCCGTGCAGCAGCTGGGCAACGTGAGCAACACGATGCAGTCGATGGCAGCTGCCACCGAGCGTGTCTTTGAGTTCCTGGCCGCGCCCGAGGAGGAGCAGAAGGCCGACGCGCAGATTCCCGAGAAGCGCCCCGGCCACGTGGAGTTTGACCATGTCAAGTTTGGCTACACGCCCGACAAGACCATCATCCACGACTTTAGCTGCGAGGCGCAGCCCGGCCAGACCATCGCCATCGTCGGCCCCACCGGCGCCGGCAAGACCACGCTCATTAAGCTGCTGCAGCGCTTTTACGACGTGGACGGCGGTTCGCTGCGCGTCGAGGGCGTCGACGTGCGCGACTGGGACCGCGCGGCGCTGCGCGGCGAGTTTGCCATGGTGCTGCAGGACACCTGGCTGTTTAACGGCACCATCCGCGAGAACATCCGCTACGGACGCCCCGATGCAAGCGATGCCGAGGTCGAGGCCGCTGCACGCGCCGCACGCTGCGACCACTTTATCCATACGCTCGCCGGCGGCTACGATTTCATGATCAACGAGGAGGGCACTAACCTATCGCAGGGTCAGCGCCAGCTCGTGACCATCGCCCGCGCCATTTTGGCCGACCGTCCGGCGCTGATTTTGGACGAGGCGACTTCCAACGTCGATACCCGTACCGAGGAGCTTATTCAGCGTGCCATGGATGCGCTGATGCAGGGCCGTACCAGCTTTGTTATCGCGCACCGCCTGTCCACGATCCGCAACGCCGACGTGATCTTGGTGATTCGCGACGGCGACATCGTCGAGAAGGGCACGCACGACGAGTTGCTCGCCCAGGGCGGTTTCTACGCCGACCTATACAACTCGCAGTTCGACGAGGCGGCGTAAATTCGGCCGCAAGGAGCGAATAACGCCCGAGAACGGGGGCGCAGGACAACCTGCGCCCCCGTTTTTTCGTCCACGGCACTCGAATTAGCTCTCTTGGGGCCCGATTGACAGCCCCTTCCGGACCCTGTGGCCAAAAAAGGTCAAATATGAGTACTGTTACATTTTTAGTAGCAGCCAAAACCGCCTCAAATGACCTCTTTGCGGCTTCTATACGCCTTCAAATTAATCAAAACGCCCGTTAGCATGCTTCTGTGTGGGTAGCGCGCAGAGATGTGGTGTAAGAGGCGGGGCATGCCCCGCCTCTTCTCTTT